>JAGHYV010000021.1 GCA_017743475.1 Roseiflexus sp. | reverse complement strand
ATTTATGAGATACGGCTCAGCAGTGGGTTCAGGTGTGAGCGTTAGAGAGATTTGTTGTGTCGGCAGGGAAGAAGTAGTGGTAGTGGTTGCCCCAACCGTTAGATACGGCTCAGCAGTGGGTTCAGGTGTGAACGTTGGAGAAGTTTGTTGTGTCGGCAGGGAAGAAGTAGTGGTGATTGCCGTCCCAACCGTAGATGGACCTGAAGTACACGCGGATAATGCTATTATTCCGATGAGGAGACTAAACAAAATATATTTTTTCATCATCGAAAATTCTCCCCTCCAGGACGCCTTATACGGATTCCGTATAATCCGCCCCTGAGGTTGCGTTTGCGGAGATTATCCTGTTCCTGTATCGTAACTCGTGGCGACTACTATGCTACTTTATACGAACAGCGTCCCGATGTAACGTAACACCAGAATAGCCATCTGTCAAGGAGGATCTGATGGAATGATGGAACAAAAACCCAGGAAACTGTCAGACCAGGTCCGGGATGCGCTGCGCCTCAAACACTATTCCATCCGCACCGAGAATGCTTACGTGGACTGTGTCCGACGCTCCATCCAGTTCTACCACAAATGCCACCCCGCCGACATCGGCGCAGCCGGGATTGAATCCTTCCACACTCGCCTGGCTGTGCATAAGAACATCGCTGCCTCTCCCCGGAATCAGAACCTCTCCGTCCCTCTGGGAGAAGTCGCAACCGCGCCTGGCTCGCCCTTGGGGAAATGCTGCCAGTTGCGGCCCTGCTTCTGCAGAACCTCGGCGCCCAGACGACCAGGTTGGACGCGGTACGGCGCCGGATTTTCGGGGTAGTACTCCAGGCGATTGCGCTCGAAGATCTGGGTGGCGTAGACCTTACCGTCGTCGGGGCTGGTCATCAGATCGGTCGGGGAGAGGGGATACCCGAAGATCGGCAGACCGCCATTCCCGCTCCAGAAGTCGTGGAAGGGGGGCGACCCAGTTCTGCGTTTCGCGAAAGAAGACAGCGATGGTTCGTTCTTGCCGGGAAGGGGCGGCGGCTGCGCTGCTGGCACCGGGGACGAGCAGAAGAAGAGCGCCGGTGACATCCACCCCTTCCCGGCGCACCTGCGCTCTTTACCGTTCCCCTGCCAGCATCATCTCGCGTCGTTTCTGCTCACGCTGACGCTCGTTGAGGGTCAGCAACCGCTTGCGCAGTCGGATGCTCTTTGGCGTCACTTCGACCAACTCGTCGTCACTGATATACTCAATGGCATCGTCGAGGCTCAGGATGCGCGGCGTTTCCAGCCGGATCCCTTCTTCCGCCGTCGAAGAACGGATGTTGGTCAGATGCTTACGACGACAGACATTCACCTCCAGGTCACGCTCGCGGATGTGTTGTCCGACGATCATACCCTCGTAGACCTCGGTGCCAGGCGTGATAAAGAGCGTGCCGCGTTCCTGCACCTGGTTGAGGGCGTAAGCCGTAGCGACGCCGCTTTCGGAAGCGATCAGCGAGCCATTGGTGCGGGTGACGATCTCGCCCGCCAGCGGTTCATAACCGATGAACAGCGAGTTCATCACCCCCTCGCCGCGCGTCGCCGTCAGAAACGTCTGGCGAAAACCGAGCAGGCCGCGGGTAGGAACGTGGAAGATCATGTGGACCGATCCGCCATCACGGATGCTCATATCGCGCATCTGTCCGCGCCGCTGTCCCATCAACTCGATAACTGCGCCCTGATACTGTTCGGCGACTTCCAGTTCGACCTGTTCAATCGGTTCGTACTTAACGCCATCGATCTCTTTGAAGATCACTTCGGGGCGCGACACCTGAAACTCGTACCCCTCACGGCGCATCTTCTCGATCAGGATGGTGAGGTGCAATTCACCGCGTCCGCTGACTGTGAAAGCGTCGGGCGAGGCAGTATCGGCAACGCGCAACGCCACATCACGTTCGAGTTCCTGATAGAGACGTTCGCGCAGTTTCCGCGACGTCACGTGTGTCCCTTCACGTCCGGCAAAGGGGCTGGTATTCACGCTGAAGGTCATCCGCACCGTTGGCTCTTCGACGACGATTGGCGGCAGCGGTTCCGGATAATGGGCATCGCTGATAGTATCCCCAATACTGGCGTCGCCAATCCCGGCGATAGCGATAATGTCGCCCGCCGTAACTTCTTCGACCTCACGCCGCTCCAGCCCATTGAAGACAAAGAGTTGACTAATCTTTGCCGTGGTGATGCTGCCATCGCGCGCAATCCGCGCTGCCATCTGCCCTTTGCGCAACACACCACGCCGCAGGCGTCCGATCAGAATCTTTCCCCTGTAATCGTCGTACACTGTATTGGTCACTAACAGTTGCGCCGGTCCGTCTGGATCGACCTCTGGTGCAGGTATCTGGTCGAGGATAGCGTCGAACAGCGGCTCAAGCGAGTCGTGGATTTTGAGCGGTGATCGACCGGCGACCCCTTTGAGCGCATTCGTGTAAATGGTTGCAAACTCCGCCTGCTCATCAGTGGCGCCAAGTTCAACGAACAGGTCGAACGTTTCGTTGACGACGTGGTTGGGGCGGGCGTTGGGACGGTCAATCTTGTTGACGACGACAATCGCGCGATGCCCCGCCTGCAATGCTTTGCGCAGCACGAACCGCGTTTGCGGCATAGGACCATCAACAGCATCGACCAGCAGCAGCACGCCGTCGACCATATTCATCACACGTTCAACTTCCCCGCCGAAGTCGGCGTGTCCCGGCGTATCGACAATATTGATCTTGACGCCGCGATAGGTGACGGCAGTATTCTTCGCCATAATTGTGATGCCGCGTTCGCGCTCCAGATCATTCGAATCCAGCACGCGCTCAGCAACCTGCTGATTATCGCGGAAAATGCGACCCTGACGCAGCATCCCATCGACCAGCGTGGTCTTGCCATGGTCCACGTGGGCAATAATCGCAATGTTCCGAATATTGTTCCGTCGGATCATCTCGTTCACCCGTAAAATGCCCCGACCGCAACGGTCGGGGCGAAAATCCTGAAGCAACAGATGCGCCTGATTCAAGCTTATAGCATCAGTGTACCATAGAACCAGACAGGCGTCCAGGAATATGAAATGTCTTGCGCAGCTCTTTACGGTGCGTTATACTCCGCCTGCACTCCGCGCCTGTCATTCTCTGCGAACGCATTCCGGGCGTGGTATACTCATGCTGCATTGCATCATGGCGTTGCGGTGGGAAGACGGGTATGGATGCGCCGCTCAAGATTGCGTTATTCGGCTCGTTAACCGTGCAGATCGGTGATCGCACGCTACCCGACTCCGTCTGGCGTTCCCGGCAGGAGCAGCGTCTGCTTGCCATTCTTGCTGCAACCCGAGGACGTGTTATTGCTTCCGGGCGATTGTGCGAATGGCTGTGGCCCGATTCGGACAGCGCCAGCGCGTCAGTGAACCTGCGGAGCGCAATCAGCAATCTGCGTCGTGTGCTGGAACCAGAGGCTGACCGCGCCTCACGCCGGTACATTCTGACCCGCTCGGGCGGGTATGCCTGGAACAGAGAGAGCGGCGCCTGGATCGATGTTGATGAGTTTCTGACGCTGACCGAGCCACTCGCTGGTGGTCAGGCGACTGGTTCGATGCAGCAGGGTGAGGCGGACCTGGAGCGGGCGATTGCGCTTTATCGCGGCGATTTTCTCGAAGATGAGCAGGAACTGGCGTGGATAGCGATGGAGCGCGAGCGATTGCGCGCACGCTACCTCGACGCACTCCGTCGTGTAGCGGAGATCAAACTTGACCGTGGCGATCCGATGGCTGCGGCAGCGCTTGCCAGTCGTGGCATTGCCATTGCGCCGCTCGCTGAACCGCTCTGGCGCATCCTGATGCTGGCGCAGGCGCGGTCAGGCGACACGGCTGGCGCACTTCAAAGTTACGAGCGCTATCGTCATCTGCTGGACCACGAGTTGGGCGCTGCACCGTCCCCTCAGACACAGGCGCTGCATACGGCGATCCTGCGCGGCGATCCTGGTTCCTATGCGTCTGCTATGGTCTTCCCATTGCGTGAAAACCGTCATGATCGACAGCGGATCGAACTGCGCAGTCCACATGTTGGACAACGGTTATCGGGATCGGCAGCAACACCGATTGTCGGGCGTCAGGAGGAACTGGCGTTACTGCGCAGCTGGCTCGCCGATCTTGATCGGCGCAGCGGCGGTATTGTCACCATCGTTGGTGAAGCAGGGATCGGGAAGACGCGCCTGATAGCAGAAACGCTGCGCACTGCCGCTGAGCGGGGTGCATTTACGCTTGAACTGCGCGCTACGCCGCTGGATCAGGGGTTGCCCTTTGCTGCAGTCGGCGAGATGCTGCGCCCACTGCTGCGTAATGTACCGGATCATCGTCTTCGTCAACTGCCGCAGTTTGCACTGGCGCAGATCGCCGATCTTTTTCCGGTGTTGCGAGAACGGCTGCCGGATCTGCCTGAACTGCCAGATGTGCCACCTGAGGAACGGCGTAACCGACAGATTGACGGTTTGTGTGAACTGGCGCTTGCGCTAGCGCGCACACTCCCGCTAGTCGTTGCACTCGATGATGCGCAGTGGGCGGATGATGCGACGCTGGCGACAGTGGGGCGTCTTGCCCGTCAGGCGTCACGCCGGGCGTTGTTGCTCATCCTGGCATACCGTGCCGATGAACTGAGCGACAATCCGGCGCTCCACAATCTGTTGCGCACCTTGGGACGCGATATGATCCTGCGCCCGCTGGTGCTGGATCGCCTCGATGCATCGGCGGTCGCCGAACTTCTCGCCGGACTTGCCGGAGTCGAGACCGGGCGAGTCGCGCATCTGGCGCCCCAGCTGGTTGCCAGCACCGGTGGCAATCCTCTGGCATTGATGGTGACAGTCCAGGCATTACTGGAGAGTCGCGGGGTGACGTCGCTTGCTACGCTGCTGCCCGACCTTGAAGCAGGTATGCCGTTTCCCGACCCGACCGAAGCGCCGCAGATGCGTGAACTGGTGCGGGCGCGCTTTGATCGATTGCCGCCGCATGCGCGCGATCTGGCGGAACATTTGGCGCTGATCAGTCGTCCAGTGTCACTCGACCTGATCGAACATCTGGGGGGCGCGGATGCGCTCGAAGCCGCGCAGATCCTGATTGAACGTCAGATACTCGTCGAGAGCGACGACACACACCTTGCGTTCAACCATGACCTGGTACGCTCGATCATTGCGGCCACCCTCTCTGCCCCACAGCGTCGGCGGTTGCACCATCGGATCGGTGCTGCGATGGCAGCGCTTGAAGGGAATCGACCGGATCGTGCTGCTGAGATCACCTATCATTTTCGCCAGGCCGGGCGTTCTGCTGATCGCGATGTACTGCGCTATGCGATTGATGCTGGCGATTATGCGCGACGTGCGTTCGGGTACCGTCAAGCGCTGCAACACTATGATGCCGCTATCGAAGCAGGCGAGCGTCTCGGCGCTGAAGCACCGGTCGAGATGATGCAACGCGCCTTTGCCGGACGGTTGCTGACGTGCGAGACCCTGCTTGATTGGGAGGGATTGGAGGAAACATCGATGCGCTACGAGCAGTGGGCGGAACGCCGCGGACTTACGCCGCCAGCGCTCGTCGCGCCACGTCGATTAGTGCTGTTGCGCGCACTGATGGGTGATCTGGCTGGAGCGGCAGCGATCAGCGCTGCTCATGCAGCGCGCGGACAGACGTCGGATCGCGCACCGTCGATTACCGATATGCTCCGACGCACGGCGTTGATCCTGCAACCCGACGCCTATCCTGAGGGTATTCGACGCTCGCACGCTTCCCGGCACGACCGTCAGGAGGAGGGCGGTTATCCGCGCAATGGACAAACTGTTTCACGTGAAACAGGTGACCGACGAAACCGCTGCACTGATCCGCTGCCCGTCGATAACGCGCATACCATGTGGCAGGCATGGCCGTCATTTACGATTGCAGATCCTGTTCCAGGCAATCCGGCGGAAGAGTTGCCCAAACTGCTCGGTCCTGATGAAGCGGCAGCAGCATTGTTCCAGATCGGATGGGCAGCGTTGATGCAGGGATTGCTACGCGACGCACGTCCTTGTCTGACACAATCATATACGCTGGCAGTTGAGACCGGTCAGGCGCCAGCTGCCGTCGTCTCAGCATTGCAACTGGCGCACCTGAACGCACTTGCTGGCAAGCCTGACGAAACAACCATCTGGCTGGAGCGCAGCCTGGAAACTGCCGCGCGAGCATCCGAAGCGGCATGGGCCTCGATCTGGCCCCGCATTCATCAGGGCTTCCTCTGGCTGATCAATGATCGCCTGGCGCAGGCAGAACAGCGCTTCATTGAAATGGCAGCGCGTCTCGCTGGCGTAGCAGCGTTTCAGTCACACCGTGCCAGCGTCGCCGTGGGGATGGGCATGGTGGCGCTGGCGCGCGGCGACCTAACCAGCGCCAGTACGTACTTTCATGAGGCACTGCGGGCGCCGCATCAACTGTACGGTTTTATCTATGTCAGCGCACACCATGGTATAGCACGCCTCGCAGCGCTGCACAACGACCTGCCGGGGGCGCGGGCGATGCTGCTGCACACCCTCCACTACACGGTGCAACGGGCACTCCTGCCGGAGTATGTCCGCACCGTCATTGAAGTTGCCCGCATCGAACGCGACTTCGGCGATCCCGTACCAGTACTGGCACATCTGCGCAGCGCTGCTCGTCTTGCGCGTAGTGCCGGACTTGCGCCGCTCGCTGCAGCGGCATCTGCTCTGTCTACCCGTCTGGAGGAGAGTTATCGTGTTCCCTGAGACCATTACCCGTCACGAAGCGCCTGGCGGTGTCCGCATCTATCGCCTGCCGATTCGTGTTTTTCCGACCATGACAGCAAACGTGTATGTGGTCATTGCTGGCGATTATGCAGCGCTTGTCGATACCGGCAGCGGATTGGGCGACAGTGATGCCGATCTGCGCGCTGCATTTGCTGCACTGCGTTCAGAATGGAATGAACGTCTGACCTGGACCGATCTGCGGCGGGTGATTATTACCCATGCTCATATCGACCACTATGGCGGTTTGACGGCGCTGCGCAGCCTGACCGACGCCCCGATTGCCGTTCATGAACTCGACCGGCGTGTCCTGACGCATCACGAGGAGCGGTTTGTCCTGGCACGCCGCGCTCTTGCCGCATTCCTTCGCCGGGCTGGCGTGTCACCTGCAAAGCAGACAATTCTGCTGCAACTGTATAGCTGGAGCAAGAATCTGTTCCGTTCGGTCGATGTCGCCACAACGTTCCGTGAGGGGGATGTGATCGATGATCTCTTCCGCGTCTATCATACTCCCGGTCACTGTCCGGGACAGGTCTGCCTTCAGATTGGCGATGTGCTCCTTAGCGCCGACCATGTCCTGCCGCAGACGTCGGTCTTCCTGCCGCCAGAGAGTATTACCCTCTCTACCGGTCTTGACCACTACCTCAGGGCATTGCGTATGATTGACGCGCTGCCCGACATTCGCCTGGCGCTTGGCGGGCATGGTGCGCCAATGGATCAAATCCACGACTGGATTATGCGCATTATCGATGCGCAGGACCAGCGGCTCCATCAGGTGCGCGCCTTGTGCCGCGAACCGCACACGATCGCAGAACTCACTGCTGCGCTCTACCCTGGCGTCAACGGGTATGAGGAACTACTGGCATTGCAGAAAGCCGGGGCGTATGTCGAATATCTCGATATGCGCGGTGAACTGACCATCGCCAATCTGTCTGATGTTGACCTCGATGAAGGGGTTGCGCCACGCTACTGGAGGGGGTAACATAACGTTCCAACGTTCAATGTTCCAACGTTCCAACGTTCATACCGGACAGATCAGGTTGAAAGGGCAGGCGTCGCACTGTGGACCAAACGATGGTTCCCAGCGTTGCTCACGCATCGCTTCAAGCAGGCGATCAATCTTTGCTGTATGGTTTGACAGCACCCGCTCGGAGTGTGTGACCCGCACCGTCTCACCTGTTCCGGTAAAGGCAATCGCAAGTTCATCAGGGGGATGACCCACTTCCTGACGCGCCAGCGCATACAGGATCATACGTTCCGAGAGATGATCATCGCCACGCGGCGCGCCGGGTCGCACCCATACCCATCGCGTCACCCCGTCCTGCGTCTCCTCACGATCAATCCGCACTTCGATCACACCAGCCGGTCGCCGCACCATCACGCGCCGGTCTACCCGCTCAGGCGCAATCCGTCCGCTCCGCAGGTCATTCCACACCACCTGAACGTGCTGCAACGCCTCGGCGGCGTAGTCTCCGGCATAGAGCACTGTGTCGAGTTCATACCGTTGCAACTGACCGTATACCAGCGATCGCACTGCATCGTCATTGGCGGGAAGAACACCCGCACGCGCCTGTTCCGTCAGCGTCTTGACGCATTCGCGGATTGCCTGATGCATACGTAAAAACGGCGAAAGATCGTCGTACAACTGATATACGTACTGATACAGAAAGCGCCGTTTGCAACCGTCGAGATCGATACTCGAAGCCGGTAACGGCATCCGTGGCGCTGGCGTGTCGTGCAGCCGCATCGCAGGCGCTGGATTCGGACAGGTTGCCGCGCCGACGACCGATCGAACAGTCCAGGGCGCGCCATTCCCGTGACCATCGCCGGGTAACAGTGAAGAACGTTCCGCCGGTCTCTCGCCATTGCCCCGCGTCAGTGCGCGACTGAGCACCAACCGGTCACGTGCGCGAGTCATCGCCACATAGAGAAGGTAGCGCTCCTCCCGGTCTTCAGGCTCAACCGAACCGCGAATAAGACCGGCAGGCAATGACAATCCACGCTGATGGCCCCGCGCCGGGAAGCGCCCCTCCTGCAATCCCGGTACATACACAATTGGAAACTCCAGCCCCTTCGCAGCGTGGACGGTCATAACCCGCACGGCATCCGCCTGCCCGCCGATCAACGGTCGTGGTTGTACACCGGCAGCGCGCAATGCGCGAATGTAGGCGATAAAGTGTGGCGCACTGCACTCCTCCGGCGTCGCATGACGCACAAAGTTGCGCGCAATCGTAATCAACTGACCGAGTGTGGCGAGTTCCCGTTGTGCAGCATACTCACCCTGCGCAGCACGGTTCAACCGTTGCCGCATCGTCTGACTCTGCTCGAAAAGATAGGTCGTCAGCGCGTGCCAGACATCCCCTTCTCTCTCTAGCGTTTCGACGATAGTCTGAACCCGTGCAAGCGTCTGCCGGGCAGTTTCACTCAACTGCGCAAGAACCGCCGGATCGCGCGCGGCGCGTGGAAGCGCCTGTTGCGTCTGTCGCGCCAGGTGGACAAGCAGGTTGAGGTTGTCAGGATCAAGACGGTGATCAGGCATCGTCAAAGCTCGCAGCAGACCGGCGCTGTTCGTCGATCCGATCTGGGCACAGATTGCCAGGACATCCTTGACCTCTGACGCCTCGAATACGTTGCCCGGATGATCGACCGGGATCCCGTGCGTTTCAAGCACAGCAGCAATTGCGCTTGCCTGCTCGTGGGTGCGGCAAAGCACTGCGTGGTCGCGGAAACGCCAGCGGCGAATGACCAGGGGTGGACGACGCAGTGCACGTCGCATCTTCCGGCAGTGCAGCATCCACGATTGTACGGTACAGCGCGGCAATCTCCTGCCTCGACCGGATCGCACCCGGCGCAGAATGTCGTGCGCAATTGCTGCATACTCATCCTGGCTACGCGGTGCAACCAGTTCGATAACCGCGTGACCACCGCCGGTGCGTTGCGCTTGCAGCAACGGACGGGTTGCAGCGCGAGGATCGCTGGCCATCACTGCGGCGCTGGCATCGAGGATCGGTTGCAATGAGCGGTAGTTGCGCGTCAGATGGCGAACCTGCGCCGTCGGGTAATGGTGCAGGAACTCATCGAGATTGGCTGCCGATGCACCACGAAAGCGATAGATGCTCTGCCAGGCATCGCCAACCGCCCACACCCGTCCGCGTCCACCATCGAGCAGGCGGATCAACTCGCCTGAAGCGTAGTTGATATCCTGAAATTCATCGACCAGAAGGTAGTGGTAACGCCGACGGAGATCGGCAGCGATTGCCGGATCGTGCAGCGCCCTCACCGGCAATACGATCAGATCGCCATAGTCCAGCGCGCCTGCCTCGCGCAGGATCGCTTCGTAGCGCGGGTAGATCTGTGCCAGTTCGCGTAACGCGGTTGCCTGCCGCACTACGCGTTCGCGCGCCTCTGTCGCTTTGCGGGAAACACCGGGATGATCCTGCTCCGCCTGTCTGATCAGGCGCTCCGCTTCCTGCTCTGCCGCACGCGCGAACTCTTCCGGCGACCACAGTTCATCCTTGATCCGGCTGATCGCCTGAATAATCGTCACCAGATGACGGGTCGGTTCGCGCAGATCCTTGAAATACGCCAGGCGCAGATCGTCCAGGCGCTTCGAGAGCAGAAGAAAGAGATCGGCAGTATCGAGAAGCCGCACATCTGCCGGCAACCCCAGTCGCGCCCCGTAGATGCGCAGGATATTCAGCCCCCATGAGTGAAACGTATTGATCTCGACACGTCCGGCAAGGCGTGGCGCTGCCTGGCGCAGTGCAGCAATGATCCGCTCGCGCATCTCCTCCGCGGCCCTGTTCGAGAATGTCAGCGCCAGGATCGATGCCGGATCAACCCCCTGACGCACCAGTGACACATACTTCGCCACAATGCTGCGCGTCTTCCCGGTACCCGGTCCAGCCGCAAGCAGCAGCGGCAGCGGCGCATCGACTGCCGCTTGTTGCTCCGGGTCCAGCGTGAACGACGTATGTCGGGTAACGGTCGATTCGTCGGATGGGGTCAGCGGATCGAGACAGCAGACATTCACCAATTGCGCGCGGATAGCATCGGTTGAGACAGCAAACCGCGCTGCAAGCGACTCAAAGCTCCAGTCCGCCTGCTGAACCGCCTGCCAGAGTTCCTCCGCCGGCACGAGCAGTTCGAGTGCAAACAGGTTCGCCTCCTGTTCGCGTCGCTCGCGCCTGTTGTACGAACGAACCGCTGTCTCATCGTCGGCGCCGGCGGCACACTCATCGAGCGTTTCGTCGGTATCGCGGAACGGACCGGCATCCAACCCTTCGAGGCACACATGACCAATCTCGTGGGCTATCACGAAGCGCTGACGGGTCGGTGAAAGATCACGCTGCACCCGGATGACGTCGTATTCCGGCTCGACCTTTCCCTGAATGCCGGCAGCGAGCACATCCCGGACGACTGTCAATCCCCAGATTTCCTCTACAAGGGTATCGAGCGGCAGCGGATGGTTGAGATCATTACTGCCGACGCGCTCACAGTAGGAGCGGCGCACATCACGAGCCGCAGCACGGATCTGTTGTCGGCGAACGCTCATAGCACATCAGCCCATGCGGCGCGCTCTTCCTCAGTTGGCGCACTGTCGGCAAATGCCTGTGCAAAACTGACTGTCGGCTCTTCCGGCTCGATGATGCCATCATCAGCGTGCAACCGGGCTGAAGCGCTGACCGGCGGCGGCGCAAGCAGCGCTGCCCGAATTGTAGCGACCGGTGTGTGCAACGCACCGGCAAGACGCTCGATCAACCGCTCTGGAATAGTGGTTGCGCTCACTTTGCCACGCTCCAGACGCGCCAGCAAACCTGCCGGCAGCCTCAGTTGTCGCGCCAGACGCCCGACAGTCAACTGTCGCTCCCGGCGGAGATCGGTCAGGTTTCGCGTCGGTTCGCCGCGGAGTTCACGCTCCCAGGCAGCGTGCGCCAGTGCCAGCGCGCGATCGGTAAGCGATTCCTCTGTTGCCGTCGGCGCCACCGGCTCGTCCAGTTCACCGAGCGTCAGATTGAATTCGAGAAACGCGCGCAACTCCTCGCGCACTTCTGGCGGTTCCTGTGCCACAAACTCATCGAGACTGATGATCTGGCCAGACTCAAGCAGCTCCTCGTAGCGCAGAGCCGCCTCGACGAAATACGAACGGTCTTTCATGATGAATCTCCAGTTGTGAGCGCCTGACGTAGTCGCCTGACCGCGCGATTGTAGGTATGTGAAACATTAGCGGGCGACATACCAAGCATTTGTGCAATATCGGTCCCGCGCACTCCTCTCAGGCGATAGGTGATGACGATCCGTTCAATCACAGGAAGCGCTGCGATTGCTGCGTGCAACTGTTGGTGTAACTGATTTTCGTGATACTCTTCGGCGAGACGTTCCAGTGTGGTATCTTCAATTACCTCGTGGAGCGGCGGTCCATCGTCGCCAATCGGTGCATCCAGGCTCTCGATAGAAGATAAGGTGTGCTGCTGCCGATGTTTTCTTTCGTAAAGGATGCGGTTCACAGTTGTTGAAATATATGCGCCGAACTTGCGCTCCATACTGCCGAAGCCTGGACTGCGAAGATCGCGGTGGAGTTGCTCGATAACTGCGAGCAAAACGTCACCGAATGCATCCTCGGTCAATCCATACTGCCGTAACCGACCAATGAGCCAGTTGCGCATCGCAAGAATGATGGCATTGATGTCCGCCTGGAGCTCAGGCGTCAGCGCGCCGCCTGTCGTCAACACCGCGCGGATGCGCGCAACGCGCTCCTGACACTCCTGCACCACCTCATACCACGAACGTTCCTGTGCCATGGCATCAACCGCCTTTGTCGGACCGCCAAAGCCTCAACTGCATATTACCCCTCTCGGCGCCTGTCGGTTCTTGGTTCTCTAACACACGCTGCTGCGATTGTCAACCGCTGAAGATGAAAAAACAGGCGTACCTCTGTCTTATCGTGTTCATAAAAGCGCGATATGCTGAGCGCAACATGTGGTGCAGACGCTGCGTATCTCAAGACAAAGCGAGCGCCGCATCTAGACAGGAGGAGGCAGCCATGATCGCCAAGAGCAATCACGCACGCGTGCGACAGGCGCAACGCAACCTGACGGACGACGAAGTAGCTTTCATCATGCGACATGGGCGTCGCATTCGCAGCGGCGGTGCGCTGCACATTTTCCTGGGGCGGCGGGACATCCCAGACGACCGGGCAATATTTCAAAAATATCATCATCTAGAGGGTGCTACTCTCGTTATTAACGACAGGGGTTACGCCCCAGTCCTCATTACCGTCTACCGAAACCGACGTGCCCTGCGCGACATTCGCCGCAAACAGAAGTATGATCGGAAGGTGTCGGCAGAAATGTTCGGTTAAGGATCGAAGGCATGAACAGGACACTCTCCTGCAGACTGCCGGTCTGCAGGAGAGGTCAGGCAATTTATCAAACGTTTCTTGAGAGTCTGCCAGACAGCGAAGATCTCAGAAAAGGCGCAGTCGTGACCGGTTGCACATATAGCGCATCAGCGACCGACGCCTGCAAACGCTCTGCGATGGTGCCGCAGCGCAGGGTAACTGTCTGGGGTAACACACGCCGCCTGGAAGCAAAGGCGTCCTGCCTTCGTCGCATCTACAAGGGCAAGATGCCCTCACCTCCAGGAGAAATGTGAACACTTACCGGCGCAAGAAATACTTGACATCACGCCTATACTCACAGTACACTGATGCAGTGCGGCTGCACATTTTGTAATGACACACGCGATCCAGCATGACAACCGTACAAGGCGTGCAGCATCCTGTGACTGCATCAGAGTGTTCTGCATCGTCCTCCGCCGATTTCCTTCGCCGACTGCGTCGTCTGGTGCTCGACGAAGCCGACAGCCAGCGCCAGCAGATTGTGCAAACCTGGTCGAAACCCATTTCCGAGCGCGTAGCGCAGGGAGATGCTATCGAAGGGGTGCAGGTTATTTCCGTCACACCGGAAGGGATCGTCGAACTTGCCTGCCACCGCAACGTCTCGCGCTTCCGCGAAGGTGATATCCTGCTGCTGAACCGCGGTAATCCTTTTGAAGAACCTCGCGCCCTCTGTACACTTGAAATCGATGACGAAACACGCCTCCTGGTTTCAATTGACGATCCCAGCGTCAATTGGGGACGAATTCTGCACCAGCGTACTGGATGGGTGCTGGATTACGGCTATATCGACTTCAGTCAGTACATCCTCGACGCCCTCGATCAGACTGCTGGGACAACAATCGGTCAGCAGCGCATTCTGCCCCTTCTCATGGGCCAGGTGAACCCGACGCTCGACTATGCCCGCTATGAGCGTGCATATGAGCGCGCAGAGCAGTGGGGATTGAACGCGGCGCAGTGTGAGGCGCTGGCAAATGCTTATGCCACCAACCTGACCTGGCTGATCCAGGGACCTCCCGGTACAGGAAAGACGCTCGTGCTTGCGCGTCTTGTGCAACTGCTCGTCGAGGATGGCGAACGTGTGTTCGTAACCGCCTTCACACACCGGGCGATCAACAACGCGCTGGAAAAGCTGGCTGAACTGGATCGTCTCGGTGATGCGGCGCCGGTGTCGTTCTGCAAAATCGGGCGTCAGGCAAGCGCCAGCGAAGGTGCAGATGTTCGGAACTACGAGACGTTCGATGGGTCGCCGCTTGCTGAGTTGAGCGGCAGGTACGCAATTGGCGCCACGCCGTTTGCAACGCGCACGCAGCGTCTCAACGGCGTCGAGTTCGACACGGTGATCTTCGATGAAGCAAGTCAGATCACTATGCCTCTCGCCATTATGGGAATGCTGGTCGCAAAACGGTATATTTTCATCGGCGATCACAAACAGTTGCCGCCGGTTCTGACCGCGCGGCATAAGGAGGCATGGCTCCGCGCCTCGGTGTTCGGCGCTCTTGTTGGGCGACGGTTCGACACGATGCTTGACGAAACCTATCGGATGAACGCCGAACTAACCGAATGGCCCGGTCGGCAGTACTATGGCGGTCAACTTCGCTGTGCTTCGGAGGAGATCGCCCGACGTCGGATTATCTATCCGCGACCTCCAGCGCGCTTCAACACCATTCTCGACCCAGAAGCGCCGAAAGTTTTCGTCGATCTGCAGCATCGCAATGCAACAACGAGCAGCACAAAGGAAGCAAACCTGATCTGCGATCTGATTGCTGAGATGCTGGCATGTGGCATCGAACCCAGTGAAATTGGCGTTGTCACACCATATCGGGCACAGGGGCGTCTCATTCGCAATCTGCTGCGATTGGTCGTTTCCGACAGCGACAAACGGCAGGCGATTGTTGTTGATACCGTCGAGCGAATGCAGGGGCAGGAGCGTGATGTCATCTTCCTGTCGCTGACAACCTCGAATCCGGCATTTGCCGCCGGGATCGCCGATTTCTTCCTGCAACCGGAACGGTTGAACGTTGCTATCACTCGCGCTCGGGTGAAACTCATTATTGTGGGAAGCAGCTATCTTCTTGCCGTGACGCCGGAACATCTCGAGTATCAGGAGTTGATTGAGCAATTGCGAGGTTTGATTGCATCGTGTGCGTATCGTGTCGCCCCTCACGTGCGGTAGTATGTAGTGCGGGAACAATGTGCGTTTGTGGTGCAGGTGCAACCTATGGCTGCCATGTTTCCTGAAAAACCTGCAGGTGCGCTGCCTCCGGAAACCGGGAAGGTCTTTCGATTATTGAAACGCTCGTTGCCGGACGACGATTACGCCGTCTGGCAGCGGCTCGTCATCAGCGGTGCGCCTGAACCCGATTTTCTGGTGCGCCACCGCTCCGGGCGATTTCTGATCATCAAAGTTTCGACAGCGACGCCGCAGGATGCGCAACATGCTCTGCAAGGTCAGTTGTTCGCCAGCGGCATCGTGTTCGGCGGTGCAGAGCAGGAAGCATTCCGACAGTTCTGGTCTGCGCTCAGCGCACGCGAGGGTGCGCCATCTCCTGAACAGGTTCCTGGTGTGGTTCTCTTTCCGAATATCTCCTCTGGCGATCTGCGCCAGGCGCTTCCGTCGGGCGTCTGGGCAGCCGGGCGCGAGGATCTGAGTCCTGAGCGGTTTCCCGCCTGGATCGAAGCGCATCTCGGCGCCCCCCTGACGCACGATCAGATCAATGTCCTGCGCGCAGCCTTCTCGCCTGAGGTGGTCATCCCCGCAACGATGACCGTCCGTCAGCGTCGTGACACATCCGCCGGGTTGACCGACTATCTCCTCAGCCCGACGCAGGAATGGGCGCTCAAAGTTGATCTGGAACTTTCGGAAGAAGCCGATAATGCGAGCCGTGACATGGGGGTGCGGCAGGTCAGCGGTGTGGCTGGCAGCGGCAAATCGCTGCTGGTCGTGTATCGCGCCCGTCTGTTGCGGCAGTATTTTCCACAGAAGCGCATTCTCGTGTTGACATTCAATCGTCCGCTAATCCGCGACCTCGAAGCGCGCTACCTGCGGCTCACGAACGGCGATACCGGCGTCGAGTGGCGAACCTTTCACCAGTGGTGCTGGCAACATAAGCCGTCGGATGAGCGATGGAGCGTGATCCACGAAAGCGAGCGCGCATCGATCATTGCCGATGTATGGCGTCAGCACCTGGCAGATACGTCGATATCCGAACGGATGTTGCAGGAAGAGATCGATTGGTTCAAGGATCGGTTATTGAGCACGCGTCGGGAATATCTTGCCGCCAATCGGTCAGGGCGAGGTTTCGGTTTGAATGAAGCCATGCGCAACCGGATGTTTGACGCTATGCTGGCGTACAATGATCAGATAAAAGATCGAGGTCGCCTGGATTGGGGCGATGTTCCGCGCCGTGTCTGGCGCGCGCTGGTTGAAGATCGCATATCCTTTCAACCATACGATTTCATTCTGATCGATGAAGCACAGTTCTTTGCACCGATCTGGTTTGAGATCATTAAGCTGATCCTTAAGCCCGCCGGTCATCTGTTCCTCGTCGCCGACCCAACCCAGGGCTTTCTGCGGCGCGGGCAGTCGTGGAAGGAGGCTGGATTGGAGGTGCGCGGACGTTCCCTGCGCCTCCACCGATCATACCGCACGTCTCCCGCCATTCTCGACTTTGCTTCCCGCATGTATCAGATGCGTTTGCCTGATGATGAAGAAGCGATCATCGCACGCGCCGCGCCTCAAGCGCACGATGAACCGCCGCAGGTCGTCGTGCTCGACAGTGAGCAGGACGAAGTGACCCGTGTTGTTCAGGAGATTCGCGCGCTACACGAACGAGGCGTACCGTTGGAGCATATGCTGGTGATCCACCCCGACTGGCAGGGCGTTGATCGGATGCTGGAACGCCTGCGACGGGAGTTTGGGAGCGCCGCGATTGCCGATCCAAAGAAAGTCCCGCCAGGGAAACATCTGCGGGTATGCACGATGAACGCCGCCACCGGTCTCGAAAGCCCGATCGTCTTTGTGATGGGCGTACACCGCCTGTATCAGGCAGAACAGAACCCGCTCCTGTCCGAAGAGGAACGCGCCGAGCTGATTCGCAACAATACGCGCCAGTTGTATATGGCATTCACCCGTGCCGCTCAGCGCCTGGCTATTACCTGTGTCGGTGAACTGCCGCCGTTCTTCCCTCTCCCCGCACCTTCATCCGTGCGCGAACGAGAGCGTATGCACGCATCATAGCGTCTGTCCAAAACCGGGAGATCGCTTCGCTTTTCTCGCAATAGCGCCTGATGGTCCGGTGTTTTGACAGGCGCTAAAGGCAATGCTTTTCAAACAGGGGTGTACAGGCTACCGTCGCTTCTAGGCGAAGTCAGGATGTGACTTGAGAGGGTACCGTTGTGCTGGAGCGAACCTTCTTGAACAGACTTCGATAAACAGGGAAACCAGCCAGAAGGCCGTCGAGGTCCGCCTTTGTGAGCGCTCTGCGTTCTATCCGCGAGTGATGCTTCAGAGCGAACATCACTTACGGGTAAAACCTCGACGGCCCGACACGGTAACCCTTAACGTCTAACCCCTAACCTCAGGCTTCACCGGGCAGGTGTTGATACGCAGCACCGAGTAGAGCGGGCAGATACCGATTGCCGCTGTAGCGAGCAGCACAAGCCCTACCGCGCCAGCAACGATCTGCCAGACGCCGCTCAGCATAGTGAACCCGACGATGAGCGCCAGCACGCCAAAAACTGCGCGAATACCGCGATCCAGCAGACCTTCATTCTTCGTGAACATGCACGCTCTCCTTCCGTGTCGTCCTGATAAACCTGATCGTATCACTCTTGAAATGCACCACTCCACGAAAGGTTACACACCCTGCCTGCCTGTCTGGTGCGTTTGTGACGTTCGACAACACTATCTTGACAACAGAAGCAGCGTTGCATCATACTGATATCCCGAATTGCCCATTGATGCGCGTCCGTGCAGCATCGAGCAATTTCGATAAAGGCGCATATCTTCGGTTCTGCCTCTCCATTGAGTGATGTATCCAGACAGAATCAGGATATGGCGCTGGAACCGAACCATAACGATGATGCCCGGAAGCGTCGGGACGCTCAACATTGTGCAGCGGAGATAGTAGGCAGAAGGATATGCGCCAGCTTCTCGTTCCATCAACCAATCCTATCGAACGCCAGCAGGCGTCGGCGCTCCAGATGATCCTGATCGCAATTAGCGTCGCAGCGCTGGTTGCGTTCTTCGTCTTTCTCGCCGTGCTCGGCGTTAATCCAACCAGCGGAGTTCCTGCCGGTAGCGCCGTGCTGGTCATGCTGACCAGTCTGGCAGGGGTGGCAGCGCTGCGTCGCGGCTACTTTCGCCTCGCAGTCCTGATTCCATCCGCCGGTTTAATCGTGGCAGTGTTCTTCGTGACGGTCATCTACGGCTATCCGGCGGCGACGCCTTTCTTACCGGCGATGTTCGTGCCGGTCATTCTGACCGGTTTGCTGATCGAAACGCGCCCGTTGCTTCTGATCGCGGCAGCGAGCGCTCTGATCGCAGTGGCGATCTTCCTGATCAATCCGGTGATCGCCCCGTTCACAACAATGGTTCGACCGCCGCCCGATCTGACCATCGTTGCAGTTGCTCTGTTTTTGCTCGTCCTCTTTGTGATGACAACCATTATTGCGCTGTTTGGTCCGGTATTGCGCCAATCGCTGATGGCAGCACTGGCGCGTGAGCGAGAACTCGAACATTTGCGCGATTCGCTCGAAGCAACGGTCAACGAACGCACTGCCGGGCTTCAGGAAGCGCTGCGCACGGTTGAGCAGCGCGAGGCGCAGTTACAGCAGGTGCTTGCCGATCTCCAGGCAAGTCAGGCGACGATTCGTGAGTTGAGCGCGCCGGTTTTGCCGGTGCTGCCAGGGGTGCTGATTGCACCCCTGGTGGGCGCGATCGATGAATCGCGCGCGACCGTGTTTGTTACTAATGTGTTGCGCGCGGTCGAGCGCGAGCGGGCGCAGCAAGTGATCTTCGATGTGACCGGCGTCCCATTGATCGACACGCAGGTAGCCCGCATGATCCTCCAGGCAGCGGATGCGGTGCGTTTGCTTGGCGCGCAGGTCATCCTGGTTGGGATCCGTCCCGAAGTCGCGCAAACGGTTGTGGGTCTGGGGGTTGCGCTCGATATGAAAACCTACGCCGATCTGCAACAGGCGATCCATGCGCTGTCTACCGCCCTTCCCATTACGAACCGGTTGTCGCGCTCACAGTAAGTGTTCACGTTCTCCTGGGAGCAGGAGCATCCTGCCCTCGTAGAAACGAGGGCAGGACGACCTTGCTTTATGCGCGTGCGTTACCCCACACGAGAGCAGTTATCGTCTGTAGTCGATTTGACGCCTCTGCTATTCTATGGTATTCTCGCCCCATCTGAAAACGTAAAAGAAAAGTAAACAGTCCACGACGACTGCATGGAAGCATTTTCAGTACGCCACTTGTGGCGCTGGTTGGCGCTTGTGCTTCTTTTTGTTGCATGTGCGCCCGCCGCACCGTTTGTGGCAGCAGAACACGCTGGCGTCGCCCCTGAACTCTGGTTGCCGACGCCTCCTGGTGAGCCATGGCGCATCATTCAAGGGTATGCCTGTGGCACGCACAACGGTTGGGATCGCTACTCGCTCGACCTGGTGCGCACCGACGGTCCCAGCGGCGGCGCCCCGGTGCGCGCCGCCGCCGATGGGGTCATCTTTGTCTGGGCGCCACGCAGCGGGACCCTTATTCTGCGTCACGAAGGCAACCTCTACACCATGTATACCCATATGCAACGCGCTGAGAATCCGCAGGTCGGGCGGATCGTGGCGCGCGGTGAGGTAATCGGTACCGTCGGTGATCGCGGATCGCCGGGTTTTGCTCACCTGCACTTTACCGCATTTACGGCAGAAGGTCCCTGGGCGCGCAATCGACGATCAGTGCCACTGCGCTTTGCTGAAGGGTACGATCTGCCGGAAGTTGGCGGGTGCAGTCAGCATGGCGGGAAGGTGCTGGTTGCCGGAAGTACGCGATTGTCACATGTCGAAGGGATCGGATTCGCCGGAGCGGAAGTCGGGCGCTGGTACAGCGGCGATGTGCGGATCGAGTTCAGCGGTGCGGCAATGGCGGCGGGGTATCGGGTGGCATGGGAGCGCGATCCAGGCGGGAGTGCGCCAGACGTTGCGGCGCCGAATGGCAGTGTACGTCTTGTTGATGCTGGTGAAGGGTTGCATACCCTTTTTGTGCGCGGTTGGGACCGCAACGGACGATCAACGGTTGCCACATTTGGTCCGATCGGGTATGATCGAACGCCGCCAGAGCCGCCTCCTGCGCTTGCGCCGGTCACTCTCAGGTCTGGACATCCGACGCCGATCTCCTGGGCGCCAGCTGGCGATGCGGCATCGGGCGTCGCCGGCTACCGCATCTATATCGGGAATGATCGTGCAGGAATGTCGGAATGGTTTACCCCTCTGCCAGAGATCGAGACCCCACCGCTCGCACCCGGTGAATACTTCCTGCGCGTGCAACCGATCGACTATGCCGGGAATGCTGGCGAGTGGGTAACGGTAACTACGCTGGTGGTTCAGCCATAACTCCGAAATCCCACAGTGCCTTTTGCTAAGATCGGGTATCACCCATACCGCAGTTGCCTGATGAGAGACAGCAGTGCGCGCCAGCGCGCGACTCCTTCAGTCTGCACGGGAGCGCGACATTCCTGTGATCTACGCAACGGTTAGTTATGCGCCTGACAGACGCGATGGCGATTAGTTTGTCCGGAAAGTGCCAGCGCTACTCCGGCTCACCGCCGACTCGCCACTTGCTTAGATTGTCGATGAACTTGCACCGCGTGTTGGGAATCTGGTAATCACCAAGAAGTATGCCAGCGCGTTCTTTGGAACACCAGTCGCTGCCACACTCACGGCGCTTGGGGTGGATACCCTTATCGAATGCTCGACAAGCGGATGTGTCGCGCTGGCGCCATTGATGGCATGCAGTACGGTTTCAGAGTCATCGTTCCGCGCGAGTATGTCGAGGATCGCGCTCCCGGTCCCCACGAAGCCAACCTGTTCGATATCGACGCAAAGTATGGCGATGTGATGTCGCTGGAAGAGGTTTTGAAGTATCTACAGGGTGTGGAATAGCCCCCTGTTTCACGTGAAACACCCCTGCCTCCGTTTCGCACTCAATATTGGGGAACAACGCACCTCGAGGATCTTGCGTTCCATCTCCTGTTCAGGCGCCATGACGCTAGAAGACCCCCTTCTCCCGTACAAGGAGAAGGAGGCAGGGAATGCAGTGTGCGCATTGAGTGAACATAGAGCAGGGAAAAGTAGGTGCACACCATCAAATGTCGAGGTTCCGCACCTCCAGCGCGTGCGTCTGAATGAAGCGCTTGCGCGGCGGCACCAGATCGCCCATCAGCATGGTAAATGTCTCATCCGCCTGTTGCGCATCTTCAAGCGTCACCTGGAGCAGCAGACGGTTGAGCGGATTCATCGTCGTTTCCCACAACTGTGCTGCATTCATCTCACCGAGCCCTTTGTAGCGCGTGATCGTCACTTTATTGCGCTCGGAAGGCGAAAGTGTCGCCAGATACTGGTCGCGCTCTGCATCGGTGAAGACATACTTTTCCGTCTTGCCGTGAACAATCCGGTACAGCGGCGGTTGCGCCAGATAGAGGTGCCCGTTAGTAATAATCTGACGCATATACCGGAAAAAGAAGGTGAGCAACAGCGTGCGAATATGGCTTCCATCGACATCGGCATCGCACATCAAAATGATCCGGTGATACCGGAGTTTTGCCAGATCAAACTGATCGCCGACGCCAGCGCCAATTGCAGTGATCAGCGCCTTTACCTCGTTGTTGGAAAGCATCTTGTCGAGCCGACTTTTCTCGACATTGAGGATTTTACCGCGCAGCGGCAGAATCGCCTGGTAACGCCGGTCGCGCCCCTGCTTCGCACTCCCGCCAGCACTATCACCCTCAACAATGAACAGTTCGGTGCGCGCCGGATTGGTATCCGAGCAATCGGCCAGTTTACCCGGCAGCGAAAAACCTTCCATCGCACTCTTCCGCGCCGTTTCACGCACCTTCTGAACCGCAATGCGCGTGCGCGCCGCTGCAATACACTTCTCAACGATTCGTCGCGCTTCCTGCGGATTTTCCTCAAGCCAGGCGCTGAAAGCGTCGCCGAACACCGTATTAACCGCGCCGGACGCCGAAGGACTGACCAGTTTTTCCTTGGTTTGCGAACTAAACTGCGGATCGCGCAGTTTGACGCTGATCACTGCCGTCAACCCTTCACGCACATCATCGCCGGTTAGATTCCCCTCGTTCTCCTTAAGAAACCCCTTGCTGCGCGCATAGGCATTGATCACTCGAGTCAGCGCACTGCGGAAACCAGCGACGTGCGCACCGCCATCGGTGTTGTTGATGCCATTAGCGAATGCATACACCGAGTCGGTATCAAAACTTTCAGTATACTGCAATGCCACTTCCACCATCACATCATCGACGACCCGCTCAACATAGAACGGTTGTTTATGCAGAACATTCTTGTCTTTGTTGAGGTGACGTACATACGAGCGAATACCACCCTCGAAGTAGAAATTGACCTCGTTACCGTCGCGTTCGTCAACAAACTTGAAGCGCAACCCTTTATTGAGATACGCCATTTCGCGGAAGCGCTGAGCCAGCGTTTTGAAATTATAATCCAGCGTTTGAATAATCGTCGTATCCGGCAGAAAGCGCGTGATCGTCCCGCGCCGCGTGGTTGGACCCACCTTCTGCACTTCGCACAGCGGCACGCCGCAGCGATATTCCTGGAAGTAGTGCATCCCGTCGCGTGCATTATGCACATCCACGCGCATGTATGCCGAGAGCGCATTGACCGCCGATACGCCAACGCCATGCAATCCTGATGAGACTTTATAGCTCTTGTTATCGAACTTCCCGCCAGCGTGCAGCACAGTCATCACCACCTGAAGAGTGCTGACGCCCAGTTTGGGATGCGGACCGGTGGGAATGCCATATCCGTCGTCGGCGACTGTTACCGAACCGTCGCGGTGAATGGTGACTTCAACGGTCGTCGCTCGCCCGGCCATTACCTCATCGACCGAATTATCGACGACTTCGCGCACCATAGTGTGCAGTCCGTTGACATCGGTCGGGCCGATATACATGCCAGGTCGGCGGCGTACCGCCTCCATACCTTCGAGAACCTGGATCTGATTTTCGTCGTAGCCGGTTGCTTCGACTGGTTGCAGTGGTTCTGTCGTCATAGTTGGCTCGAATCGTTTTCGTTAGGTTGATACGGTAGATGTCTGAACGATACCAGTAGTGTCGTTCCGATAGCGGATGCTACGCAGTCAACGGATGTACACAATGCGTGTCACACTGTTATGCCCCTGGTCGGACCAGATGCTGCTCACTCAGACGACGTAGGCGCTCACGGTAGAACGCCATACGCGCCGCTGCCAGCCCAGCACCGATGTAGGCGCTACCGAGCGCCGCCACTATGCTGCCCGCTGTTGAATTGCTGAACATTTCCCAGATCACCTCGGTTCCACGGGTGATGATCAGGGACAGTATTAACAGACCGATGACGCCCCACAGGTTGCGACGTACCACCTCGAAACTTGTCCGAATAGCGCGCAGCGGTCCCACCCGGCTCATAACAATCGCTTCGTTGGCAAAACCAACATAAATCTGCACCCAGATGATCACCACCAGGATCAGGCTGAACGCCAGTATGCCCAGCACCTCGTTCACCACCATCAGCAGGGCAGCCGCGAAGGTGAACGGTATGCCGATCAGCACGAACGCTGCGGCGAGGATTGCCATCACCCCAAGGACTGCCACACCAATGTGCACCAGCACGCGCCAGAAATCGCGGTGCAACACCGGCTCACCACGCACTGCTGCACCAACCAGCGTGAGAAACAGAATACCGATTGGAAAGACGATTAGATTGATCAGGACGAACGTAAGCAGTGCCTCCGGAACACTGGCGATGGTCACAACCGTGCTCACACTGCCAGTCGCCAGAGCGCCGGGCGCAAACTGCGGAATAACAAACCGCGGCATCACGTTCATCAACGCCAGCGTCTGCCGCAGGTCTGTCTGACCAAGTTCCGCCAGCAGGGCGCTCATCTGAACCTGTGTGTCGCTGTTTGTGTCCGTCGATGCGCCTGCCAGCCTGGTCAGAAAACTATCAAAGCGATTGAAAAGTGGCGCAAATGAGACCGGTGAGGTAATCAGAAGCGCCAGATTAAAGATGAACACCAGCAGCAGCGCAGCCGGCCTCCGGTGAATGGCGCGATACCCTTCGCTCAGCGTGTCGATAATTGAGGCGGATTGCCGCATACTGACGCCCTAAATATGTCACAGACAACCTCAATATTATACCATATATCGCCAGGGATCGAGGAGGGATATGAACGAGTGTTCGCCTTAGACAACGTGACACTTGCATCCTCTGCTCCTTCTCGCTTCCCAGTTTTATCATCGCCAACGGTGATATAATAAAGAGGTTTCAAAGCATCAGAAAGCCAGGAAATGACACTCTCCATTGTGTCGGATCAGCGCATGTTCACGCAAGAAGCGCTTGCTGCGCTGACGGTTCCCGGTGTCGCAGCACGCTGGAATGCCATTCAGGAGCGGTTGCATCCGGTGCTGGCAACCTGCGCCGCACGTCTCGGCGCAGAGGCTTCCGTGCGTTTTCCGCGCATCTGGAACCTCTACGAGATCAGTTACCGCAGTCAACGCTCCATCAACCGTGGTCGGGGAGTGCGGGATCCAATCGACGAGTATTACATGGTCGTTGATCGACCGCCGCGCGGCGCAGGGGTCTACGTGGCGGTCAGCGGCGCCGAGCGTCTGATCCTTGTTGCGTTGCACGTCGCGCGGCGACGCAAAGAAGACCTGGCGCGTCTGTGGGAGGAGTCACGCGCTTTCTGGTCGCCGCTGGTCGAACGGCTCACCGACGTGCGATTTGCCGAACGCGAACGTCCTTCCGATGTGGAGACGCACTGGCTCGACCGTTATCTGGCGAACCGTGCGGCATCGTCGCTGCTGGCAGGATTCGCCTATCGCTGGGACGATCCGCAGGTGCTGCAACCGGAGTTTATTGATCGGTTGATCGACGATGCGCTGACCCTGCTGCCGCTCAACGAGGCGCTCATGGAGCGAGCCGAAGCCCGCGATCCGACCGGCGCCGCCTGGTTGCGCGAACAGCGCGCTGTCTATACGGCGACGGAAGAGCCTCCTATCGAGGTGATTATCGAGCGCATTCGCGCACGTGGTTTTACCCTGTCGGAGCGTATCATTCGTGCGTACCATGTTGCGCTGCGCACCCGTCCGCTTGTCATCCTGCCGGGCATTTCCGGCACCGGCAAAACCCGCCTGACTCGTCTGTACGCCGATGCAGTGGTCGGTGAGCGCTTCGCGCCTGGTCAGGAAAACGAGCGCTATCTGCTCGTCGCCGTGCAGCCCGACTGGCATAGCGCCCGCGATCTACTCGGCTATTACAATGCGATCACCGGAAAATACCATCCAACGCCGTTTCTCCGGTTTTTGCTGCGCGCCGCAGCCGATCCTTCCGCGCGCTATTTTGTCTGTCTCGATGAAATGAACCTGGCGCGACCGGAATACTACTTGGCGCCGATCCTGTCGGCAATGGAAACCGATGACCGCCTGATCGACCTGGGCGCGCCCGGCGCTGTTGTTGAGACGGTCACCGGCGAGGTGCTGTCCAATCCTTTTCGCCTGCCAGCGAATGTGGCGATCACCGGGACGGTTAATGTTGATGAAAGCGCGCATGCGCTCTCCGATAAACTGCTCGACCGCGCGAACGTGATTGAGTTGACCGACGTCGATCTGGAAGGATTCCGCACAACACACCCTAGCGCTATCGACGATACGATCTGGAACGTCATTGTCGCGGTGCACGGCATTGTTGCGCGCGCCGGACAACCGTTCGGGTATCGCGTGCTGAACGAGATAATACGCTACATCGAACAGTCGCAGGAGGTGATGAAACCGCAGCAGGCGCTCGATCTTCAGATCAAACAGAAGATTCTGCCGAAACTGCGCGGCGATGATACGCCACGTTTGCGGCGCGCCCTGACCGAACTGCTAGAACTGCTACTCGGCGTACCGCAGAGTGTCTGGAAGCGCGCCGCGCATATCGCCGCTGAAACGATTGCGGAAGCGCCATTCCCCGAATCGGCGGAGAAAGTGCGGCGTATGCTCGAACGCCTGGATGCCGATGGGTTCACCGATTTCTATGGATGAAAACCCACGCGCTCACGTGCTCGACGCGCCCTTGATGGCAGTCACCCATTGTTCGTCTAGCATCGACGTGTCGGGTTGATCCGGTGCATAGCGCACATGCACTGTCGTGCGCGTCTGGAGACACTCGTAGAGCTCCTTGTCGATCTTCTGCGCCTGCCGGTAGCGCATGGCCATTCCGTATCGGTCGATGACTGTCAGTTCCCAGGCGACAAAATGGTGGAATATGCCTTCGTAATCTTCATAGTTCCACACATCAAGCACCGGACACTCAGTAAGTGCGGTCAATTTGCTTAGAAATCTCTTAACACTATAAGCCTTGTGACTTTCAAGAATTAATAGAGGGAGAATTGCCGACGTGATGCCTATAAGGATTACATACCCTTCGAACATAGCCAGATTGCTTACTACTAATATCGCACCAACCAACCAGGAGAATATAACTAAAAAAGCCATCACCAGCGCACACCTGGCGCTGGGTCTGAAGATCTCCATCTTCCATCGCCTGGTTGTATGTTGATCAGACTGGAGTTGACGCCGCTCCTGACTGGTCAACGGCGTGCGTTTCGGGTATGATAAAGTGTCGGATGCGGAAGACGGCGGCGCAAGCGGGCTTTTGCAAAACGCACAGACTGTGTCGGGCGCCCCAACCGGCGCGCTGCACTGCGGACAATGGCGCGCCCGGTCTGGCAGCGTCCCTTCTGCCTGCATGACGGTCTGAGCGTGTTTGAGATCGGAAGACAACGATGAACGGAATGCCTGATCCGGCGCGCCGGTGTCACGAGGCGCACGCGATGGCGGCGAATCAGACAGCGCCTTGAGCGCGCGTCGCGCGTCTTCATTGTTTGGGTTGATCGTCAGCGCACGTTCCAGGCACTCACGCCGTTGTTCAGGAGTCTTGGCGACTGACGCCATCCACAACCAGGCGGTTTCATTGCGTGGATCGATACGCAACACCTGCGCGAGAAGCGTTTGTCCCCGCGCTTTGTCGCCGGAGCGGATGGCAGTGATGGCGTCGGCAAGCATGCGATGGACGTCGGGCGAAACGGTGTGCGACACTGGTGCCTCAGATGCTGGATTATCGTTTGGCTTCGCTGCAAAAACGCACCGCTGAGACGCCAGGCGCACAGAGAGTCAAAAAAACGAACCACGATGGATGCACGGCAAAGCATACATATGCATGACACGATACGGAAACTGCCTCTGCGAACGCTGCGTCGCTGCGGTGAAATACCCTTTTTGCAGTGGACTCATGTTTTGCTCCAATCCATCCAGATGATACCCAGGATCGTGGACGAAGAAGTGATCGATTTGATTGCAGAAATGCAATAGAGTTGCTACTGAGGGAGAAAGGGAATGTCGCTGGCTGCACTCTCGCCGCTCGATGGACGCTACCGGGCGGATGTCGCCGAACTCGAGGCGTACTTTAGCGAAGCGGCGTTGTTCCGATACCGAGTGCGTGTCGAAGTCGAGTATCTGATCTTTCTGACGCGCGCACGGAACATCGATTTTGTGCCGAGACTCGATCCGCAGGCAGCTGCGGCGCTGCGCAACCTGTATCGCTCGTTTTCCTCCGCCGATGCGGAAGCGATTGCTGCATGGGATCGCCAGGTCAACCACGATGTCAAGGCAGTCGAATACTGGTTGCGTGAACGTCTTGATGCGCTTGGTCTTAGTGCCTGGAAGGAAGCGGTGCATTTCGCCCTGACATCGGAGGATGTCAACAATCTCGCGTATGCACTGTTGACCCGCGAGGCGCGTGACATGACGCTTATGCCTGCGGTCGGCGAGATCATCGTCGCGCTGCGTGACATGGCGTTTACCGAAGCCGAAACGCCCATGCTGGCGCGCACGCATGGACAACCCGCCACACCGACGACATTCGGCAAGGAGATGGCAGTCTTCGCCGCGCGTCTGCAACGCGCCTACGAACAGGTGTCCGGCATTCGACTCACCGGCAAATTGAACGGCGCAACCGGAACCTTCGCTGCCCATGTCGCAGCACTGCCACAGGTTGACTGGATCGCGTTCAGTCGCGGGTTCATCCGTTTCCTCGACCTGGAGCCGGTACTGTTGACGACCCAGATCGAGCCGCACGATACACTTGCCGAACTGTGCGACGCGCTGCGCAGGCTCAATACGGTGTTGATCGACCTGTGCCAGGATATGTGGCGCTACATCAGCGATGGCTACCTGGTGCAGATCCCGCGCTCCGGCGAGGTCGGGTCGTCCACCATGCCGCACAAGGTCAACCCCATCGACTTCGAGAATGCTGAAGGCAACCTGGGGTTGGCAAATGCGCTACTGGAGCATTTCAGTCGCAAACTGCCGGTCTCGCGCTTGCAGCGCGACCTGACCGACAGCACCGTGCTGCGCAATCTCGGCGTGGTGTTCGGGTACTGTCTGCTCGGTTACCGGCGCGTCAGCCGGGGGTTGGGAAAGATCGCGGTTGATCGGGCGCGGTTACTGGAAGATCTGCGCGCCCATCCAGAAGTGCTGGCGGAGGCGGTGCAAACCATCCTGCGTCGCGCCGGGTATCCTGAGCCATACGAGGCGCTCAAGCGCCTGACGCGCGGTCGCGCACTGACCCGCGAAGCGTTGCTTGCATTTATCGATGAACTTGACGTGTCTTCCGACGTTAAGGCGGAACTGCGTGCGCTGACGCCCGAAACCTACACCGGGCTTGCCGACCGCCTGGCGCGGATGGTGTAGATTTCGTAGTCAGGCGCGCTGATGTACGCGAACGAATGCTACGACAGTCGGGCGGTCTTGAGACGCAGAATGACGATCGTCTTGACAATCGCAAGTCCGATGAGAAAACCGCGCATAAAAAGGCTATCGACCAGAAAGAGCGCTGCAGTGAGCAGCACGATCCAGGCAAGTCCCAGGACAGTTGCCTTTGCACGCACGGTCATCGCACGATCCTGCTGAAAGCGCTGAAGATGCGGTCTGATCAAAGGATGACCGGTCATCCAGCGGTGCAGACGTGGCGAAGAGCGGAAGAACAGAGCCGCAGCCAGGAGAAAAAAGGGTGTTGAAGGGAGAACCGGCAAAAACGCACCCAAAAATCCGAGCAGGAGAAAAAACGTTCCGCCTGCCAGTAAAAGTGTGCGCAAAAGAGGGTTCAAAGATGCAGCGGACGTGGTTGGTGTCTTGTTTGCCTCGCTCATACACTGACCCTTTCCTGTTGCAGGTCTTCCCACACATCGCGCTGTTGTGCAAAGAGGTGCGCATATGCTCCGTTGCGCATGAGCAAATCTTCGTGAGAGCCATGCTCGACCAGTCGACCGTTGTCCAGCACCAGAATTTCGTCAGCCATGCGGACTGCCGACAAACGGTGCGCAATAATGATCGTTGTGCGTTCCCCTGCGGTTTCCCGCAGAGCATCCTGGATAGCATGCTCCGTTTCCGGATCCAGGTTGGCGGTTGCTTCATCAAGCACAAGGATCGGCGCCTTCTTCAACAACGCGCGCGCCAGCGCCAGTCGTTGCCGCTGTCCGCCGGAGAATCGATGACCCAGTTCACCAACCGGTGTATCGTAACCTTGCGGCAGGGTCATAACAAAGTCATGCAAACGGGCGGTTCTGGCAGCTGCGATGATCTCCTGTTCCGTAGCCGACGGGTTGCCCAGTCGGATGTTCTCACGGATTGACGTATTGAACATGTGGGAGTTTTGCGAAACGACCGCGATATGGTCGCGTAATGCAGTCAGTGACAACTCGCGAATATCAATCCCGTTCAGCGTTATGCGTCCAGCAGTCGGGTCCCAGAAGCGGAGTAGGAGTGCGAGCAATGTTGATTTTCCTGCGCCACTCCTGCCGACAAGAGCGATGGAGCGACCGAAGGGTATCTCGAAGGTCACATCATCCAGCGCGGGTTGGACGCTCGCTTTTCCGGGCTCCTGTGGATAGCAAAATGAGACATGCTCGAAGCGCAGGTGCAGCGGTTGATTGACAGGAAACGGATGCGGATGCACCGGCTCCCTGACGACCGGTGATTGATCCATTAGTGAAAACAGGCGCTCTGCACTTGCGATAGCACTGTTGAAATCGTTAACGACTCCGCTGACGCCCAATAACGGTTGGAATGCCATCCATCCCAGCGCCACGACGACTGGAACGTCGCTGACTGCCAGCGCGTCAGATTGAACAAGCCAGGCGCTGATAGCGAGGAGCGTCAACACACCGCCTGCCATTAACGCTTCGATAGCTCCATTTTGTACCGTGCCGGTACGAACCAGCTCTTTCTGGGCATTGCGCAGCCGTTCACCAGCAGCACGCAGGAGCGCGCGGCGACGTTCGCCGTAGTTGAACGCCAGAACTTCGCGCATGCCTTGAAAGCTGTCGGTCATCAAAGCGCTGAGTTCTCCCGCAGCAATTCGTGCTTTTGCGGCGGGAGAGCAACTTGCGCGATAGGCAATCCATGGCGCGACAACGCCGATTAGCAGCAGGAACGGCAGTAACCCCAATACAAGGGCAATATCGTATAATCCGAGGATCAGGAGCAATGTCAGTGGTGTGATGATGGCAGCAAAGAAGGGCGCAATCGTATGCGCATAGAAAGGTTCAATACGATCAATATCCGCTATCACGCGCGAGACAGCATCACCACTGCGCAGGCGTTGCAGTCCGGCTGGCGCCTGCGGTTCCAACGCACTATAGAACTGATAGCGCAGTTGGGCAAGCAGGTGAAACGCAACATAGTGGCCAGTGTACTGCTCAACGTAACGAACGATACCTTTGAACAGCGCCAGTGTCACCAGAATGACCACAACCGTTTCCAGCGCGAGTGGTTCGCCGATAGCAGCACGCGCTACAGCATAGACACCGATGGCCAACAGCGCTGTTCCGGCAAGAAGGTTCAAAATGCGTGCTATGATCGAGATCGCCATCACCCAATACATAGGGCGAAGGATATCAAGCAGGCGTCTGAGAATCTCAGATCGGTTCATCACACGACCCCCGAAGCAAGATGAACCATACGTGCGAATATCCCATTCTGTCGCAGCAACTCGGCAGGCGAACCCGACTCGACAATTCGTCCGCATTCCATAACCACGATACGATCAGCACGGCTAGCTGTGCTCAAACGGTGGGCGATGATGATCACCGTCTTATTTTTGAGCAGGTGGTCGATAGCGTCCTGAATAACTGCTTCAGTCTGACTATCAAGTTGCGACGTTGGCTCGTCAAGAAGCACGATTGGCGCGTCCTTCAGGAATGCACGCGCCAGCGCCAGACGCTGCGCCTGTCCGCCGCTCAGAGTGCTGCCGCGTTCACCGATGATAGTGCTCAAACCGGCGGGAAGTTGCGCCACAACATCGTCGAAGTGTGCGGCGCGCATAGCGCGTTCCAGTTCTTCGGCGGTTGCGTCGGGCTTAGCAATCCGCAGATTTTCCTCAACAGTTCCGTAGAAAATGTAGGGGTCTTGCGATACCAGTGAAATCAATGCCCGCAGTTGGTCGGGTGAAAACTCTGAGACAGGAATTCCATTAATGAAAATGGTTCCCTGTTGTGCGGCGATAAAGCGGAGCAGCAAATGGAAGACCGTACTCTTCCCAGCACCGCTTGCCCCCACCAGAGCAACCCGTTCACCCGCTCGTATGGTCAGCGAGAATCTGTCTAGTGCAGGATTGTCTCTTCCCGCATGCTGAAACTTCACACTCTCGAATCGAATGTCAGGCACAGCAGTGATTGTATGCGCCGATGAAGACGTCTCTGCTATTCCTGGTGGCGTATCGAGAAACGTGGAAATCTTTTTCGCCACTGCGCGACCGATAGCGCCAGCGAAGAAAAACTGCCCGATAAGATTGAGTGGACGGGCAAGCTCGAAGCTAAGCAGGACAAAGGTAACGGCTGTTCCCAACGTAATGCTGTCTGTTGACAACCGCCAGAGAGATGTGAGCGTCAAAGCCGTCGTCGTGGCCAGCGCGAATCCGCCGTCTACGATGAACAGCATAATCTGATTGACCGCCAGCAGGCGCATCGTCTCCCGGCGCAGCGTCTCATTTTCCTGACGAAACTGCTCACCTCGAGCTTTTCCCTGATTGAACATCTTAAGGGTTGTCAATCCTTGCAGGCTATCGAGGAACTGGGCACTCAAATGGTTCGCAGTTGCAAAAAAGCGATCGCTGACTGCTTTGAACCGTTGGGAAGTCGCTCCCAGCAGGAGCGGCGGCAGCGGCAATGCCAGCAGCAGAATCAGCGCTGTCACGATATCCTGCGTGGCAAGGTAGGCGATGACCAGCACAGGACTGATCATGCCGACAAGAAACTGAGCTAGGTAGATGCTATAGTATTGCTCTAGCCAGTCCATGCCGTCAACTGAGGTATTGACCAGTTCACCTGTGCGCTCGCGATCAAGCCCGACCGGTCCGATTCGCAGGGCGTGGGCATAGATTACGTCGCGAACTGCAATTTTCGTGTTGGCTGCCGCCTGGGCTGCAGCAAAGCGTTCAAGCCATCCAGTCAAACCTTTGCCTGCAATCAGGGTCAAGGCGACAATCAGCGTACTGGCGGAAAAGATGGACGCACCGACCATTAGCCTTTCAATCGCCCAACCCAGCATTGCAAACAGGGCAATATTCAAGACTACCGTCACCAACCCCGCAATGGCGGAGATTAAAACCCATTTCCCTGTTTCACGGGAGAACAGACGCTTGTCGATGCCCAGCATACGACTCGATATCAATACTCAACTGAACTGACAGTAGTATGGTAACAGTAATGATAGGAAATGTCAATGAGTGCCGAACGTTGAACGTTCAACGTTGAACGCTCCAACCTTCAACCTTCCAACGCCTGTTTACCGAATCGTATGCGAACCGATCAGGTTCTGGTACTGTTGGGCGCTTGACCTTCGCCGGTCTTCCATAGTATGCTGTCGCAGAGGAGATGAGTCGTTGTTCATTTTTTGCTATCTATGACAGGCGCACAACCCGACCTTGCCGAACGTACAGAGCAACATGTTCTGCTATTTCGTCTCGCAGACGAGATCTACGCGCTTCCGTCAATCCATGTTCGTGAAGTCGGGCGGTATCGATCATATACTCCTGTTCCCGGTGCGCCCCCAGCTATCCCTGGTATCGTCAGTCATCGTGGCATCATCCTGCCGGTTGTTGATCTGCGCCTGGTTCTGGGAATGCCGTCTATCGAAGCAACTCGCTCGACCCGTCTGATTTCTGTCGTGCACGAAGATATCGGTATGGCGTTGCTGGTCGATGCGGTGATCGATCTGGAATCACTGCCGGCAGACGCTTTCGGTCAACCGCCGGCCGGGCTTGATCCGGCGCGCGCCCGGTTCCTTCGCGCTGTCGCGTACCATAACGATCAGACGGTAGCGCTGCTCGACATCGGTGAAATCGTAACGGCGCTGCGGGAGGGTTGAGGGTGAACATGTGGTTGTTGAAGGTGAATATTCTACGCTTCCCGGCAGCGCGGCGACGCCATTTCAGGGCGACTGCCGGGAGTGACCCACCCAATCTCGCAAGGGTCGCATCTCCTGGTTCTCAGTTCTCGGTTCTCAGTTCCTGGTTCTCAGTCCTCGGTTCTGGAAAAGCCTATGTTACTCATCGTTCGGACAGCGCGGCGTCGCTATATTGTGCGGCGGGAAGATGTAGCGACACTGCGCGCTATGACGCGAAGCGACAATGGAAGGCGGGAAGAGGCGGATTCCTCCGTGATCGCCGTGGAACTGGGACCGCTGATCGATCCAGACGATGTCAGCACAGCACAGCGGCGGCACGCATTGATCATTCCCCTGCGGCGGCGCAGCATTGCGTTGCTGGTCGATGCCGTAGATGCCATCATTGACCATGCAGACATCCAACCGCTGCCGCCATTGTTGGGTGAACTGCTGCGTGAACCCTGGACGACCGGTGTCCTGCTGATCGATGACCAGCCTGTCGTACAACTCGATGTGCGAGCGATTGCACGCAGCATTTTGTTACAGCGAACCCGCGCTTCGGAACAGAAGTGAGCAGCGCTATGGAACAGGCATCGAAGCATAAAATTTTCGCAAGCGTTATCACCAATCCGCAGAGTCACGACGAAGAACGCGTCAGAGTGCTAACCCATCTAGCAATGGTGTTTGGCGGAGTTGCCGGCGCTAGCAGCACACTGTTCATCATTCTTGCCCTGATTGGCATTATGCCGCCGCAGGCTATTGGTGCGGCAGCTGGGGTCATTGCAATGGTCGCCGTGATCGTGGGTAGCACACTTGGCGCGTTGCGTTTCAGCACGGCGACAGTCGCGTCAAATATTTTCCTGTACGGCTCGCTCGTTTACGTTATTGGCATGATCTATCTGGCTGGCGGTGTTACGGGTCCTGCCGGAATGGCGTTTCTGTTTCCGGTGGTTGTTGCCGGTCTATTTGGACGCGCTGCGGAAAGCCCCCGTCTGTTCGGCGTCGCATCGCTTGCGTACCTGCTTCTCGCCGTTGTCGAAACTGCTGGTGTGGTGCAACCACAGAATGACATCCCCGGATTGCCACGCACCGTGGCATTCGTGATCTTCTTCACCAGCGTTGGCGGACTGCTCACCTACGTAGCATCACTCTGGTCAACCAGCACCACGCGCTTCCTGGAGCAGACTCGCGCGCAGTCGGAAGAGTTGTATGAAACCAACCAGCGTCTGATCGAAAAGAACATCCAGCAGGTCGAACTGGGAAGCGAACTTTCGGCAGCGGCTGCTGAACTGCTGCGTGCCTCGCACGAACAGGCGAGCGGAGCTTCCGAGCAGGCAAGCGCCGTATCGCAGGTGAGCACGACAATTGAAGAACTGGGATCCACCGCACGCCAGATTGCGATTGCTGCTGAGCAGGTGGCGGAAGCGGCGCGCCAGACGCTCGAAAACCTGAGTGAAGGTCAGGAAGCCGTTGATAAAAGCATTCAGGCGATGGATCGCATCCGCAGCCGTATGCAGGATATATCGGCGCGGGTGCTGAATCTCGGCGAGCGGTCGCAGCAGATCGGCGAGATTATTGACCTGATCAACGATCTTTCAGATGAGACCCATCTGCTCGCGCTCAACGCCGCCATCGAAGCCGCCGGCGCAGGTGAGCATGGTCGCCGCTTTGCCGTGGTCGCCGCCGAAGTCAAAAGTCTGGCGAACCGTGCACTGGTCGCTGCCAAAGAGGTCAAGGGCGTGATCGCTGAAATCCAGCAGGCCACCAACGCTGCTGTGTTGGCGGCGGAGGAGGGTGGCAAGGAAGTGGCTGCCGGCGTCGAACTGGCGCACAGCGCCGGTCAGGTGATGGACATAATTGTGATGGCAGCGGAGCGCACTGCCCAGAGCAGCGCCGAGATCAATCTGGCGACTGCACAACAGCAGAGCGCCAGCGAGCAGGTAGTGGAAACCATGCGCGAGATCGCCGACGTGGCGCGTCGCACGGCTGCCGGTGCGCGTCAGGTGCAGGACGCTGCCCAGCGTCTGACTGCGATTGCCAATCGGTTGCATGGACTTTCACAGGATGGCGCCGGTCAAGCAGCCTGACTCGGAGTGCAAATGTCCGGTTAGGACAATCGATGAACTTCAAACCTATGGATCTGGCGTCATTCTATAGTCAATTTCGTGACGAAACTGCGGAAAACATCCGCATTGTCACTGAAAGTCTCATGGCGCTCGAGGGCAATGAGCCGGAGGGAGAGGCGCGCCGTGAGCGGATCGATACCATTTTCCGCGCTATGCACACGATCAAAGGCTCGGCGCGGATGCTTGGGCTGGAAGCAGTTAGCAAAGTTGCGCACACTTGCGAACACATCCTAGCGGCAGTCCGTGATGGGCGGCGCTCGCTTGATCGTTTTCTAATCGATGAACTGTTGAAGGGCAGCGATGCAATTCTGGAACTGGTCGCGGCTGCGATTGACGGCAAGCCTTCGTCAATCGACGTCGATGCGCTGACGAGTCGGCTTGGACGAAGCTCGCCGCAACAGTCGTCTGCTGCCGAAAGTCCGGTTGCACCTCTCGTTGAATCACGCCTGCCGGGTAATGAGAGTTCCTCGCTATCTCCGCCACGCAGCGGGCGCGAACGGGCGCGACAAACGGTGCGCGTGCGGGTAGATAGGCTGGATCGGTTGCTGAACCTGACAGGTGAACTGTCGATCGGCAGGCAGATTGAAGAGGCGCATCTTCAGGCGCTAGAGGAAGTGAAAGCGATCATTGAACGGCAGCAGCGCGCACTGTTAAGCCTTGAATCAGAGTTGCGGCGGATGCGGCTGCCGCCAGCTCAGCGAGAGCTCTTTGACCGTGAAATGAATGTCGCCCTCAATGCGGGCGAACGTATCGGTGCGCTTGTCCGGATGCAACTGGAACGCATTGGACAGCACAATACCCACAAAGCGCAATTGACCAATGATCTCGAGCAGGAGGTTATGGCAATCCGTTTGACTCCAGTTTCCACTCTCTATGCCAACCTTCCGCGAGCCGTGCGTGAACTAGCACGCGATCTTGGTAAGGAAGCGACGTTGTTGCTGGCAGGTGAAACAACTGAACTGGATCGCAAAGTTATCGAAGCGCTCGCTGATCCAATGGTACATCTTATCCGTAACGCCATCGACCATGGTATCGAGCCAGCTGATGAACGGGAGCGGTTGGGGAAGCCACGCCAGGGAGTGATCGAGATCGCAGCGCAGGCGTATGGCGGCAGAGTTCTGATCACGGTGCGCGACGACGGGCGCGGCATGGATCCGCAGCAGTTGCGCGAAACGGCAGTGCGCAAGGGGTTAATCAGCAGCGAGGCAGCAACTGCGCTCTCAGATCAGGAGGCGCTGGAGTTGATCTTCATGCCAGGGTTTTCGACAGCAAAACTGATCACTGACGTTTCCGGGCGAGGCGTTGGGATGGACGTGGTGCGCACCAACCTTGCCGACATCGGTGGCGAAGTGCAGATAGAGTCGCAACCAGGCGTCGGCACGAAAGTGACCCTTTCATTGCCGCTGACGCTGATCACTACGCGGGTATTGTTGATCGAAGCTGGCGGTCAACTGTTCGGTTTCCCGGCGTCTGGATGTCAGGGGACAGTATGGGTGCGACGCAATCAGATTCGCACTGTTGAAGGGCGGGCGGTCTTCCAGCATCATCAGACGCTCACGCCGCTGCTCCGGCTGGACGAATTGCTGGGAATTGCGAACGGTCACCCGTTTGCCGCTGCAACGCGCGCGCTGGCGCTCCTGGTCGGCGGCGCACGGCGACCTATGGCGCTGCTGGTTGACCGCATGGTTGATGAACGCGAGGCGGTCATCAAACCGCTGGGACCGCTGCTGGAGAAGCAGCGTCGCTATAGTGGCGCATTGCAACTTGGCGATGGGAGACTGGCGTTGCTGCTCAATCCGTCGATGCTCATCCAGCTTGGGCGGGGGACAGCGCTTATCGCGCCGACAAAGGATCAAAGTGCGCGGCGCCGTGCCCGGTTGCTGGTCGTTGATGACTCGTTCGCCACCCGCGAATTGATCCGCAGCATTCTGAGCGCTGCTGGATACGATGTGGCAACTGCCGTCGATGGACTCGATGCGCTTGACAGGTTACGCGCCGAGACCTACGATCTCGTCGTCAGCGATATCGAAATGCCCCGCATGGATGGCTTTACCCTGACCAGTCGCATCCGCAGCGAACTGGGCAAGACCGACCTGCCGGTCATTATTGTGACCAGTCTTGCATCAGAGGCGCATCGTCGGCGAGGGCTGGAAGTTGGTGCGCAGGCGTACATTGTCAAAAGTCAATTTAACCAAAACAATCTGCTGGAGACGATCCGGCAGTTGATCGGCATGTGATCATTCCTGTCTTCTATCGTTGCTCGGGCCCGACAAGCCGGTTGCGACGCGAAAGGACACGAGGTTTACTATGGCGGAAAAGATCCTGGTCGTCGATGATAGCAAACTGGTCACCGATATTGTCAAGATGCGGCTTGGCATGTACGGCTACGAGGTGCGACTGGCGCATAGTGGCGAAGAAGCGCTCAAAGCAATCGAGGAAGAAGTACCAGATCTGCTGGTGCTCGACGTACATATGCCGGGGATTGACGGGTACGAAGTCTGTCGTCGGTTGCGCAACAATCCGGCATTCGATGATCTGCGCATTATTATGCTGACCTCGAGTGACGACAAGCATGCAGCATTCGAGGCAGGCGTTGATGACTACCTGAACAAAGATGTTGATCTCCTCAATCTTCCCAATCGGGTCAAGATGATCCTGGAGATGGACTAGCGCGTGCAATATCGGGTCGGTATCGTTCGGATGCCGTGCAGCGCATACACCTGTGGCATATCCTGGGTTTCAGAGATGCGCCGCCGGAACACTCGGCGGCTTTCTGGCATGCTTGCCGGTTCTGTTATCGCGTGTCGTTTGCGTTGAGACGAAATGAGTTGACGCATGACCAGACCCATCCGTGTCGTCGTTGTTGACGACTCTGCTATGATTCGGCGTTTCATCATCGACATGCTGCAACGCGACCCTGCCATCCAGGTTGTCGGTGTGGCGTCGAACGGTCGTGAGGCGATTGAGGTAGTGCAGCAGTTGCGTCCCGATGTTGTGACGATGGATGTGCGCATGCCGGTGATGGATGGGGTGGCCACAACTGAGCATTTGATGGCGTATTGTCCCACGCCGATTCTGGTGCTGACGGCATCGCTTGCCAGTTATGATGTGGACATCACATTCAAGATGCTCGGCGCCGGTGCTCTCGAAGTGGTCGAGAAACCGCGCGGCAGCGACCCGCAGGCGCTCGAACGCGCCGCGCGCGATCTGGTGAGGCGCGTCAAAATCCTGTCGCGCGTCAAAGTCGTAACCCATCTGCGCGGTCGCCGCCGCGCGCTCAACGATGGATCGCCATCATCGTCAGCGTTGCTCAACTATCAGACGCTGCCAGCGGTAGTACAATCACACCCTGCAATTGTGCCATTGTCTGTTCTGGCATCAGCCGGTGTGCCCGACGCTTCGCTCTGTCCAGTCGTCGTCATTGGCGCCAGTACTGGCGGTCCACGTGTCATCTATCAGATCATTGCCGGATTGCCGCGATCATTTCCGGCGGCTGTACTGATTGTGCAGCATATTGCAGAGGGGTTCAGCGAAGGAATGGCTGAATGGCTGGCAAGCGCCGGTACGCTGCCAGTGCACATTGCGCAGCAGGGAGCGCCGGTGCGACCAGGAGAAGCGCTGATCGCGCCTGATCAGCGTAACCTGCTAGTGACGCCCCAGGGAACGATCCACCTGAGCGAGGCGCCGTTGCTTATGCAGCGCCCGTCGATTGATATTACCATGCAGGCGATTGCCGATGTCTACGGATCGCGCGCGATTGGTGTGCTGCTGACCGGTATGGGACGCGATGGTGCGTATGGAATGTTGTCGCTCTACCGTCGTAACGCCTATACAATTGCGCAGGACGAGGCAAGTTGCGCGATCTTTGGCATGCCGCGTGCAGCCATCCAGCTTGGTGCAGTGCGGGAGGTGTTGCCGCCGACCGCGATTGCGGGACGATTGGTGGAACTGGTGGCAAGTATGGGTTTCAGGGTGAACACGTGAGTGTAGCAACGGGACGAAGGAGTATCCCGTTCGATCTTCGCAAGCGCCTGCTATAACATAGCACAAATTTTAGAACGCTGAGTCACGATAGCCGGACGGTTTGTATGAGCGCAGCGCACGATCTCTTTCCTCCTCCGCCAGTGCGTCTGTCACAGGAAGCGTTTGATCGTTTGCGCAACCTGCTGGCGGAGTACAGCGGCGTCTACCTCGACACAGCGCAGCAACGGGTGCTGGAGTCCGGTCTGGCGCAACGCCTGGCAGCGCTGGAAGAGACGCTTGAAGCGTATGAGCGTCGCATCACGGCGCCTGCAGGTCGAGACGAGCTGCACCGTCTAACGGAGCTGGTCGTCAACCACGAAACCTGCTTCTTTCGCAATGCTCCGCATATGAAGGCGTTACGCGATACGTTGCTGTTCGAGTTACACCGTCGCAAGCCTGCTGGTGAGCCAATCCGCATCTGGAGCGCCGGATGCGCAACCGGCGAGGAGGCGTATTCGCTGGCAATCACCGCACTGGAAACCTTTGGGTCGACAATGATCCGACCGGTAGAGATCTGGGCGACAGATCTCAGTGATCTGGCGCTCGAAAAAGCGCGCGCCGGATTCTATCGTGGTCGTTCGCTCAACAATGTCGCACCGTCGCTGCTCAGCCGCTATTTTGTGAAACGCGGCGATGGCTTTCTCGTTACGGACGCTGTGCGGGCGCTGGTGCGCTTCGATCAGTTGAACCTCCTCGAACCGTTTCCGCCGACCGCATATCAGGTCGATGCCATTTTTTGCCAGAATGTGACGATCTACTTTCAACCGGAAACGCGGCGTTCATTGATCGAGCGCTTCTATCGCTGTCTGCCGTCCCACGGATTGCTGTTTCTCGGTTTTTCAGAGACGCTCTGGAATGTCTTCGATGGATTTCGCTCACGTGAAGTGTCGGGCGCGTATGTCTACCAGAAGGTTGAACTTCCGCTCTCGCCGTCGCAGTGCCGCACCGCATCGCGTCAACTGGCAACAACGGCGGAGGCGCCGCAGCGCCTGACACCAGTCGCTGCCACGCCGCACACTGCTTCGCACGGACGACGGTCTCCGATTGCGCCGATCACGCCTAAACTAACCTCATCCGAAGCCGACGTTGATCTTGATCGGGCACAAGCATTGGTCGACGCTGGCAGACTCGATGATGCAATGGAAGTCTTGCGCACCATTCCTCCCAACTCATCGCTGGCATCGCGTGCGCTGACGCTGGTGGCACGGGTGCACGCTAATCGCGGCGAACTCGATCTGGCGATTGCCGAGGCGCGCCGTGCTCTCGAAATTGATGCATTGCGCGACGATGCCTACCTTTTGCTTGGAACCATATATGTGCAGCAGGGTCAGTGGCACGACGCAATTCAGGCGCTTGAGCGGGCACGCTACCTGAATCCCGGCGCCGCGCTGGTCTCCTACCATCTGGCGATGGCATACCGTCAGGCAGGAAAGAAGGAACAGGCTGCCCGTGAATTTCGTAGCGCGCTGCGTAAACTGGCAGTGTATCGTCCAGAGGATCTCCTCGAAGGCGTTGAAGTCGGCTGGTTACGCGCCACGTGTGAACAGCACCTAGCATCGCCTGAAACATAGAACTCTATGCAAAGTCAACGCAAACGATCTTTTCACCGTTTCACGCTGCTTAGCCACGCAGCGACCGGTCGACTGCGCCGCAGGGAGCGACCTGCACAACCGCGGATTACCCCAGAGGAAGCGCGTCGTCAGGCGGAAATCGAGCACGAACTGCTCCTGGCGCGTGATATTCAACAAGGGTTGCTGCTCGAAGCGGTGCCACACCTGCCAGGATGGGAAATTCATGCCATTTCGCTGCCAGCGCGCGATCTGGGCGGCGACCTGTACGATTTTTTGCCGCTCGGTGAGGGGCGCCACGGGATCATGATCGGTGATGTTTCGGGAAAAGGATTGCCAGCAGCCCTCCGTATGGCTGTCGCACGTACCGTGTTTCGCTATGCTGCCCGACGCGGCGCAACGCCCGGTCCGACGCTTGCGGACGTTAATCGCGGGATCATCGCCGATATTCCACAGGGCATGATCACCATGCTGTATGCCGTGCTCGATCTGCGCCACGGTACTGTGCAGGTGGCGAATGCTGGGCATCACTATCCGCTGCTTCTCAATGGGCGCGTCAGCGAATTGGAACTCTCAGGATTGCCGCTTGGCGTCGATGGCGATGCTGATTACGAAGAGATATGCGCCGATATCGAACCGGGCGCCACAGTGATGATGTACACCGATGGCGTGGTCGAGGCGACAAATAGCAGTGGCGAATACTTCGGGTATGAACGGTTGGAGCGACTGTTGATCGAAAGCGCAACCCTGAAGCCGCGTGCCCTGGTTGCGCGATTGCTGCACGAACTGCGCGCCTGGAGCGATGCCGGTCAGGATGACGATATTACCGTTGTGGCAGTGCGACGACGATTCGAACGACTCGCCGATGAGTTGTACAGCGTTCTCCGCGATGTCCTGGGTGATGACCGCGCCGGACAGGCATGGGGGACGTTGCCGCGTCCGGATGACCACGAAGGCGCCGATGCCTGGACAGAAGCCCTGCCGGAGATCGTCAAAGCAGTGCAGAGTCGTTTCGGACGAGGTCTGGCGCGCGAGTTGAACGCGCAGATCCGTCTGACGCTCGAAGAATACCGATCATGACTTCGCCGCAAAAACGCACCGCCGAGACGCCGAGCGCGCAGAGAATTTCAAAAATATGCGCGGTGAAGCATGATGCGTTGGAGCGACTCGCTCTGGCATCGTCCTCCGCGAACGCTGCGCCGCTGCGGTGACATGCCCTTTTTGCAGTGGACTCGATCTTGAAAAATATGGACCAATGCGCTACTAAACTGCAATCGAGTCGTCTTTCAATAACGAAAGGGTTCGTAGTAGAATAGAAGAAGCGTCGATTCGGAGCGACGTGCACATGCCAACCGGTGAAGAGCACAGGTAGACGATGAGTTCGACGGAACCGCTCAATTTCATGCCGCTCGATCTGGACACGTTCAGCGGGAGCGAGCGATTCATGGCCGGGACGCGTCTGGGCGCGGCGTTCGGTCAGGGTATCCGCGCCTACCTGCGCGCTGACTACGCTAATGCGATCGAGCATTTCAAAGCCGCTTTGATTGCTGCATACATCGAAGGTGAAGAACGCGCTCAGATTTATGATCGTGAACGGGCAATCATCTATCTGTACATCGGCAATGCGCTGGCGTATCAGGAGGATTGGGAAGGGGCGCTGCGCGAGTATCTCGAAGCTGTGCAGACCGATCCGCAACTGGCTGAGGCGCACTATAACCTGGGGGTGGCGTTTGCGGCACAGGGGCGGCTCGACCGCGCTATTGCCGCGTTCAAGGAAGCCATCGAACACAATCCGCGCCTGTACGAGGCGCACTTCTCGCTGGGGCGCTGCTATCAGCGCCTGGATGATGCTGGTCGCGCGTACATTCACTACGATCAGGCATGTCAGGCGCGTCCGCAGGCTGCAGAACCGCGCTACTACATGGGTTTGATGCACCAGAGTCATGGTGCGCACGAACTGGCGCAGCGTTGCTTTGCCGAGGCGCTGCGCGTTGAGCCGACCTTCGTCTCGCCAGAATTGCAGGACGAGGTGCTGGTCAATCGTTCGGAAGAAGAAGTCGCCCAATGGTATTACCGTCTTAGTAACGATCTGAAGCAGCAGGGGTACGAGGAAGAGGCGGAACGGATCTACCGTGCACTGCTCCAATGGCGTCCCGAAGAACACTATGCCCGTTACCTGCTGGGCAATCTGCTGGCGCGTGCGCGACGTCTTGATGAAGCGCTTGAAGAGTACGCCCAGATTCCACCACAGGATAAATATTATGTCGATGCACGCATTCGGATCAGTGCAATTCTCAAGCTTCAGAACAAGATGCGCGAAGCATATGATACCCTGTTTGAATGCGCCAAACTGCACCCGACCAATGGTCAGTTGTTTCTGAACATGGGCAAGCTGCTCTATGATATGAACAAACATGCTGGCGCTGTCAAAGCATTTGAGCGCGCTGTGCAACTGCTTCCCAACGATCCGCAGGCACACTACCTGCTAGGGTTTATGTACAACCTCATGGGGCGCGAAGGATGGGCGCTGGCAGCGTGGCGCAAGGCTGTGGAACTCGCACCGGACGCGCACTCTCTGCGCTACGACCTTGGCTACATGTATGTGCGACGCAACCGCTATGACCTGGCAGCAAAAGAATTTGCTCGCGTGCTCCAGTTCTGGCCCGATGACGTTGAGACGAACTTTATGCTTGGATTGTGCTACAAAGAGCTGATGGAGCCAGCGCGTGCTATTCCGCTGTTTGAAAAAGTGCTGCGCCGCAATCCGCGCCACGTGCAGGCGCTCTATTATCTCGGCGCTTCATACCTCCAGATCGGCAATACATCTCTTGGCAAAGCGTATCTCAGGCGCTACGACTACCTGGTGAGCCAGGAACAGTCGAGTGCGCCCGTGTCGCGCCGGACCATGCGCCAGCGCAGTGTCGGCATGCTAGAGTCGTCGTAAATTGCAAGGAGTAACGGGTCCATGCAGCAGGTTCTTGTAAATATTCCGTCTGTGCCGATTTTTGAGCGCGTCGTCCGCGCCAGCGCCGATGAGGTCGGACGTGCGCTGGGGTTCAGCGCCGAACGGGTCGAGGATCTGAAACTGGCGGTAAGCGAGGCGGTGAACAATGCGATCGACCATGGCAATAAACGTCAGCCCGGTAAACTGGTGGAGGTTGTCTTTGCGCTGCATAACGATAAACTCGAGGTGCACGTCACCGATGAGGGCGGAGGCATCGATACCATCGATTTCTCGCGGAAAGTCATTGATGAGCAGAATCTCGATGCCGGTATGCATCGCGGCTTTGGCATGTATTTGATCAGCGCACTGGTTGATGATTGCGAGGTCAATTCGTCACAGTCGGGTACAACGCTGACACTACGTCTTTATCGGAGGAACCATGACCATGACGAATGAAATAAACGAAGTGATCCGCCGTGAGGAGTTTGGCGATGTCGCGGTGCTCCACATAATGACCAATAGCGTTGATGCTGTGTCGGCCAGCGCGATTGAGGCAGTCGCAACGGCAACTGCTATGCGCCCGATCACGGTGCTTGATTTTGCAAATGTGGCATTTATCAACTCGGCAGGTATCTCGGCTCTGCTCAAGTTTGTTGTGTCGGCAAAGAAGTCAGGCTATACCCTGTACGCTATGAATGTAACGCCGCATCACCAGAAGGTCTTCAAGATGGTCGAGATGTCGCGCTATATGCCCCCCATCGAGGAGCGTGATCTCGCGGCGTATCGGTAGTGGGGCGTGAGTGAGAGGTTGAAGGTTGAAAGTTGAAGGTCCCCGATCCTTGAGGTCTCTGCTGTGGATGCGGTTCCTGTCGTGAACGTCGCTCGCAGAAGAGGTCACGCCCAGTCTGGGGACGTTGCCGACCCCAAGGATCTTGGGGAAGAGATGAGAGATCAGAGTCGATAAGATAGGCGACGTTCCCGGTTCTCGGTTCTTGGTTCTTGGTTCTCAGTTCTTGGTTCTCAGCTCTCAGTCCTCAGTTCTTGCGCGGTACTAGAAGCGCCTCGCCCCCGTCGAGGATGATGAACACCGTATCGTTTGAAGGACGGGTTATCATAAAACCACGCTGAAACTGCCGGTGTCCGCCTGTTTCGCCCTGTTCCGTTTCAATTGCCCACCCCAAACGCGAACGCACCTCCGCATTGTGCACCCATACATAGCCAAACCCGCGTTCAGGCACATACCGTCCAGGAGGCGGCGTTTCGCTGAATTTTATGGGCGTTCCTTCCGGCCATTCATCAGTGAACATCTGCCAGGTAAAACGCTGGGGATCGGTCGAACTGGAAGTGAGAACGAAGATTTCGCTGGGGACCGGCACGTCGCCCCAGCGTCGCGTCCATAGCATGATGCCGCGCTCGAAACGCTGGACGGCGAGCGGTACAGGGCGCATCCTCAGTTGAACCGGACCTGTCGGACTGACCAGTTCACGTGATGATGCTATCGGGCATCCGAGCAATCGCCGGTAGGCGTAGGCGGTCGGTTCATACATCGGCTCAAGGGAAACGCAACTGTCGATGCGCATGACTTCCACCCCTAACCGTCCCAGCAGCACTTCATAAGGGGTGCCAGCAAGTTCAGGATGGAATTCCATCCGTCGGCGCTCAAAGTACTGCACCTCATAAACCTTGCCCTCAATCTCTTCACGTATGCGTTCCGTGATCGGATAGCCGAACCGCTCCAGACCGCCGCGAGTGCGCCAGTAACTCAGAAATGGTTCGCACACCTGATGACGGGTGATGGCAAAATATGCGCACCCCGGATCTGCCTGGTCGACGGTCGGGAATGTCTGCCAGGGGCGGTCCTGCAATTCCAGGTAGCGTGCGCCGAGACGACCGGCCGTGATCTGTCCGTTCGCCTGGATCTCCAGGCGATCACGTTCAAACCATTGCGCCTGCAACATCCGATCCTCAGCCATCTGCATCCCCTGACCGCTGATGGGAAAGCCAAAGGTGCTCAGACCACCGTTTCGCTCCCAGTAACGCAGAATCGGTCCGGAGATGCAATAACCGGTTTCGCGGAAGCAACGCTCCTGATTGCTGGCAGACACAGCCTGCGGTAGGAGCAGAGCGCTCAGGCAGAGCATAAGAATTGCCGTAAGCCGTTTCATAATCGTTCTCCGTACAGAATTAGGGCACGTGGCTGGAAGGCGAGACTATAACCGATGCCGTGTGCTGAGCCGATAATCAAGGGGGTCTCACATGTTGCCGTTAATTTAACGCCAGTTGGAAAGCATAATGGTGCAGAAAGACATCCACTTCCATGCTATACTATTAACAGTACTGACCAGTCAGTCGACTAGAAGTGATCATGCCTCACTCCACTGAAAAACGTTCTGGGTCAGCAAGCACCCGTGAGCGCATTCTGGAAGCCGCGCTCGATGTGTTTGCGTCGAAGGGGTATCACGACGCACGTCTGGACGACATTGTCGAGACAGCTCATATCTCGAAGGGGTCGATCTACTTTTACTTTCCCAATAAGGAGCGTCTCTTCCTGGCGCTGGTCGATCAGTTCGCTGATCTGATCGAGCGGCGCGCCACCGAAGCCATCGCGCGGCAACCGCGGGTCGGGATCGACCGGGTGCGCGCAGCGGTGATGGCGGTAATCGAGACGTTCGGCAGGTATCGTCGTCCAGCGAAAATCCTGCTTGTTCAGGCGGTGGGGCTGGGGGCGGCGTTCGAGAAGAAACGCCTCGAAGTGACCGATCGCTTTGCTGCGCTGATCAAGCGCCATCTCGATGAGGCGGTTGCAGTCGGTGAGATTCAGCCGATCGATACGACAGTCGTGGCGCACGCTTGGATGGGCGCTATCTACAATCTGGTGATCCGCTGGGTGATGACCGGAGACCCGCCCGCCGAGCGCATCCCGCCAACTCTGGTGCCGCTATTGCTGAGAAGCGTCAACTATCCCGTAGAGGAGAATCAGAGCAGTGCATCGTAACTCGTACCAACAACACTACGGCCGCCTGATCAGCATGAGCCTGCCGTGCCCTGGGGTGTCTCCCGCCGATCTCCTGCATCTTGCACGCGGACAACCGCGGTCGTACTGGGAGAGTGCGCGCGATAGGATTGCATTCGCTGGCATGGGGATCGCGGTTGAATTGATGGCATGGGGAAGCAACCGTTTTGCTGAGATTGAACAGCAGGCACGGGCGTTGTTCGAGCATGCAGTCATGATCGATGAATATGAGCCGCTCGCTGCACCGCGTCTCTTCGGCGGCTTTTCGTTCCGCGATGATTTTGTGCCCGACCTGGCATGGGCTGATTTTCTGCCAGCGCACTTTGTGTTGCCGCATTATCAACTGGTGCGTGTCCGTGACTCCTTCTGGTTGACGTTGAATGTCCATGCACCGCTCAACGAAGATCCGCACGCGCTGGCGCTCGATCTGCGCGAGGCGTTGCTGGCAAAGATCGATCAGTTGCGGAGTGTATCTGCTCAATTGCGGAGTGTATCTGCTTCTCTCGCTGCCCGTCATTCATCGGCGCGTATTGTCTATCCTATGCCGTTCGATCAGTGGTCGCGTGGCGTGGAACGGATTGTGCAGCAGATCCGCACTGGCGTGTTGAAGAAAGTTGTGCTGGCACGTATTGCTGAGGCATCGTTCGACGAACCGGCAGATGTTGACGGTGCACTGGCACATCTGGAACGACGCTATCCCGGTACCTATCGCTTTCTGTTCGAGCCGCGTCCAGGTCGTGTGTTCTTTGGGGCAACACCCGAATTGCTGGTACAGGTAAAGGGTGATCGGGTGATGACGATGGCGCTGGCTGGCAGCATCCGGCGCGGTGCGACGCCCGACGAAGATGAGCGTCTTGCCGCAGCGCTGCTTGATAGCGCTAAGGATCGCCATGAACATCAGATTGTGGTGGATGAGGTGCGCGCCCGCCTGACTCCACTGACCCGTCACCTGGAAGTCGGTGCGACGGGTGTGATGACGCTAAGCAATATTCAGCACCTGTACACACCGATTAATGGGATACTGCGCGAACCGCGCGGTGTTCTGCCGCTCGTCGCAACCCTGCATCCAACGCCAGCGCTTGGCGGTGAGCCACGAGAGGCAGCGATGCGTCTGATCGATGAACTAGAACCAGCGCCGCGCGGATGGTACGCAGCACCGGTCGGCTGGATCGACCGGCGGCTCGATGGACAGTTTGGGGTCGCCATTCGTTCGGCAGTCGTACAAACGACGCGCGCCTGGCTATATGCTGGGGCAGGTATCGTTGCGGAAAGCAATCCACAGCGCGAGTGGGACGAGACAAATCTCAAGTTTCGTCCGATGCTGGATGCGCTGGGTTTGCCCGCCAATAGGCATCAGTAGGCGAGGTTCTCAGATTCCTGGCGCCCAGTTCTCGGTTCCTGGCGCTCAGTTCTCGGTTCTTGGTTCTCACCCATGACCAATCGCAACATTTTTTACGCAACGACACTGGTGGATGAACTTGCTCGCGCGGGGTTACGCTTTGTGTGCCTGGCGCCCGGTTCACGCAATACGCCGCTGGTGCTGGCATGCGCGCGCCATCCCGCAATTAAAGTCTTTTCGCACCTGGACGAGCGCAGCGCAGCGTTTTTTGCGCTGGGTCTGGCGCTGGCAACCGATGCGCCAGCTGCGGTTGTCTGCACATCCGGTTCAGCGGCAGCGAATTTCTTTCCGGCGATTGTGGAGGCGCACCAGGCAGGTGTGCCGCTGCTGGTGCTGACGGCGGATCGCCCCCACGAACTACGTGATAGCGGCGCAAACCAGACTATTGATCAGGTGAAAATGTTTGGCGGCTTTGTGCGCTGGAGTGTCGATCTGGCGCTGCCGGAAGCGACCCCGCCGCCGATTGTGGTGCGCTCCCTGCGGACGCTGGCGGCGCGAGCGATGGCAGTCGCTGGCGGTGAACCGCCAGGTGTGGTGCATCTGAACCTTCCCTTTCGTCCACCGCTCGAACCGACGCCGGTCGCTGGAGACATAACCGCCCCCCCGGACGCAGCGCAACCACGTCAGGCGGGTGCGCCCTACACGCACTGCTTGACTGCAACGCGCTCTGGAGTGCCGGAAACAGTCATCGAGCAGATTACACCCCTCCTTCAACAGCACGAACGCGGTCTGATCGTCTGTGGTCCACGCTGCCCAGGCGGGGAGTTTGGCGCGCTGGTGAGCGAACTGGCGTATCGTACCGGCTACCCGGCACTGGTTGATGGTGTATCAGGGATCCGTTTTGGCTATCCGGGTGTGATTGGCGGGTACGAGACATTCCTCTTTGGCGAACACTCGTTTCCGCCCCCCGATGTGGTTGTGCGATTCGGCGCGGTTCCCACCTCGAAGTGGCTCAACCAGTATCTCGACACAGCGGCGCCATCAGTGGTTATCCATGTACGCGCCAGCGGTGTATGGGCGGATGATAGTCATCGGGTGAGCCATTTCATCGCAGCGGATGAGTCTGCCTTCATTCATGCACTATTGCCGCACCTGAAGGTGCGCCGGAGTGAATGGACACGAATGTTCGATGAAGCGGAAGCTCAGGTCTGGTCGGCAGTTGAAGCGGGTATTGCCGACGAACCGTATTTCGACGGCGCCGCTGTCTACGATGCTGTAAGTCTGCTGCCAGAAGGCGCGGCGCTCTTCGTCGGCAACAGTCTACCGGTACGTCATCTCGATCAGTTCGGGAAACCAGGCGCCCGGCGTATCCATACCTTCGCAAACCGGGGCGCGTCGGGCATTGATGGAAATATCTCGACTGCGCTTGGCATCGGCGCAGGGCGACCCAGCGCGCCAATCGCTGCAATTGTTGGCGATATTACATTCTACCACGATATGAATGGCTTGCTAGCAGTGCGGCGCTGTGGTGTTCCAATAACGATCGTCCTGCTCAACAACGATGGCGGCGGTATCTTTCATCGTCTGCCGATCAACCGCTTCGAGCCGGAATTCACCGACTATTTTGTGACGCCGCATGGGTTGCATTTTGCTCACGCGGCGAGAATGTACCGTCTGGACTACGTGCAGGTGCGGGATCGCGAGGCATTCCGGCGCGCCTTCCGTGAGAGCATCGAAGCGCGCGCTGCAACGATCATCGAACTCCGCACCGATGCGCGCACTGATCTCGCCCGTCGTCAGGCACTGATGCGGTCCGCAAAAGCATCCGATGTTCGCGGCTTGTAGGACATATGCATCTGGCAGACTGATGTGATCGTACCGCTGCATGATTGAAATATTGAACTGTGACCGCGTAGGCGTGGCATCGACGCATATCTGGAACTCTCTTCTGGATCAAGACCGGTACGTGCTGACGCAAAAAAGCTGAATGATAAGGAGGAGCAGCAATATGGCACGTTTCACGCCCAAACTCTCATCGCTGGTTGAATGGACCGAGGTGAAGGAGTACGAAGATATTACCTTTCACATCGGCGGCGGCATTGCACGCATCGCCTTCAACCGACCGGAAATCCGCAATGCCTTCCGTCCGAAAACGATTGACGAGATGACTGAAGCCATTCTGAGCGCCTGGCACAACCAGGAAGTTGGCGTTGTCATTCTGACTGGCAACGGTCCAAGCCCGAAGGATGGCAAATATGCCTTCTGCTCCGGCGGCGATCAGACAGTGCGCGGGCATGCGGGGTACATCGACGACCAGGGTGTCGCCCGTTTGAATGTCTTGCAACTGCAACGCTACATTCGCACCATACCCAAACCGGTGATCGCTGCTGTTGCCGGGTACGCTATCGGCGGTGGACATGTCCTGCACGTGATCTGCGATTTGACGATTGCGGCAGACAACGCCATTTTTGGACAGACGGGGCCGATTGTTGGCAGTTTCGATGCCGGTTTTGGTGCAAGTTATCTTGCGGAGATTGTTGGGCAGAAGAAAGCGCGCGAGATCTGGTACCTCTGCCGCCAATACAACGCGCAGCAGGCGCTGGAGATGGGGTTAGTGAACACGGTGGTGCCGGTTGATGAACTGGAAGATGAAGCGGTGCGCTGGGCGCAGGAGATTCTTGAGAAGAGTCCGATTGCCATCCGCTTCCTCAAGGCTGGCTTCAACGCCGCTCTGGATGGACAGACCGGTATCCAGGTGCTGGCAGGCGATGCGACGATGCTCTTCTACATGACCGAAGAAGGCAACGAGGGCAGGAAAGCCTACCTTGAGAAGCGCAAGCCCGATTTCTCGAAATTCCCCCGCCGCCCATGATGCATGACTGGCTCTCGGCTCAGGCGATGGCGCGCCCCGATGGGGTAGCGCTGATCGTCGGCGAGACGACGCTGACCTACAGAGCACTGAACGAACAGACGGCGCAGTTTGCTGCCCGTCTGTTCGTGTGCGGCGTGTCGCGCGGCGATGTGTTGGGCATTCTGTTGCCAAACCGTCTAGAAGCGGCGCTGGCGGTTCATGCCGCGCCGCGCCTCGGGGTAGCGCTGGCGCTGTTCAACACCCGGCTCACGTCGGCAGAACTTGATATACAGGTGCGCAGCGCAGGGTGCCGCTTCCTGATATGTGACCGTGACACCCTGCCAACAGCGCTAGCGCTGCCATCTGCGCCCCGACTACTCTGTGTCGATCCGGTCGATGACCCACACCCGACGTATCTTGACCGGTTGACGGGCAATCCCGCAGCGTTCCGTGAAGGTGTGATCGACCCTGATGCGCCTTTTGCAATCATATTCACATCGGGAACAACTGGCAGTCCCAAGGGCGCAGTCCTGACCTGTAGCGCATTCTTCGCTAGCGCGATGGCATCAGCCTATCGTATTGGCGTTCTCCCCGACGACCGCTGGCTCTGTGCGCTGCCGTTGTACCACGTCGGCGGACTCAGCATTCTTCTCCGATCCTGTCTCTACGGAACCGCTGTTGATCTCTGGCAACGCTTCGATGCCGCAGCCATTGCCTACCGGATGACAACCGCACCGGTGACGCTGATCTCACTCGTGCCGACAATGCTCCACCGCCTGTTAGAACTGTTCGGCGATGAACCGCCGCCGTCACGCCTGCGACTCGTGCTGCTCGGCGGGGCTGCCGCGTCGCCTGACCTGCTGGAGCGCGCATTGCAGGCGGGATGGCCCCTCGCCACAACCTATGGATTGACCGAGGCGGCATCGCAGGTGGCGACCGCGCTGCCCGAACAGGTGCGACGCAAACCCGGCAGCGTCGGACGACCACTGCTATTCACCAGTGTGCGTGTCGTCGATGAAGCGGGGCATGATCAACCGCCCGGAGTCTACGGCAATATTCTGATACGCGGACCGACCCTGATGCACGGGTATCTCGGCGAACCACCGCTCGGAGCCGACGCCTGGTTTGCGACGGGAGACATCGGCTATCTCGATGCCGACGGCGATCTGTGGGTTGTGCAGCGACGCAGCGATCTGATCATCAGTGGCGGTGAGAATATCTACCCGGCTGAGATCGAACAGGTGCTGCGTCAGCATCCAGCCGTCGCCGATGTTGCGGTCGTCGGCGTTCCTTCGCCGGAATGGGGGCAACAGGTCGGCGCTGTGCTCGTGCTGCGCGATCCAGCTGCGGACGTGCGCGAGATCCTGGCGTTCAGTCGCGCCCGACTGGCAGGCTACAAACAACCGCGCATCGTCCGGGTCGTTGACGAGTTACCGCGCACCGCATCAGGGAAGATCCACCGGGCGGCAGTGGCAGAATTGCTGGAAGGGTAGTGCATACGGCTGTGACGGGTCAACTAGCGCCAATCATGCGGCTTACCCCCTGAATGATTATTATCAGGCATATGTATCGCTGATGAAGCGCAGTATACTCTCCCAACAGCACATTTGCTGGATCAAGCGCAGGGTTTCAAGGAATGTAACATGCACGGCGTACTAGTGATGCAACCGAAGAAGAAGCCGCGCCATAGAACGCTCGCGCCGCAAGAAAAAGCGGATCATCGGCGCGTATCAGCGGTTCGTGTGCGCATTGAACACGTTATCGGCGAAATTAGTGCGAAATCCACCCAGATCGGGGCAGGAACGCGCTACGTGCGTTTCCGCCGCAGCAGAAGGATGCCGAGCAATGCGAGCAGTCCCCCCAATTTCAGTAGAGCCGCCAGTGCGTCAAGCAAGACGAAGATGCCTATCAACGCAAAAAAGCCGCCAACCCCTATAAAGATAACCGGCAGCAACCAGAGTTCCCACGAATCGATCAACGCTGACTGTGGCGTTTGTGGATCGTAGAGCACCCGGACCGTATCGCCGACACGGTACGACGGTGGATTGCTGCCCGCGCCGCCCTCGAAGCGGATAACCTCCTCGTTCGCCGTGCGAAACTCCACGACCGGATAGAAGTAAGTCTTGCGCTGACCATCCGATGTTGTGGTGCGAGAAACGAAGTCGACCACCCGACCCTCTGTTGCTAGCATTGTGGCGATCCGATTTTGGGTTGAGGTGTGCACTAGCCATCCCGGAAACAGAAAGGCCAACCCGAAAACGAGTATGATTGGCCCAGCCCAGAGACTGCTGATGCGATTGGTGGAGCGTACTCTCACGTTCATTGTCTTCCTCTATAGAGCGATACAGTGCTGTGTGACTGATTTTTACATAAGCCGACAGGCGGAACGTGCCTTTGCTTACAGACGCATGTGGACAGAAATGGCGTCCTCCGTCATTTGGCAAGACTAACAATCAGTGCATGCTGTGGTGGAATGTCGGGTAACGTATATGCGCTCATCGATCCATCAGTGCCGATGGTCAGCGGTTGGAGGTTGTCGCTGCCGAACAGAACATCAGGGTTGTACGTACCCGCTTCAAGGTTGCTTCGCGCTGCTGAAAGGGTGACGCCCGACAAACGGTTGGCGCTGAAGTTGATAACGACCAGTGCAACATCGTCGTTGTGGCGACGGAGAAAAGCCGCTGCGCCGCCGGTTGCGCTCACAGGTGTGAAATCGCCTTTGCCGAGCGCCGATCGGGTGGTATGCAGCCGGATGAGGGTGCGATACAGGTTGAGCAACGAGTCGGGATCGGCTTGTTGGGCAGCAACATTCACCGTCGTGAAGTCGCTCTGTGGCGCCTGCCAGGGTGTACCGGTCGTGAACCCCGCTCTGGGTTCGCTGGTCCACTGCATTGGCGTGCGGATGCGCTCATCGGGTTTTGCGCCCGTCATGCCGATCTCCTCGCCATAGTAGATGAACGGGAGACCAGGCAGGGTCAGCAACGCAATTGCCGCAACGCGCGCTTTGCCGACATCGCTGTTGAGGACGGTCATGGCGCGTTCCTGATCGTGGTTGGTGAGAAATGGCGCCCAGCGCTGGTAGGGAAGGCGCGCCAGCGCTTCTTCCACGGCAGTGAGGTATGGTCCGGGCGCGCCAGTGTTTGCCGAACGCAGGATCCCTTCTGCAACGCCAAACTCGAAGTAGGTGTCGAGCTGGTCGGGGTAGTACGCAGCAAGCGAACCGGCGCGCCCGCCGAACACTTCGCCGACCGTGAACGCGCCCGGTTTGATCCGCTCGATAGCCGCCTCGAACGAGCGCATCCAGGCGTGGGTTTCGCGCGTGCCTTCCTGTTCGGAACCGTTTTCGACGACGTGCTTGATTGCGTCGAGGCGGAAGCCATCGACTCCCATCTCATTTAGCCAGAAGGCGGCGATCTTCTCCGCCTCGGCGACAACTTCCGGGTTGCGGTGGTTCAGATCAGGCATTTCAGCGACGAAGATGCCGTAGTAGTACTCGTTGCGCGCCGGCGAACGGTGCCACACCTGTTGTCCCCACGGTCCGCGGTAACCCGGATCAACTGGCGACCAGATATACCAGTCGCGGTAGGGTGATGACGGGTCGTTCAACGCCGAGAGGAACCAGGGATGCGCACTGGAGGTGTGGTTCAACACCAGATCGACGATCACCCGGATGCCGCGCCTGTTCGCCGCTTTGATCAGACGCTTGAAATCGTCGTTTGTGCCATAGTCTTTTTCGATGGTGTAGTAGTCGATGACATCATAACCGTGGTAACTGGCTGCTTCTGCCACCGGCATCAACCAGATGCAGGTGGCGCCCAGATCATTGCCTCCGGTTGGATCGCCGTCGTTGATGTAGTCAAGTTTCTCGATCAACCCATTGATGTCGCCAATGCCATCGCCGTTGCTATCGTAGAACGAGCGAACGAAGATTTCGTAGCACACCGCAGTATCCCACCACCCTTCCGGCAATGGGCGCGGTTCGGCTGTCGGTCCGAGGGTGATGGTCGGGAACGGGGTCGGCAGTGGGACGGTGGGCGTCACTGCGGCGGAAGATGGCGCATTGGCTGCTATGGTAGCGAGTAGTGCTTCTTCGCTCAGCAGTGTCGCGGGGGGCGCGACGGTCGGCTCAGCAGTTGGGGGCGCAGCTGCGGGTGACGCGCCGCAACCGGCAATGATGAGAACAATACTCAGGAAGAGTGCAAGAACATGGGCTTTCATTGTTCGTCGAAGAGTGGCTTCTGCCCAAAAGCGTACTTCTCTGCCGTTGCCCAGTAGCGCGAAAAACGGCGGAGATCCAGGTGACCAGTATACGTCAGAAATGGCTCGACCGGCAAAACGGCGACGGGCAATTCATTGCGCAGACGGTTGCAGATCGCGCGGAAGCGCGGGCTGGGACTCGAAGCGGTTGCGATGCCATCGGCGTCATGCTCGCGGGCGAATGCCAGAACTTCGGTCGCCACATCGCCGCGACGGATGACGACCGGCAGATCGAGCAGACACTCGTAGATGAAGACGATGCGCTTCAGCGAGAGCCGCCACTCCTCGATCAGGGCATCGTCCCACACCCAGATCGCGGGCGCGCCGGGATACGTCGTGAGCGCCGGTCCATACGGACTCAGGCAGTCACCGTGAACCCACACAATCGGGCGTGTGAATTGGCGTAGTGTCATGGTATTCTCACGTTCCATCGGAAGAAAACCTGTCCTAGCATGCTCGTCCTGTATGACAGTCTCCTGCGCCCGTAAGCCCGTCACTGACGTACACCGATGTGCTCGCGTGATGACGCCAGACGTGCCGGTTGCTCGATGATTGACTCATCACCTGCCCGGACGACATTCATTGGATCCGGCATCTGCATTCGCCGCATGGCATCGGCGACGCGCCCGGTGATGGCGCGCATCATATCGGGTGGACTGCCGAGTTTCACAAGGTCAGTAGCCTGAAACGGTTCGGCAAAAACGACGCGCACCACTGGCGGTCGGTATGCTGGTATCAGCACCTGGAGCGTTGCCGCTGCCCACTCACGGTCGCGCCGTTTGCGGTAGAGACGCGGTATCGGATTGCGCAGCGCGGCAGCCGAAATCGTTCCACCGACTGCAACCGGCAACATGAGCGTCTCCGGTGCCAGCCGCGCAAAGAGGGTCACACTTTCCGACCAGTTCGCCAGAGCATCGATGGCGTCGGGCATGACCAGCGGGTCGGGTTCGATCCTGCCGGCAGGGTAGATCAGCGCCGCGCCGCCGCGTCGGAGATGTGCCGCGATTGCGCGCATGCCGCTCATACGTCCGCGGCTTTCGTCTTCGCCTTCCGGTATGAACACCAGATGGCTGCTGATGTTCGGCAGCAGACGCAACAGTTTGCGCTCGGCGGCGATGACCTTCAGATCGGCGCGGCACAACGCTGTGAACAGCGCCATCGCGTCCGACATCCCTGGATGGTTCGAGAGCGCCAGCAGCGGACCTCGCCGGGGAACCAGTTCTGCCCCATAGATTTCGAGACGACGGGCGAAGGTATGCACGATCCACGATGCGCCGACGTGCAGACCACACGAGCCGACCATCTGTTCATACGCCAGGATCTGATGCGCAAAGCGGCGCGCAGGGAGCCAGCAGATCAACTCCAGCAGGCGGCGACCGCGCCGGATACGGTCGAGTTTGAACGAAGCGATCAGGTCTTCAATATTCAGACGGGTGACTGCATCGAGTTGTTCGGGATCGCGCTCTCTGCGTAGTGTATAAAAGCCCATCGCATATTCATCTTCCAGCGTCGGTTGCATCAGGAAAGAGACGCCGGTTCAGCGCCTCGTAAGTTCCTTCGAAATCGCAGCGTCCGTAGAGGGGGCATGTGCGGCAGTAGACGCCATCGGTAAAACGTTCCAGGTTTTCGCGATTGAAGATGTACGGTTTATGGCTGAAGGTGCTCGCCACCCACTGCCACGACAGATTGTTGCTTGCCGGGTCGCCGTCGAGCAGGTGTTCGAGAAACCAGCGCGCACCCGCCTGCCAGGCGACTCGTCGCCAGTGTACCACATACGATGCCAGCCACATGCGCGCATGGTTGTGGAGGTACCCGGTGGAGCGCAGTTCACGACTGAATGCGTCCATGCACGCCAGCCCTGTACGCCCTTCGATAATGTCGTCTGGCAGTTCGGCAGCGTACTCGTCGGCGCGGTAACCGGTCTTATACGGCTCCTGATCGCGCCAGACATCATCGCCAAGGCGTTCATAGAGCCGCTGCCAGTAGTCGCGCCACCCCAGTTCACTCACCAGTTTGGCGGCATCGGCGGGGCGGCGCACCCGACTGAGCGCAGCGTCGCGCACCTCCGCCAGACTGAGCACGCCATAGCGAATGTAGGGCGACAGATGGGTGACCGCACCATTCAGATAGTTGCGTGTGGCAGCGTAGCGACGCGGGTCGATGCGCTGCAAGCGCGCCTCCGCTTCCTGCCGTCCGCCACGGATCGCGCTCACCTCACCGCTCCGTGCCGCAGCCTGCGGAAACTCACGGCACAGGTAGGCGATCAACTCATCGCGGCTGGCAAACTCCCGGCGCATGTTGGAGGACATAGGCAACTTCCTGCTATTGGTAACGATACGTTACGCAATAAGCGAATTGGTGGATGGGTCAGCAAACCTGGACACGGTTTTCTCCACGCGCGCTCTATGTGTGCCTCTGCGGCAAAACAACCTTTCTTCTTGCGCGAGACTCATAAGATGGCAATGTAAAGGCGCCACCCAAGAGCCGGATGACCTGGTGCAAAACTCAGCATGACGCCTGTTCAGGCAGTCCGTTCGAGAGTTTTGCACCAGAAACACTGCTAACGAACGATCAAAGGCAAAAAGATGGCCTTCTGGATGGTGTAGATCTCCCCATCGGTGAAGTTCCCATTGCCGAAACCCGAACCGCCGAGGGGATTGCCAGCTGCATCGATAATAGTATCGTTATCGATCACGTCCAGCCGCAGCGTGCCTGTGCCTGTACCGGTGCTTACCGTGACGGAGTAAGTGTTGCCCGAACCGCTGACGCTCGTGACGCTCATGCCGCTTAGACTGCCGGTGGTAGTAAGGGCGAAGTCGCTTGCGTCCACGCCAGTCACAGGTTCAGAGAATGTGACCGTGAAGCGCACGCTGGCGGCACTGGTCGGGTTCGGGTCGGCGCGAGTGATAGAGACAACAGTGGGGGCAGTGTTGTCTTCTCTATCATGAACGAAGATGTCTCGGATACTATTCGTATCCCCGTCTACCAGGTTGCTGGCATTCGACTCAAATGCTATATAGCGCCCATCGGCAGAGATGGAAGGAGCAGATGACACATTGTTCGCTTCCGTCCCGTCGAAAGCAATAGAGACACGGGTGGTGACCCCAGTCTGCCGATCATGAATGAAGATGTCTGCGATGAAACCAGTATCCCCGCTCACCAGGTTGTTAGCCTGCGACTGAAATGCCACATAGCGCCCGTTGGCGGAGATGGAGGGATCATTTGACCCACTGTTTCCTTCCGTTCCATCAGAAGCGACAGAGACGCAGGTGGTCTGGCCGGTCTGCCGGTCGTGAACGAAGATGTGTTGGGTACCATTCGTACACCCCAGGTTTGTGGCTATCGACTGAAACGCCACGTAGCGCCCGTCGGCGGAGATGGAGGGTCTAATTGATAAACTGTTCCCTTCCGTTCCATCAGAAGCGACAGAGACGCGAGTGGTAGCACCTGTCTGCCGGTCGTGGACGAAGATGTGTGTGGTGCCATTCGTAACCCCGCTCACCAGGTTTGTGGCAGATGAATGAAATGCCACATAGCGCCCGTCAGCGGAGATAGAGGGAGCGAGTGACCCGCGATTCGCTTGCGTGCCTCCCGGACCGATAGAGACACGGGTGGTGGCGCCTGTCTGCCGGTCGTGGACGAAGATGTCTCCAGTATTGTTCGTATCCCCACTCACCAGGTTGCTGGCATTCGAATCAAATGCTATATAGCGCCCATCAGCAGAGATGGAAGGATTAGACGAATTGCCGTTGGCTTGTCCTCCGCCTGTAGCCACCGAGACGCGGGTGGTCTGACCAGTCTGCCGGTCGTGGACGAAGATGTCTTGTTCGTTATTCGTATCCCCGCTCACCAGGTTGGTGGCAAGCGATGCAAACGCCACATAGCGCCCGTCGGCGGAGATGGAGGGATCAAATGAAGGGCCATTCGCTTGCGCTCCGCCTGAAGCGACTGAAACGCGAGTCGTCTGGCCCGTCTGCCGGTCGTGAACGAAGATGTCTTGGACGCCATTTGTATCCCCACTCACCAGATTTACAGCAATTGATGCAAATGCCACATAGCGCCCGTCGGCAGAGATGGAAGGAGTGAAAGACCCGCCATTTGCTTGCGTTCCATCCGAAGCGACTGAGACGCGGGTGGTATTCCCCGGCGCAGCGCGAACAGACCCCGCCGGTGTCAGTATCAACGCCAGCAGCAAAAGCATCGAACAAAAGCGAGCGATGGTTTTGAGAGAAACCACAGTAACCTCCTGGAATGATGCGTGCTCATCAGCCATTGTCATCAGTAATAACGAGACTGTGCATCAAAAATTATAATTATATACAGTGTCAATTCGTCAAGTTACAGAAAGTTTAGGGATCACCATTATCAAGA
>JAGHYV010000020.1 GCA_017743475.1 Roseiflexus sp. | reverse complement strand
AGCGTCATCGCGCGCTCCTTTCATTCCCGGCGTTGAACGTTCAACGTTCTAATGTTCAACGTTGTTCAACGCTCAACGCCTAACCTTTCATTCCTGGCGTTCAACGCTCAACATCCAACCGCAACCCCTTCCAACCGATCCTCAAGATCCGCATAAATGGCTTGAAGCGCTTCGAGGGTTGCTTCATCTGCATCCCAGAACCCACGACTGTGTGCTTCGAGCAGTCTGCCAGCGATAGCTGTGGCAGCATGCGGGTTCAGGCTTGCCAGTCGCTCACGCATGGCTTCATCGAGGATGAAGGTTTCCGCCACCCCCTGATACACCCACCCCTCGACGGCATCGGCGGTGGCGCTCCAGCCATAGGTGTTGCTGACGCGCGCTTCGATTTCGTGCACCCCCTGATAGCCGTGCGCCAGCATTGCCTCGAACCACTTCGGATTCAAGAGTTTGGCGCGGGTTTCAATACGCACCTGTTGCTCCAGCGTGCTGATGCGCTCGCCAGTGGTCGCCAGCGCCTCGGCGACCAGGACGCGCGGGCGGACGCCGCGTAGTTTCTCGACGCTCTTCGTTACGCCACCCAGATATTCGTAGTAGTGATCGATGTCGCTGATCCCAATCTCGAAACTGTCCACATTCTGGAAGGTGGCGTCAACTGTCGCCAGCGCACGCTCCATGATGGCGCGCGCATCACGCCATTCGCCGCGCGCGTCGAGCGTGAAACTCTTCCGTGCAACAAAGGCTTCGCTCATTTCGGCATCGCTGTTCCAGGTGCTGCTTTCCACCAGGTGATTGACATTCGCACCGTAACTCCCCGGCGCATTCGAGAATACCCGGATGGCAGCGTCATCGAGACTGATGCTGAGTTCCGCGGCATGAGCGAGCGCATGTTTGCGCACATAATTCCACTCTGGCGGTTCATCAGCGTGCGCCGCCAGTCGCGCCGCCTTATCCAGCAGGCGCATCTGGTGGACGAACAGGTCGCGGAAGATGCCGCTGACAGTGATCACTGCATCGACGCGTGGTCTGCCCAGTTCTTCCAGCGGAATGAGCGTCACGTCGCTGACATTGCCGAGTTCGTCGGTGACCGGACGCGCGCCCATGAGCGCCAGCGCCTGCGCCACCCCCTCGCCGTCACTCTTCAGGTTATCGGTACCCCACAGCACGATGGCGACGCTTTCCGGCATACGTCCCTGATCACGGGTCAGGCGCGCCAGCAAGTCGGCAACCAGACGTTCGCCGGTTGCCTGAGCCGCAGGCGTGGGCACACGATAGGGATCCAGACCGTGGATATTGCGTCCGGTCGGCGCGGCAGCCGGGTTGCGCACCACATCGTTGCCGGGCGACGGCGGAATGTAGCCGCCGTCCAGCGCGTGCAACAGGTTGCGGAGTTCGTGGTCGTGCACCATCCGGTCGAGCAACGCTTCGAGATAGGCGCGGAACCGGCGCAGCGTATCGGTCGGCAAGTGTGCGCGCTGTTGCAACAGGCGCTCGAATGTCGCAACCAGCAGAGACGCCGATGACTCCCGACTCCGATACTCGTCCACCAGCGCACGCACCGCATCACGCACGATCACATCGATCTGCTGAAAGATCTCCTGGGCGCGCAGATCGTGGCGCAGCGCCGCCTGCAAACGACCGTAATCGTGCCCCAGCGCTGTGGCCACCAGATGGGTCAGCGGGTATTCGACACCTGGAGGACGGGCGAATGCGGCAACCAGCGCCAGCACATCGGCAAGTTCGGCGGGATCGGGGGCCTTATCGAGAACGTGCAATCCCACCGGGATCATGCGTTGCTCGATCTGGATCAGTTCATGCGCCAGTGATGCCACATATGCTTCATCGTTTGCAGCATCGAGCGACTCGCTGCCAATGCCCAGTTGTTCCGCCTGTGCGCGAATATCCGCCAGCACACCCGGATCGGGTCGCGCACGGAAGGCATCGAGCGTGTCCTTAAGGCGACGCAACCCTTTGTACAGACCAGCCTGCTGGAGCGGCGGGACCATATAACTCACCAGCGTTGCTGCGCTGCGTCGCTTTGCAATCGTGCCTTCGCTGGGGTTGTTGACGCTGTAGTAGTAGATGTTCGGCAACGGACCGAGCAACCGCATGGGCCAGCACTGTGCGCTGAGGCCGGCTTGCTTGCCGGGCATAAACTCCAGCGCGCCATGGGTGCCGAAGTGCACCACCGCGTGCGCGCCGAACACATGCGTCAACCATGTGTAGAAAGCGGCAAATGCATGGTTGGGCGCCGCATCCTTCGCCATCAGCAGACGCATCGGGTCGCGCTCATAGCCGAAGGATGGCTGCAATCCGACGAACACATTGCCAAAAAAGTGACCACAAATGAAGAAATCTCGTCCATCGGTCAGCAACTCGCCGGGGGCCGCTCCCCAGAATGGCTCGATAGCCACGTATGCCGGGAAGAGCCGCCGGTAATCAGCGACGCTGAGACGTGCAGCCACATTGCCGGGCGTGCCGAACAGTTCAGCGTTCTGCTGCACCACGCGATAGCGCAGTTCTTCCGGCGTTTCTGGAACCTCGACCGTGTATCCGGCGTCGCGCAATGCCAGGAGCAGACGATGGAGCGATGCAAACACATCGAGATACGCGGCAGTGCCAGCGTTGCCGAGATTCGGCGGAAAGTTGAAGAGCACCAGCGCCAGTTTTTTCGCATGGTTTGGCGTGCGTCGCAGCGCCACATGCCGCTCGATCCGCCCGGCGGCAAGTTCAATCTGATCGGGCAACGGCACAAACTGATCACTGCCGGCGGTCGGTCCGCCAAAAACCAGCGGCTCGGTCGCACCATCGAGTTCCGGCAGCGCCACATTCATCGCCACCTGAATCGGGGAGAGTCCGGCATCGTCGCGCTGCCACTCTTCGACTCGCTGGAAAGAGAGGGGCACCAGACTCAGATACGAAACATCGAGATCGCTGAGCGCTGCAACCGCTTCCTCTGGCTGGCTTGCCGCCATCCCGCCGACCAGGGCAAAGCCCACGCCGTTGACCAGGACATCGACCGTTGCCCGGCGGGGATGGCGAGGGGTCTTTGCAGCGCCGAACCAGTGGTGCTGCGCCTGGCGTTCCATGAAGAAACGCTCAATCGCCGGACGGAAATCGAGACCAGCAGCATATGCCATGCGAACCTCAAGACCGCGCTGCTCCAGCGCCCGGTAGAGTGCGTGCAAATGCGCCATATTGCCGCTCAACGCCACTGTGCGTAACGTCAGCAAACCGACGGTTCCCTTGACCGTCTCACCCTTGCGCCGTCTGGAACGCTGCGCCAGCCACTGTGCGTACTCCCGCTCGTCACCGAACGGTTCCGGCGCATCGGGATGCAGCAGCGCCACATCGGGATACTCAATCGGCGGCAGCACCTTCAGGCGCCACTGATACCCCGGCACGTAGCGTTCGATCAGCATTGCCAACATGCGGCGCAGATTTTCCGGCGAACTGTGCATCCAGTACTGATGAACAGCGATGTAGGTTGCCAGATCGCGCGCTTTTCCGGGAATATGCTGCAACACACGCCCCAGGTTGCGTATCAGCGCCAGTTGCCGTTGCCCCTCGCCGCGCCCGTTCTTTGGACGGAACTTATGCATCCAGCGACTGAGCAGCGACGCCTCCTGCTCCTCCACCTTCTTCCGCAGATCGAAATGACCGATGCGCGTCTTCCGGATCAGCGCCGGATTGCTGGTGATAATGCAGACTGGCGCGTGCGCCTGTTCCAGCACGCGCTCCAGCGGGCGAACGAACTCCTCGCCGAAGAGCATCGAGCCGAAGACGAAATCACATGCTGCCACATCATCCGCCAGGCGTTGCCAGTCCGCTTCGGTTCGCAGCGCATTCGTGTCATAGCATCCCAGGCTCAGGGCGATCCCCTCATCGCGGCGCAACAATTCCGCTCCTTTGCGCAACGCCGCGAAGTGATTACCGTCCATGGTCAAAAAGACGAATCGCATGGCAGAGTCCTTATAGTTACGTTATGGAATGCGGTGCATCCAATCATTCATGCGGATACGACCCGCTGATTGAGCGTTGCATCCTGTTTCCAGCCTGGACCCGGATAGCTCGGAAAGCCTTCAAGCCCCTGCCAGCGGTTGGCGTCGGTGGTCGGCACGACCGGCAGGCGGTAGGTCGCCAGGAGACGCGCCGCAATCGCAGCACCCAGCCGCGCCCGCTGCGCAGTCGCAATCGGATCGCTGCGCCCTTCGAGCGCACGCATCTGAGCGTCATACTTCACACATGCGTCGAGATGACGGAAGAAGCGCGGATCATCGACCGGCAGCGTCACCGGGAACACCTGCGTGGCGATATGGTTCGTCAGGCGGATCACCCGTTGATCGTAGTCGCGCCAGTCAAGACCGAGCGCCTTATAAAAACCGGCGCGACGGGCATCGTTCAGGTACATCGTGGCGTACACCGCAAGCATGAAGAAGCGGATCCAGCGCAGATTGCCGCCACTTAGCAGATCCGGCTGACTGCGCATCAACAACGAGAAGAACTCCCCGTGGCGGTATTCGTCGTTGCACCACTTCTCGAACCATTTGAAGATCGGATGGATCATGCCCTGCGGGTATTGCTGCAAGTGACGATAAATCGTGATGTAGCGGGCGTAACCGATCTTCTCCGACAGGTAGACGCTGTAGAAAATAAACTTCGGCTGAAAATAGGTGTATTTCTTGCGCTTATGAAGCACCTGCAGATTCATCTCGACGCCCAGGTCAGCCATGGTTTTGTTCAGAAAACCGGCATGACGACCTTCATCGCGGCTCATGCAGCGAAAGATCGCCTTGAGTGTCGGATCGTGCAGGTGCTTGACCATTTCTGCGTAGAGCAGACATCCACTGAACTCCGCCGTGCAACTTCGTTCAAGGAACTCGATGAAGAGATCTCGCGCTGGCATATCGTCGAAATTCGCCAGGAACTCATCGTTGCGCACAAAATGCTTCTGGTTGTAATCAACCTCGAACTCATTGCGGATCCAATCAAACTCATCACGCATGTGCGCAACATTCAGCCGATCAATTGCACGAAAGTCGGTCGTGTAGAAACGCGGGTTCAGGATCGCCTCGCGTAACGCATGGCGCGTCGTCGGCGTGTATTCGCCAGGTATGTTCATCATTGTCGCTCTCTCCTTTTGTAATCCATCGCTTCAGCGTTAGAACAGGCGATCGTGCTGCGTTCAGGGATGCTCAACCAGTTCTTTGATTTCGACCAGGCTGCTACGCCGCACCAGCTCACGTCGCAGGCTGCTCGCCTTGGTCAACCGGACACGGCTTGAATAGGTGATCTCGCCATTCGTCTGACCATGGGTTTTGGGAACCGTGAGAATTTCCAGCGTATCACCCGGCTCGATCTCCATGCCCGGCGGAAGATCAACGTGCAGGTGGAAGTGTTCGTGTTCGCTCTGGAGATGAACCACCCCTTCGCCTTCAATTACAGTCTCACGGCGATACCAGAGCCATACTGCTCCGGCAACCAGCGCCAGCATCGTCAGAAACCATCGCTTCATACGACCTCACATTCTTTATTTATTCCAAATGATGTAGTTCATATTCGTTACTACATTAACAATGAATAAGACCATTCACGTTCTTCACTACAGCAACGATCATAGATGGCAAGATGCAATCTATCCCAGGAGAAATGCGACCACAGACCAAGGCGAAGACCTCAAGGTTTGGGACGTCTTCCAGTTTCCCACCTTCAACCTTCCCAACTTCAACATTCAACGTTAAACGTTCACAGTTCCCACCTTCACCAGTCACCGTTCACCCTGCACCGTCCGCACCTTCACCGTTCCCACCTTCAACCTTCAACCTTCAACCTTCCCACTTGTCTGGAACATCGTCTCCCAACCGACCCTTGAGTTCCCACCTTCAACCTTCAACCTTCAACCTTCCCACCTTCCCACCTTCAACCTTCACCGTTCACCCCGCACTGCCTCGACCAGATTGACGTGGTAGAACCCGCTGCGGATCGGTTCAATCCGACCGACGTGCAACCCATTCAGGCTCACTGATCGACGCACATCTTCCTCGCGAATCATCTGAATCTCGGTTCGCCGATGGGCGCGCGGGAAGAACCCGCCGATCCAGTGCATCGCGGCAAGCAACGGTTCGTATGGCGCATAGGTGAACAGGAGCAAACTGCGCGTACAATTCGCCAGATGAGCGATCAACTGATCGAATGCCGGTTGCGGGTAGTGGATCAGCACATCGAAGCACACCACCACATCGAAGGTTCCAGCAACCGCATCAATGTCGCAGGTCAGACATGTCACACGCTGCGCGACACCTGCGGCTCGAACCCGTTCGGCGGTTGCGGCGGTCATCTGCGGCGCAATGTCTACCGCCGTCACACTGAAACCGTGCTGCGCCAGCGTGGTACTGAACACCCCCGTGCCACACCCGGCGTCGAACGCATTCAAGGTGTGCGGGACGCGCCCGGTGGCGCTGACCCATTCGAGCAACCAGGTTTCGGCGCGCGCCAGCATACGGGCGTGTCCGATACGGATGGTGCGCCGAACGCGCGAAACCTCCGCCTCACCATAGATCGCGCTCCAGCGCTGGAATCCTTCACCATTGAAATAATCGCGCAGATGCTGCTTATGTCGAGAGACGTCGGTCATCGCCAACCGCCGATTACATTGAAGATCTCACGATCACCCAGGGGCTTTGGAACGGTCGAGCGCGGACGATTCAGCAATTCCTCCGCCATCTCCAGGAAGGGTGCGGTGCATTCCTCCTTCCCTGGACCCTCCATCTCAAACAGAGTCTTGCCCATCAACCGCGAGCGCCGAATGAGATCGTGGTACGGCACTCGACCGATGATGCGTGTGCCGACGGTTTCGGCAAACTGTTCCAGCAGCGTCGTACCGCCGCCAAGTTCGTAATCCACACGATTGGCGATGATGCCAGCAAGTTCGACGCGGTAGCGCGCGCTTTTCTGCTTGATCGCCAGGCACAGGCGGTTGGCAGCGAAGATGCTGTCGAAGTCGTTGCAGGCAATAATGATGCCGTAGTCCGCATAGTTCAGCGGCGCCGAGAACCCGCCGCACACTACGTCGCCAAGCACATCGAACACTATCACATCGTATTTGTCGTACAGCCCGAATTCGTGCAGCAGTTTGACCGTCTCACCGACGACGTAACCGCCACAGCCGCTGCCAGCCGGCGGACCGCCTGACTCCAGTGTGTCCACCCCGGCAAAACCGGTACGCACCACATCCTCGACTGATACCTCTTCGTGATGGAAATCAACTTCGGTCAACACATCGATGACCGTTGGTTGCAGCGTTCCGGTCAGGGCGAAGGTGCTGTCGTGCTTGGGATCGCAGCCGATCTGAAGCACCTTCGCGCCTTTGAGCGCCAGCGCTGCCGACAGGTTCGAACTGGTCGTGCTCTTGCCGATGCCACCTTTTCCGTAAATGGCAAGTGTGAGACTCATACCCTTCCTCCGCCTGTGTTTCAACCGCCCAATGCCTCTCGCGCTTCAACCAGAACCTCAGCGGTGATCGTTGCATACCCGTGCTGCATCGCGTACCGTTCGACGTTCTTTTGCACCCGTCCCCGCACGAAGAAGGGTATCTTCTTCAGCATCGCCTGTGCGTCTGGAGTCCAGACGGGGTGAACGGTAGAAGATGATGGTGTGGTTGCGCGATTGGATTCTTCCGTCACGACGCTCCTGGATGGAGCAGCCGAAGGTTCAGCGGCGCCGACGCTAACGCCTGCTTCCGGATGTCCGCTTGCCGATGCCCGGTTTTCGACTCTCAACTCCTGGTTTTCGGTTCGCGGTTCCCCGGTTCGCGGTTCGTCATAGTCCAGCCCGGCGTCGCCGAACATATCAATCAGATGCTTTTCCATACCCAGCGTCGCTGTGGTGTAGACTGCGTCCGCCAGGACGTCGGCGCCATCGAAGCCGAGCACCGGTCGGTAGCTCAACAGATGGTTTTCGATATGCGTCGGCGGCGCGATCACCAGGCAGGGAATGTCGAGTTTGCGGCAGGCGTGACGTTCCATCTGCGTGCCACAGACCAGTTCGGGCGACAGGTCGGCGATCCGTCGCGCGACATGCTGAAACACATCGGTCACCAGAAAGGAAGATTTGGGCGATCCCGAATCATCGGGGGGCAGATACTCTTTGAGTTCCTGGTACACCCACTCTGCCTCTTCCTCCAGGTAGGTTCCCGCTCCGGCGATCTGCATGCCCAACTCGTCGCGCAGAAACTTCACCATGCCGACGGTATGGGTGGCATCGCCGAAGACAAAGGCGCGCTTCATGCTGTAGCTTTCCATGTCGGCAGTGCGCGCGAACCAGGGAACCGAACTCGGCGCGCTCATCCCGTCGAGTGAGAAAGCAGTCAGCGGCGGCAGGCGCAGCGGTGTTGACAGGCGTTGCAGGCGCGCACCGGTTTCATTCAGCGTCTCAACCAGTCGTCGGAGCCAGCGTAATGTCGGTTGCACCCCGATAGGAGCGTCGGTCAACGCCGGGATGCCGAACTGATCTTCGAGCCAGCGGGCGGCGTTCTGACCCAATTCACGGTACGGCGCAATTGTTGCCCATGCCGCTGGCAGACGCTCCAGATCGTGGATCGATGCGCCGAGCGGCGCCACCACGTTGATCTGCACGCCGAGTGTCGCAAGCATGCGCCGCAGGCAGATCAGGTCGCTGCGGTTGTGGAAGCCGAGCGATGCCGGACCGAGAATATTGACAGATGGCGTCGGCAGCGGCGCCTGCGGACGCGCAAAACGCTGCACCAGCGTCGTCAGTAGCCCGTCGGCGGAACGCACCTCCTGCATCCGGTACGGATTGGCGTCGTACACCAGCACGTCTGCCTTCGTTCCGGCGCTGCGTGCCATCCGTTCCAGGTCTTCCTGGAGCAGAATGGTCGAACAGCTGGCGCACACGACGATCAGATCGGGATGAACCTGCGCATCGACTGCACGCAGTGTTTCGGGGAGACGCACCGTACCCTGCGCCAGGTCGCGCCCGCTGACAATGCTGGTCGTCATGCGGGGGAAATCAGGGGTGCGTTCCAGCATGGTGAAGATCGGATTGACGTAGTCGTCTCCCTGGGGGGCGTGAAAGACGGCGTGCACACCGCGCATGCTGTTAGCGATCCGCCCGACGCCATGATGGGCAGTGCCCTGATACATCCAGAGAGCCAGTCGCATAGCAGTGTCCTGTTGAGAACTGAGAACTAAGAACCGAGAACTAAGAACTGAGAACTAAGAACTGAGAACCGAGAATCGTTCCTGCACTTCACTGCTCAACTGCTCTACTTCTGCCACTGCTACCGTCGCGCTGTGGGCACGGCAGGCGCACTTGGGAAGCAGAATGAACCTGGACTGCCTGCTCTCACCTGAGTATGTCTGTCACCCTCTACCGTACTATCACTGTCCAATCTGCAACCTGCAATCCGTAACCCGCAACCTGCAACCTGCAACGCTACCGTGCCGGCATCAACCCCGCCACCCAGAGTGGATCGTCCATAAGTGGATCGAGTTGGGCGTGGCGCTTGAGCGGGCGGGTAAACATCCCGGCGAGCGTTGCGGCGCCACTCCAGCCGTGGATCGGCATAAAACTGAACTCCGTGCTCCACTTTGCCACCACGCCATGCCCGACGAGCGGGTTGGTGGTTGCCAGGTTGCTGATCACCAGGTCGGGGCGCAACTCCTGGATGTCGCGCAACTGCCGGTCGAAGTTGGGCTGCTCGACGACGCGCACACCATCGAGCGCTTCCAGTTCGCGAGCATGGAACTTGCGATTGATATACGGACTGCTGCATTCGAGAATGGTGCATCCCGCGTGCTTGAGAAAACGCGCCAGCGGCAATTCCATAAGGTTATCTGCGGTGAAGAACACTTTCTTGCCACGCAATATCTCGAGGTGTGGTTCAAGACGCTCCCACGCCTGCCGCTCGCGTTCACGCAGATCGACGGCGATCCCCATCGCAGCTGCCACGTCCTCCCAGAACACCCGCGTTCCATCAGGACCAAACGGGAACAGCGAACTGACCACAGTGGCGCCACGTTCGCGCGCCAGTCGACCGGCAACCTTCGCCAGGTATGGTTGCAGCGGCGCAATGACCGTCCCCGAACCGATTGGCGGCAGGTCGTGAAAATGGCTCTCTGGCAGAAAACCGGCCACTGGAATGCCAAGGCGCGCTGCCTCAGTGCGAAAATCATCGGCAATCGCATCATTCACAGAGCCGAGGAATACTACCCGCCGGTCGTCGGGGGAAGCGATGGGGCAGAAAGGTAACAGTGCCTGCAACACCGAATCTTCCGCCTGGCTGAAGGTATAGTCGAGACCACTGGCTGGCACAAAGAGTACTGGCAGGTCGGGGCGACTGACTGCACGCGCCAGACCGTCGAACTCGACCTTCATCACTTCCGGCGTACACGACGACAGCAGGAAAATCACCGAAGGATGATGATCGGCGACAATCTCATCAATGATCCGATCCAGTTCCGGCTGTTGCTTTGAAAGATCGGCTTCTTCTATCAGCGCAACGCCAAAGCGCGGACGGGCGAAGATCATGACGCCGAGCACATTCTGGAGCAGATGGGCGCAGGTGTGCGTGCCGAGCACGAGGAAGAAACTGTCCTTGATCTTCTGGTACAACCAGCCAACACATGTCAGACCACAGAAACTATGGTAGGCACCGTCTTCCCGGATCACTGTTGCAGGCATGGCATCACCTTTTGGTCAGGGGTTAAGGGTCAGGGGTCAGAGGCGCCCGCAACCCTCAACCTTCAACCTTCCAAAGTTCAACCTTCAACCTTCAACCTTCAACCCTCAATCTTCAACCTTCAACCCTCAACCTTCAACCTCCAACCCCCGCCGCGCCACCTGGATGACGAAGCGCCGCTCAACCATCTCCGGTTGCTGTACATCGTTGTAGACGCTCTCCGCCCAGGTGCGCAACCGCTGGATCGCAGCATGCAGGGTTGCATCGTCGAGCACCCAGGTTTCGGCATCGGCGCGTGACTCCATGCCCTCCAGCACCTGCGCCGGACTGATCGGCGCAACCCAGGTCGCTGCCACCATCTCTGGTTCGACCGTCGCCCCCAGTTTTGCCAGCGCCTGCCCGACAGCAGCACCCGCACCTGGCGGACGCGAACCGGGCAACAGTTCGATCAGCGTTTCTCGCAGTTTGCTGCGCAGACGCCCCACACAACTCTGCGGATCGCGCCAGTCGCGCCCCTGGATAAAGACCCCGCCGGGACGGAGAACGCGCAGCGCCTCGGCAAGTGCGGCGCGCCAGTCGCGCGCCAGGTGGAGCACATGCACCGCCAGGGTTGCATCGAACACCCCATTAGCAAACGGCAGATGCTCAATCGTGCCCTGGAGCAACCACAACACCTGACCATGATCCTTCGCACGAGCAATCCGCAGCATCTCTTCCGAGATGTCGATGCCGACGACCCGGCAACCGGCTGTGGCGACGGGCAGAGCGATGCGACCGGTGCCAACGCCGAGTTCAAGCACATGTGCATTGGTTCCTGCCACTGCCGCAATCGCCCTGCCAATCTGCTCCGCAACCTCAGGCGGATGACCGCGCACGCTGTCGTAATTGCCAGCAATTGCATCGAATCGAATAGGCAGCACATCGGTCATCCGCACACCTCGATCATCTCATCATGCCACTGCGCCAGCTTCCATTGCGCGGGTCAGATCGGCGCGGGTCAGTCCGCGGAACGCCTCGACGCTGACACCGGACAGCAGCGCAATGCCGAAGACCATCAGCACGGCTTCCAGACCAAAGATCACCCCGTACCCCAGCGTCTGACTCAGCACCTGCGTCTCGATCAGCGCGGTATGCAGCGCGCCAGCCAGAATATTCGCCGTCGCCGTCCCGAACGCCTGCGCCATGCCCCACATACCCATATAGAGACCCGTGGCGCCCTCGACGGTCATATCCATCATCAACGACAGCGCGCCGACGTTGTAGAGACCGGTGCTGAAGCCCATGAGCACAATCGCCGGGTTGAGCAACGAACGCTGCTCAGTCAACGCGCAGACCGCCAGCAACCCCAACCCAAACGCGGTGCCGATGCCGCCGATCAGTGCGATCACTTTCTTGCCAATCGGGAAAATGGAGCTCAAGAGACCCATCACCAACATACCGCCAAGCACGCCGCCGCCCCACGTCTGGGTGAATGTCGTCGTCTCCCTGATCGTCATATTGAAGACCTTAGCGCCGAAGACTTCTAGGATCGAGTCCTGTAGGAAGATGCCGACGATCGAGAGGAACACAAAGCCAAAGAAGGCGCGCACCTGCGGGTTCTGGCGAAACAGACCGACAGCCGCACGCAACGGATTTCCGGGAGGCGCCGCTGCACGCGCGCGCTCGAGGGCGACCGCCAGTTCTTCGCGGCTCAGGCGCTTCTCAATGCCGAGAACACCAAGCAGCGCCGAACCAATAACCACCAGCGGGGTTAGATTGTAGAGCGCCTGCATCGCTTCAGGGGTGTAGGACGGCATCTGCGCCTTGATGACCGTTGCGGCGATGATTGTGCTCATAATGGTGAACGTCCACACCACCGCGACCACACCGCCGCGCGTCCTGGGATTGGTCACCTCGGCGATCAGCGCGTGATGACAGTCGCCCATCGCCGCAATGCCGACGCCGAACAGGATCAGCAACGCATACCCCGCCACAATTGCCAGCACCGAACCCTCACCCATTGCAACCGCCACCGATGGCAGCGCCAGGAAGACCAGACTGGCGACCGTCGCGCCGAGCAGCAGGTATGGTGTGCGGCGCAACCCAAAGACCGGACGACTATCGGCGATCCGTCCCCACACCACCTGGAATGGCGACAGGAAGTGGTGCAAACCGATCATCGTTGTGACGATGATTGCCATTACGCCCAACTCCACAATCGATACCCGGTTGAAGTTGCTGGTCAGCAGAGCGAACATCCAGCCGACACCCAGTTTGGGCAGCGCCAGACGCAAAACCTTGAGAGCGCCCAGCAGGAACCGACCAATTGCGCGAAGCAGATTCATACGTTGCCTCCATCAACATGCCTTCAATCTCTTCACCTTCCTATCAGTTCGATCCAGAACGAAGAACATCCAAATCAACGTACTGTGAGAAGAGTGAAAGTTCGACAACCTTGTAGTAACAAATCTGAACTACAGGTATGAGAAAAAAATAGAAGACAAAACTATATGCACAGCATAACACGGCAAATTCATGTAGTTCAGAGTTTGTAGTTTTACTATAGCATACGTTACCGAAGTTTCAACACTATTTTCACTACGCATCACTTACATCTTCTCTGCGCAATAGCTCGAAATGTCTGTCAATATTTTGCATATGATTTGCGAAGCGCTTTCAAAACCTTTGCATTCGGATTCGGCAATCACGACGTCGCTGCAAAAATGCGACGAAGAGGCGCAAAGGGAGCGGGGTCTTTAACAGTAACGCACAGAGCAGTTGACCGCCGGGACCGCGCGCATCGGGCGCGCACAACACCCGTGTACCCGGCCTCTCAAGGGTAGAGTTTTTGGGAGAGATGAGCGATGTTCTGCATTCCCGTGCGCCTTTGGCCCTCTCCCCCAACCCCCTTCTCCCCTTGAAGGGGGATTTTGGGCGTCCTGATGGCTGAAAAGGGAGATGGCACGCAGGGGCTTGCCAAAAAATCTACACCTGTGAGGTGTACCTGGCACCCAAGAGGAGCGGAACGTGTGGCATGTGCATCGTACCAACACTGAGAGCCTGCGGGGGGGTCATCTTAAGTTGGGGCTCAACCTTTGTGAGAAGTAACAGGAACCTGGAGTTGAGACGCCTCTTTACCTGGAACGGCGCCGATCAGGTGGATTCTCCCGATCTGGAGACTTCATATTCTGCAAATTCTGCGGGTCGTATAATGTTAGCAGGTTGACGCTGCAGACACCCCGCGCAATAAAGGCAGCAATAATCACATGAGTATCGAGGACAACCCTCATGAAACGCGCTCAAAGACATCTTGATCGGTATAAATGCCTTGTTCCTGCGCTCTGGGCGCCATCCGTTCCCGGAGCAACCGAAACCGATGTGCAAAAAGGTATTCTTCGATGGCCCTGGCGATCAGTTCGTCAAGCGAGGCGCCTTCTCTTTGCCCCATTTCATCAAGCGCTGGCTTGATCTGTGCGGGCGCAGAGGATCGTCGTGGGTTGTGCTCAGAATCGAAGAGCCGCCGGGTCAAACCCGACGGCTTCAACGCAATTCCGCTCATCCCCGACTTACGCGCCCGGTGTCGACGACGACGCCGAAACTGCCTTCGACGCGCGCAGCGGCGCGCTGACTTCGTGGAGATAGCCGAGGATTTCGCGGTACGACTGGATCATCGACGTTTCGTGGTAGGAAATGCCGTGCTTTGCACAGAACTTCTTGACGATCTCGCTCGCTTCGCGCAGGCGATGCATCGGCAGCGACGGGAACAGATGATGCTCAATCTGATAGTTCAGACCGCCATACCAGAAGTCGGTGATCGGATGACCGCTGACATTGCGCGCCGTCAGCACCTGCAGGCGCAAAAAGTCGATCTGCGTGTTGTCATCGACGATCAGCATGCCCTTGTGATTGGGCGCAAAAACCGTCCCCAGATAGACGCCAAAGAACGCCTGGCTGATCAGAATGAACCCGATCCCCGCCCACGGTCCCAGCGCGATGATCGGCAGCGTAAGATACCAGACCAGATTGAGTGCCATCATCACGATCTCGATCCCGCGCCGCCGCGACTCAGGACTCAGCACGAAGCGATAACTGACCTCGCGCAGGGCATACCCCTGCAACATGAGCAGCGGAAAGAACAGAAACGCCTGATTCTTCGTCATCCAGCGCCAGATGCCGCGCCGCGACTCCACCTGTTCCGGGGTGAACGCCACCACCGGCACATCCAGGTCGGGGTCCATGCCGTCGTGATTTGGGTGCGCATGGTGCGCATTGTGCTTGCCCGTCCACCATTCGGCGCTTAACCCCAGCAGCAGGTTGCCTAGAAAGATGCCGACGGCGTCGTTCCAGGCCACCTTGTGAAAAATCTGCCGGTGGCAGGCGCTATGCGATGTGAAACCAATCTGCGCCAGAACGAAACCCATAAAGATCGCGTTCAACGCCTGAATCCAGAAGTTGTCGACTAGAAACAGGATGACGATACTGGCGATCAGCAGACCGACCTTGAGCGCGATGACGCCGATGAAAAACCAGGGTTGTTTGTCGAGCAGGCCGCGTTCCTTGATGATTTTCTTGAGTGCGATGTACTCTGCGTTGCTTACTGACGACACGATATCGATCCTCTACATACACTACGCTCTCTGCTCTGATCTCTCCCGTTGAGACGAATCATCATGGCCAGAGAGCACCTTACTGCTTCTACTCACTATAGTGCACAGGAGCGGACGAACTCAAGTGATCTGAACACATGTTGTTAACCGAAATTGATGCTATCGGGTGAAAGCCCGCGCTGAATTTCCAAAAGATTCGCCGGATTTGAGCGGACAACCTGTGAGAGCTTCTATGCCAGGTAGCAGAGCTCATGCATATCAAGCCAGCGTTTCTCCGATACATTGACTATCGTCCGTGTCTGACGTGTCGCGCGATGCGCTTGCTTCCGGAGGAGGGTAGACCGAAATAATGGACTTTGCAGAAATATTCCGGTATAGCCCGCGCAGGCGGTCTTCGCCCTGGATAGACGAGGGCTTATGGTCTTTGAACAATTACTCTGCTCTCGCCCGAGAAGGCGGGAAAGTTCGGGCTATCCCTTCGCTCACGAGTGCTATAATGGGCGTGAAAAAGAACAAAGAACAGGTGATGCATGCCCTCAGATACACGTTTTCACGGCCCGAACGCCGGGTATGTGGTCGAACTCTACGAACGGTATTGCACCGATCCCGCATCGGTCGATCCGGAAACGCGCGCCTTCTTTGCGCAATGGTCACCGGAAGAGGCATTGCCGACAGCGACGCCTGCCCCCGCAATCCCTGTGACCATCGACCTTTCGACGACATCGGACATTGACATGTCCAAAGCGCACATCGGACCAACATCGCCAATCGATGTCACCCATACCGTCGCTGCCGCCCGTCTCATTCGCTATATCCGCGAACTGGGGCATCTGGCTGCGCGGATCGATCCGCTTGGCAGCGATCCTCCCGGCGATCCGGGTCTCGATGCCGCGATCCACGATGTCAACGATGCTGACCTGGCGCTCCTGCCCGCCCATATTGTGCGTGGACCGCTGGCGGCAGAGTCGCGCAATGCGCTCGAAGGGGTTCAGAAACTACGCTCCGTCTACTGCGGCACAATCGGCTACGAAACGGATCACGTGCAGGTCTTTGAGGAGCGCGCCTGGATTCGTGAAGCGGTCGAGAGCCGACGCTTCTTCTATGGATTCGATGAGGTTCGCAAACGTGAACTTCTGGAACGCCTGACTGAGGTCGAGACCTTTGAGCGATATCTTCATCAGACCTTCGTCGGACAGAAACGGTTTTCGATCGAGGGATGCGACATGCTGATCCCAATGCTCGACTCGATCATTCGCAACGCGGCGACCAGCGGGGTGCACGAGGTGGTGATCGGCATGGCGCATCGCGGACGATTGAACGTCCTGGCGCACATTCTTGGCAAACCATACAGTGCCATTCTCAGCGAGTTTTTGCTGGCGGGGCGTGATGCGGCGCTTTCGCCGGAAGGACGCGGCGCGCCTGGCTGGGTTGGCGATGTGAAATACCACCTCGGCGCCCGCCGCGCATTCCGTGAGGCGGGGATCGAGCAGATGCCGATCACCCTGGCGCCCAACCCCAGCCATCTAGAGTTTGTCAACCCGGTTGTCGCCGGACGTGCGCGCGCTGCTCAGGAAACATGCAATCGCGCTGGCGCGCCGCTTCAGAACAAGCACGCCTCGCTTCCTATCCTCATCCACGGCGATGCTGCGTTTCCGGGGCAGGGGATCGTCGCCGAGACGCTGAACCTCTCCAACCTCGCCGGATACAGCACTGGCGGAACCATTCACATTATCGTCAATAATCAGATCGGGTTCACCACATCGCCGCACGAGGGGCGCTCGACCCTATACGCCAGCGACCTGGCGAAGGGGTTTGAAATCCCAATTGTGCACGTCAATGCTGATGATGTGGAGGGGTGTATTGCAGTTGCACGCATGGCATACGCCTATCGCGAACGGTTTGGCAAAGACTTTCTGATCGACCTAGTTGGTTATCGTCGCTGGGGACATAACGAAGGCGATGAACCAGCATTTACGCAACCTCTCATGTATGCCATTATTGCCCGCCATCCGACCGTTCGCGAACAGTGGGCGTCGAAACTGATTGCCGAAGGAGTGGTGTCTGCTACCGAAGCGGAGGAGATGGTTAGAAAGGTGTGGGACAGGTTGCAACAGGCGCGCAGCGACGCCGAAGCCCACCCGCACTTTGAGGAACCGCCGCCGTTGCCGCCGCCTGGTATTGCGCGCCGCACCCACACTGCCGTGTCAGCAGAACGGTTGACAGCGCTCAATGAGGCGTTGCTCCAGTGGCCCCCCGGTTTCCATGTCCATCCGCGCCTGGAACGGATGCTGGAACGACGGCGCGCTGCGCTCCATATGCCAGGCGCTATCGATTGGGCGCACGCCGAAGCGTTGGCGTTTGCATCATTGCTGGAAGAGGGAATTCCGATCCGCCTGACCGGGCAGGATGTCGAGCGCGGCACGTTCAGTCAGCGTCACCTGGTGCTGCATGACGTGCAAACCGATGAACGCTGGTGTGCGCTTCAGGCGCTGCCACAGGCGCGTGCCTCATTTGCGGTCTACAACAGTCCGCTCTCCGAAGCTGCTGCGCTGGGGTTCGAGTTCGGCTATTCGGCGCACAATCCGCGTGCGCTCGTGATCTGGGAAGCGCAGTTTGGCGACTTCGCTAACGGGGCACAGGTTATTATTGACCAGTTTATCGTGTCGGCGCGCAAGAAGTGGGGACAAACGCCAGCGCTGGTGATGCTGTTACCCCACGGCTACGAAGGGCAGGGTCCGGAACATTCCAGCGCGCGTCTCGAACGCTTTCTGCAACTTGCTGCCGAAGACAATATTCGCGTGGCAAACTGCACGACGGCAGCGCAGTATTTTCACTTGCTGCGACGTCAGGCGCTGCTGCTGAATACGGACCCGCGCCCGCTGATCATCATGACGCCCAAGAGTCTGCTACGCCACCCGCGCGCTGGCTCGTCGCTGCGCGACTTCACCGAGGGGCGTTTCCAGCGTGTGATCGACGATCCGCAGGCGCGCGAACGTCCTGCCGATGTGGCGCGCCTGGTGCTCTGCTCTGGCAAAATCTACGTCGATCTGCTCAGTGCCAATGATACGCCGCTAACAAACGGCGTTGCCGTGGTGCGTCTCGAAGAGTTGTACTCCTTCCCTGTGGACGAATTGCGTGCAGTGCTGCAAGGCTATCCGAACCTTCAGGAAGTCGTCTGGTTGCAGGAGGAACCGGAGAACATGGGAGCGTGGCGTTACGTCGCGCCACGCCTGCGCGAACTGATCGGTCCCGATATGACCCTCAGTTATGTCGGGCGCCCCGAGTCAGCGAGTCCATCAGAAGGATCGCTGGCGTTGCACCTGATCGAACAGCAACGGTTAATAGCCGAAGCGCTGCGTGCGCCAGCTGTCGAAAAGTATCGATAACACGAGGAGTCTATGGCTGTCGAAATCAAAGTCCCGACCCTGGGCGAGTCGATTGTCGAAGCAACGGTCGGGGCATGGCACAAACACGAGGGCGATCCAGTTACCGCAGGTGAGGTGCTGGTCGAACTCGAAACCGACAAGGTGACGGTTGAAGTGACCGCAACTGGGTCTGGCGTTCTGAGTCGTATCCTCAAGCCTGATGGCGCAACGGTGACCATCGGCGAACTGTTAGGGGTCATTATGGAGAAGGTGGAAGAATCAGCAACACCGCTCCACGACGGCACTAGAGTGACGGCGACGCCGGTTGCCCGTCGTCTTGCCGAAACGCACGGCGTCGATATTACTGCAATTCCCGGTAGTGGACCCGGCGGTCGGGTGACGAAAGATGATGTAATCCGCCACGGCGCCAGTTCACCAACGCCACTTCAGACTGAGAAAGTTCAGGCTGTCACAGCAGGCACGCCAGCACCCGCCCCTGCCCCGCAGCCAGCGTCGGGAACCGACGCCGAGCGACGCGAAGAACGCATCCGCATGACCCGCCGCCGCCAGACGATTGCCGCCCGTCTCGTCGAGGCGCAGCGCACGGCAGCAATGCTTACGACGTTCAATGAGATTGATATGAGCGCCGTGATCGATCTGCGCAAACGGCATCGCGAATCGTTCCGAGAGCGCTATGGCGTTGGTCTTGGCTTTATGTCGTTCTTCACCAAAGCGGTCATCGGCGCATTGAAAGCCTTCCCACTCCTCAACGCCGAGATTCGCGGTGACGAGATTATTGTCAAGTATTACTACGACATTGGCATCGCCGTTAGCACCGACGAAGGGCTGGTTGTGCCAGTGCTGCGCAACGCAGACCGCCTCAGTTTTGCGGAAATCGAGCGCAGCATCGAAGAACTGGCGCGCCGCGCCCGCGATTCGAAACTCACGATTGCCGACCTGCAAGGCGGCACGTTCACCATCACCAACGGCGGCATCTTCGGCTCACTGATGTCCACACCGATTCTCAACGCGCCGCAGGTTGGCATCCTCGGCATGCACAAGATTCAGGAACGTCCGGTGGCACTCAACGGGCAGGTCGTCATCCGTCCGATGATGTATGTCGCCCTCTCCTACGATCATCGCATCATCGACGGACGTGAGGCAGTATCGTTCCTGGTGCGGGTAAAGGAACTGGTCGAAGACCCGGAGCGATTGTTACTGGAAGGATAAGACAACGTTGCGCTCACCACAGGATCTGCGCGATTGCGACCAGGAACAGGAGTTGTACAATCACCGAGGCGCCTTGGATCAGACGAGCGCCGGGTGGCAGGCGCTGGTACAATAGCATCCCGGTTGCGGTGTTGAACAGGCTGAGACCGAGCGCCGCCAGCGGCAGAAACAGCACCTGATGACGCGGACGCAACTCAGCGACCTCGCCAGTTGCATCGAAACGCATCTCGACCGCAGGAGCCAGCGAAGGGTAGGCGGCAGCAATCATCGCCAGCGCCAGCAGGTTGATCACAAGCGCTGCCACAATCAGTCCCAGCACAGTTCCATCGCGCCAGAATGCGTAGTGGAACATCCGACTATACTCAACTGCCGGTTGGAGCGCCTTAGTTGCCCCCAGATTCCGACGCTGCTCAAGGTCCTGGACAAACGCCTCCGGATCTTCAGGCGACACGGCATAGGCGGCATCGGTGGTGTAGATGATCAGGCATGTATCAGGTGGTTGTGTTGCATATAGATGCAGCGGCTTATCACCCGCAAATGCACTTCCCCAGTAGGTTCCAACTCGCTGGAAGATGCCAAACGGCAAAAAGACCGGACCGGCGCCCATCTCGATCGTAACCACCTGATCGAGCGGAACAATCGCCTGATTGCCAGCCCAGCGGATGTACAACCCATTACGGTCGATGGCGTAGGTCAACGTCAGTGCAGCGATAAAGCGGTAGGCAAACCATGCCGCTGCCAGCAGACTGATGATCAGCAGCAGCAGTAAGCCAAAGGTGCCAATATTGATCTGCCACTGATCAGGAGTACCGGAGAGACGACGAGTCAGCCCGATAACAGCCGCGATAACGCCGCCGAGCGCCAGCAGTAGCAGACCGAGCGCAAGCCATCGTTCACTGGCGACCTGTGGTTTCCAGCTTCTCATGGTTGTCTATGCCACGCCTGCAGCGCAGCATCGGCGCCCTGCGCACTGACGCAGGACGCGACGCACTCCTTACGGTGTCGGGGCAGGCGTTCCCTCGACCGGAATGGCTGTTCCCGTCGGCGTTGGCGTTGTAACCGGAGTTTCTCCAATCGGAACTCCAGTTTCGGTCGGCAGTGGCGTCGGTGTCGGTTCGCCGCCCAAATCTACTGTTGGCAACGGTTGAGGCGTACCGGTCGGCAATGGCGACGGAGTTGGCACAAGGGTTGGGAAGCGTTGCACGCTAACGATGGCGCGCTGCTCCTCGAGCCAGCGCTCGAATGCCTCAGCACGCGCCCGATTGAGTTGCGTCTCGCGCGAATCGACTGTGCGCCGCACTAGCTGCACAATATGCCAGCCAAACGACGTGCGCACCGGACCGACGATCTCATTCTCAGACGCATTTGCAACAGCCGCAACCAGCGCCGGATCGATCTGCATACCATCTGGCGTCTTTCCGTTCTTATCAAACGACGGCAGCGTCCCGCCTGCCGCTCTTGTATTGTAATCCTCGGAACGTTCACGCGCCAGTTCACCGAAATCGACAGCGGCGCGCGCCTCGGCGAGCAGCGCCTCCGCTTCCGCACGGCGCGCAGCAAACGCCTGCTCACGTTCCTCTTCTGTCGCAGTAATTGGAACAGTCACCTTCAGCAGAATGTGGCGCGTCTCGATGCTGGACGGATCGGCGCCAGGCGTAAAACTCGCGTCTGGAACCAGCGCTTCCTGCACCCGGCGCGTCAACGCCTGACGCAGAAACTGGTTGGACAACCCGCGTCGGAAGTCGTCGAGCGTCAGATGGATGCGCCGTTGGGGATCGACCCGCCGCATCTCATTAACATACTCATCGTAGAGCCGTTGCAGCGCGGTCTGTTGCCTGGCAAGCGCTTCATCAGCCAGCGGCGTCGGCGATGGCGTTAATGTCGGCTCCGGTGTCGGCGATGGCGTTGGCGTTGCAGTTGGACCGGAAGGAGTTGGCGACGGCGTTCCCGGACCCACCGTCGGCTCAGGCGTAGCGGTTGACGGCGACGTTGGCAGCAGCACTGCGGTTGGCGTCACTACATTGGCGGGCGGAGCAAAACTGGGACCGAACAGATTGATGAACTCTTGCGCCACCTCACCGTCGGTCACCTGGATGCCAAACCCGGACTGCGCTCCCTGCCGGATCAGTTGCAGTTCAATCCATTGATCCACCAGCGCGTCATCAATCGGCTCATTGCGCGCCGCTGCTGCCTGAGCGTCGAGCTGTGGAATCTGATCGAGAAACTGCTGGGCAAATTGTGAGCCAAAAGTTGCCAGATAGAGGCTCTGGGCGATCAGACGCGCTGCCTCACCGCGTCGTTCCGCAACATACTCGCCGCGCGTCAGCACAACACCACCGACCTGCGCCACTGGTTGCCCTGGCAACCAGACCTGCTCATAGACCAGACCAACAGCCAGCGCTAGCAACGCGATCGCCACCACTGCTGCAGTGCCGACAATAATCATGCGCTGACGGCGACGCTCGATCTCGCTTCGACGCAAATAGCGACGAGCAGGCGTTGCAGAGCGCGTTTCCTTCAAGCGCGGCGGTTGCGGTTTACGTCGATTAAGCGTCATAACAGACAAACCCCACACACAAGAGCCGCCACGATTTGCTCACACTGCTGCATCGCGCAGCAGACGCAAGCAAACCGGGCGGTCCTTCGGGGAACACCACAGATATCTATGAGCGGATATGCGCTGCAACAAACGGCAGCAATGCCATGTGGCGCGCACGCTTGATCGCCACTGTCAGCGAACGCTGATGGCGCGCACAGACGCCAGTGCGTCGGCGCGGCAGGATCTTGCCGCGCTCGGACAGGCAGCGCTGCAGACGCTTGACATCCTTATAGTCTACAACGCGAATCTGATCCGCACAAAACATGCAGACCTTGCGTCGAGCGCCAAAACGACGGCGTCCCGCACTAACGCCGCGACGAGCCTGATCCTCAGTCACGATAGACCTCGCCTGTTGTACTAAAACGGAATATCCTCATCACCGATGTCAAAATCGTCTTTCGACTCCTGCCCGCGCTGAGGGCGATGATCGGGGTGATGATACGGCGACTCCTCGCCGTAATGCGACGACTCACGCGGACCGCGACTGTCGAGCATGATCATATCGCTCGCCACGACCTCGGTACGATAATGTATCACCCCGTTCTGATCCTCCCAATGGCGAGTCTGGAGGCGCCCTTCGATGTAGACGCGACTGGATTTGCGCAGATGCTCGTGGCAGATCTCGGCCAGTTTATTCCAGGTCACCACATTGAACCATTCCGTCTCCTCGTGCAATTCGCCGCTGCCGTCTTTCCACTGCCGTCCTGTCGCGACGCTGAATGTCGTTACAGGGCTTCCACCAGGCGTGTAGCGCATCTCAGGGTCTTTACCGAGACGCCCGATAATCATCACCTTGTTGAGATCCTTCGCCATTGTCCGTTCCTCTCCCCTTTATAACGAACCAGCGCCCATTAGTCTTCGTCGATATCCACGTCCTCTTCGACTTCCTCGATGTCGTCAATCTCTTCGTCCTCCTCAAGATCGTCCTCATCTTCATTCTCTTCGCCATCAAGGGAGCCGACCGTTGCGGCAACCGCTGGCGCCGTGCCGCGCATTTCTACTAGCGTCAGCAGATAGCGCAGCACCGAGTCGTTGAGTTTAAGCAGACGTTCGAGTTCAGCAACGCGATCCGCAGCCATTTGAAAGTGCATCAAAACGTAGTACCCTTCGGTGAACACGCGGCGACTTGCCTCGCCTTCAACATAGGCGCGGATCGGATAAGCAAATTTTCGACGGCCCCAGGGTGGTCCATGATTAGTTGAGGTAATAACCCCACCGAGATTGGTGATCGTCTGGGAGACACGCTCGATGGCGTTGCGTATCTCTTCATCGCTCATTCGTGTTGGGGGAATGATGAATAACAATTCGTAGTCACGACGACGTTCGCGCATTAATCCTCCTCTGGTCACAGGCCCTCTTTGTCAGACCCCGCGCTGTGCGCGGCAGCGCGGGCGCAAGAGAGCAGAAGCATTCTTCAGTTGCAGACGGCGATTATAGCACAGAGTGAGCCGAAGCGCAACGTAATTCCTGCTCGACCTCCCAGGAGGGCGAACGTCAGCGCGGGCTGAGCGGCAATCGCCCGTTACGCATCGAGAATGGACTGATCGTCCATCTGACGCAGGAGCATAATGGCGACGTTCCGGATCCTGCTCAACCTATGCCCGATCATCTGCTCAGGCAAACGGTCCTCATCATACGCGACATCACGCACTCCCCGACTTCTCGCGGGCCTTTTCTTTACCCATAAGTGTTTTGTCAACGTGCGTTACACTTACAGGGTGACGACTGGAGAGCTGGAACCTCAGCCATTGTACCGGCGGCGAAAATGACATTATGGACCGCGACCGAACTCCAATTGGTCATGATACGGGATGCACGCTTGCGCAACCCGACTGTTTCTTCTTGGTGACAATCTGATCGCGCAGCCAACGGCGATCATCCCGGCAGCGAGCGGTTCCTGGACGGCGACCGAAGCCACCTATCGCTTCCTCGACTCCCCATCCGTCACCCCGGAGGCGATTCGCGCCGCGCATTAGCACGTCGCCCGGACGCGGATCGCAGCGCAATCTACCGCGCTGGTTATTCAGGATGCCACCGAACTGGATGTTACCAAATCATCCAGCGACGTCCGCTCTGGGCTATCTTATCCCGCGCATTAGGGACGCACCCTCCACCCGCCCTGGCAGTCACGACAGACGGCGTTCCGTTGGGGTCGGTTGACCAGTCAGTCTGGGTGCGCAGTATGGCGCATTTGGGCACGAAACGCTAGCGCGCCAAACGCGCTGCCGCAGACAAGGAACACCAGGGCTGGGTGACCAGTCTGCACGTGACGCAGCACGCCATCCCTGACGCCTGCCGCGTGGTAGTGGTCGCCGACCGAGAAGTTGACTTCCACCCATTAGTTGCCGCAGTGCGGCAGGAAGGCATGAATGTGCTCATCCGGACCGCGCAGAACCGGCGCGTTGATGCGGACACGCAGTCGTTAGAGGCGGCGATAGCCGCAACGCCGGTCCGCGGGACGCTCACCATTGCGGTTCCTCAGCGCAATGAGCGCCCCGCGCGGAGCGCCCAGCTGACCATCCGCTGGACCGGTGTCTGCCTGAGCCCGCCGCAGCACACTAAAGGCTGGGCGGCGTCGCTGCACATTCCTGGGCAGGTGATGGTCGCAGAGGAACTGCCGCCGCCACCGGGCATCACCACGCTCTGTGAGTCGTGGTGACCACGCTGGGGACGTAACGACCTGGGACGACGCGCTCCAGATCGTGCGCTGGCGCAGCACCAGGTGACTGATTGAGCGCTCTCAAGGTTGAAAGCAGCTGTCGGGTCGAACGGCTGCACCTGGCAACCGCCGAACGGTTGCAGCGCGCACTGGCCATCTATGGTGGAGTTGCGTGGCAGTTGTTGTGGCTGACCCGCGAAGCGCGTCAGGATGAAGAGGTGGCAGGTATGCAGATCTTGATGCACCACGAATGGCAGGCGCTCGCCTGCACGATCCACCAGACGCCGCATCTCCCGCCAACGCTGCGGCAGGCAGTCCGCTGGATCGCATAGTTGGGGAGCTTTCTGGCTCGCAAAGGTGATGGCGAGCCGGGAGAGCACACGAATCTGGCGTAGTTTGCGCTGGTTGAAATGATAGTGCAGCGACGTGGTCGCTCCTGCATCGTGCTTCTCCGGATCAACATGATGATTTGACTCATAGGCAATGAAAAGCCCGCATGCGGGGGAAGTGCATGGCCACGAGCAGCAAGATGGCAAGGAGGCCATAGAGAGGATATTAGCAACCGTGGCGACTGCGCGGGTCAGGGATCGTCTTAAGCGCCTGGATAACGTTCATCACACGTGGCTCTCCTTGCGTTCGCAGAGTCGAAACTGTATATGATATGAAAAGACGAAAACTCTGAAAACCCCTCTACTCGCACCTGCACTCGACAACCTTCCCGAATCACGGTACACTGCTGGTACTCCCAACACAAGGTTCAGATAGAGAAAGAGCTATGAGCAACGCATCACCTTCTTCTACCCTGCGCATTCTAGGCATCTTTGCTCACCCTGACGATCCAGAGTTCAGCATGGGTGGCAGCGCCGCGCTCTGGGCAGACCAAGGTCACGAGGTCTACTACTGTATTGTGACCGATGGTTCTGCTGGCAGTAACGACCCCAACCAGGATTTGAATGAACTGGTTCGCATTCGTGAAGAAGAACAGCGCGCTGCTGCCAGGGTGCTCGGCGTCAGAGAGGTCTTTTTTCTGGGGTATAAAGATGGCGTTCTCGAACCGACCCTCGAGTTGCGCCGCGAATTGACTCGCCTGATTCGGCATCTCAAGCCGGATCGCGTGGTGTGCGGCGATCCGACAGCCTTCTTCTACGGCGATGAGTACATCAACCACGCTGATCACCGCGCGGCTGCCGAAGCTGCGGTCACTGCCGTCTTTCCCAGCGCCCCAACGCGCCCGATTTTCCCGGAGTTGCTTGCCGAAGGTCTGGAGCCGCACCAGGTCAAAGAGTTGTACATCACTGCCAATCACGGAGAACCATATACGGTCTATGTGGACATTTCCTCCACGATCGAACGCAAGATCGAAGCATTGCGCTGCCACGCCAGTCAGGTGCAGGTCGGCGATGGAGATTGGGTGCGCAATTGGGCAGCGGAAACTGGCAAAACCGCTGGTCTGGCATACGCTGAGGCTTTCCGGGTGATACGTCTGGTGCGCGAACATCAGGATGGGTCGCAAGCGCATTAAGCAATACCCGCCATCTGTCTGACCGCAAAAACAGTAAAAGGTCAGCAAAGGCAGTATCTTCGTCTATCTTTCTTATGGTGTCGTGAGTCGGCAAGAGATTTCGCACATATTGAGAATTGCTAAAGGTACGCTGGTGTCAGCATGCCAAAGACGTTACTCGATACACCGCTGACGCCTTTACGCACAACCGGAGGACGCTTATGCTTGTCGGCGAACGTATGTCTGCTCCAGTTATCACGGTGGAACCAAAGACACCCATTTCGGACGCCTTAATGCTGTTCCGGGAAAAGCGCATCCGTCGCGCACCAGTGGTATCCCATCACCAGTTGGTTGGCATTGTGTCGGAGCGTGATCTGCTGTATGCCTCACCCTCGCCGGTCACTTCGTTAAGCGTGTGGGAAATGAACTACCTGTTGAGTAAACTGACAGTCGATGAGGTGATGACACGCCAGGTGGTGACCGTGACTGAAGACACACCAATTGAGGAGGCAGCGCGCATTATGGCGGATAAGCGCATTGGCGGTTTGCCGGTAATGCGCGGGCACGAGGTCATCGGCATTATTACTGAAACCGATCTCTTCAAAATCTTGCTGGAACTGATGAGCGTGCGCGAGCATGGCGTACGAGTGACAGCGTTGCTCGATGATCGCCCTGGCATGCTCGCACGATTGAGCACTGCAATCTTCGAAGCCAGCGGTAACTTTATCTCGTTCGGTCAGTTCGACAAAGAAGATGGAGCACGCCTGATCACCTTCAAGGTCAGTGGGTTGAGCCTCGACCAGGTGCGAGCAGTCATTGCGCCGGTCGTCAAAAGTGTCTTTGACATCCGCGAGGTGTGACTCACGCCTTTCCAGTTGCCGAAAAGAGCGATTTCAGGCGGATCAACAACCAGACGTCGCTTCAACCCGATAACGCCTTGTCAGGTACGTTGGTTTGTCGAAGACGCATTCGTTGAAAAAGTATTCACTCCTGACGATGGACAGGTAGTAATCACCGGGTTCAGTGCTGGTGATGAAGAACTGAATGACCGCGCGCAATCCAGCAGCGTTGATACATTTTGGCACATACTACGTACTGCTCGGATGCGGAACTGAATGACTGCGTACAATCCGGCAGTGGCGTGCGCATTAAGCGCCAGCAGCATGGTGTGGATCGCGTCACGAGAGGCCAGACCTGGCGGCGGTTCCACACGCACTCCCTAGTGAAGTCTCTTCTAACCAGCACTCTAACGATGGTATACCGGATGGGTGCGCTGCCGTTCGCGCTTCGTGCACCACACGGGCGCACGCAGTGCACCAGAGGGCGTAGTTGTGCGCCGCCCAGCGTCTGCCCCCATGTCGCGGATGGACGAGAGGGTGGACTTCGAGCGGCACGCCAGCGATACCGCACCGCTCGCACCTGCCACGCGCCCGATGACGAACGCGCCAGTCGTAGTGTGGCAGGTGCAGATCGAGCGCCAGATGCACTGTCAATCCGAGAGCAACCGGACGCAGAGGCGACCAAAGCAGCGCTGCAAGCCATGCCAGCGGTAATGTAATCTGCGGTTCATGCGCTACCGAACGGAGCGATCCATAGCGGGGTCGGGTATCACCACGCTGGGGCGGGTGGTGCCGCCAGCGGTCGTAGCGCAGTGCGCCAACCGGGTTCCAGTCACCGCTGCGGAGCGCGTAGAGCAGAAAATGATCGGTGTCGAGCGCCACACCGCTCAGGGTTGTGAGCACGGCGCGCCAAGGCGCTTGCGGGTAGAGTGCCAGTCCGATTGCAGCTGCTGCCAGAAAGTGTTCGCGAAAACGCACGATTTATGAACCTGTCGATCCAAACGCGCCTGGCGAGTTGATCAAATCATAAACAGGGTACCAGTCAGTCCGGATGCCCAACAGGAGCGCCCTTACAGAGCGACAGTTCTGCGAGAGCGCATTGACGCTCTTTACACCCATCCAAGGTCATCGGCTCTAGACGAACTCTTCTTCGTGGTAGCAGACGATGCAGTTCCTTCCTCTTCCTCATCAGTTTCGGCTTCTTCGCCCTTTTCTTTCCGTTGCAATTCTTCTTCCAGCATCTCGTCCACCATCTCGTCCCAATCGTCGCCTGCCTCTTCGCCAAGCTCCTTTCCCAATTTCTTTGCCCAGCGCGCAATAGAGCGCGGATCGTTCTCATCGAGACCGGCGAGCATTGAGGGATCAGCGAGTGCCTCGATGCGCGACTCCTCCGATTTGAGCACTGCCACCCGCGAGATTGCACGCCGCACATCGGTTGAACCGCAGCGCGGGCATGCCAGCCCTTCCGGATCGCGGAACCCATAGACTAGTTTCTGGAAGCGCCCGTTGCACTGCGGGCAGAGATATTCGTAGATTGGCATGGATATGCTTCCTCCAATGACGATATTTCTGATACCGCCTTTGCACCAGCGAGCCGGGTGAGTTCGGCGCGCAAACGCGTCACCTCTGCCTCAGTTGCGCCGCGCGCGCCTCCGCCGCATGTCGCGCCTGCGCTTCCTCGTCGGACGTCGGCAGACGCGCGCCGGTCTGCGAATGGTACAACCGCAGCAGCCCTTCCTCCTCCTGCCGCAACTCCAGGTTCAACACCTCGCTCCGTAGCGGATAGGTCGCTATCGGTTCATACGCCCCCTGCACTGGTCGATACCCCTGCAACTGCGGCTCGAGATACTCCCTGTATGGGTCGAAGATAAAATACTCTCGCACACCCAGCGCCGCATAGATCCTCGGCTTCCACTCACTGGCGTCTTTGCGCATCTTCTTCGACGTGATCTCGATCACTACGTCCGGCGCGCGCCACCCTTCGCGTCACGTCTGAAAGATGCGCCGCCGCTACTGCTCCACCCCCAGCACTACAAACACGTCTGGTACCACTGCTGTGCGCGGATTGCCTTCCTCGTAGTAGACGAACAGGGTTGCCCGCCACATATGCCAGCGTCGAACACAGAAACTACTTCAGCGCGAAAATCAGGTCGGTCACCAGGTCGCGGTGCAGGTCGTTTGGTCTCCCCCATCGGCTTGCCGTCGCTCTCCGGGTAGTGGACGCACAGGGTGCGCGCAGGTCGTTCCGGCGTCGTCATTCCTTACCCTCCTTCACGACTGTTTCAGTGCGCGGATCGCCAGCGGCAGACGCGGTAGCAGGTCACCCGCAAGTGCGCCCATATCGCCGACTTCGTCGCGCACTAGGCGACCGGCTGCGCTGTGAAGATAGACACCGAGTGTCGCTGCGTCAAACGGCTCCAGCCCCTGCGCCAGCAACCCGGCGATGGCGCCTGCCAGCACGTCGCCAGTTCCGGCAGTTGCCAGCGCCGGGTTTCCTCCGTCGTTGACGCGCACTCGCCCCTCCGGATCGGCAATGACCGTCGTAGCGCCCTTGAGCACCACCACCTGCTGCCAGTGCATTGCCGCTTCCTTCGCTGTATCCACCGGATGACCGGTCAATTCCTCGACGCCAAGCAGACGCCGCATCTCGCCCGGATGCGGGGTCAGCACGCACCTGCCGCGCGGCAGACAATTCCAGACCGTGCCAGATGTGGCATCGGTCACTTCAGAATGATGGATCAGATCTGCCAGAATATTCAACCCATCAGCGTCGATTACAGTGAAAGGCAACTCTGGTCGCTGCTTGACCACCGGTTTTTCGCTGCCGGCTGTAGCGATCCGAAACCCGATCTGTCCGCGATGACGCGGTGATTGCAATCCAAGCAACTGCTCAAGAAACGCACGTGTCGCCTTCTCGCGTCCTAAACCAGGACCGACAAGCAGCGCCTGATATCCGTCAAGGATGGAGAGCACCTCGTCGGCAGCGGCATCGCCGATCACTCCCGGTTCGGCTTCGGGAAGGATATGCAACGTAACTTCGGGGAGACGTCCAGGGCTGTACACCTGACTTCGCCCAACCGCAAGCGTCACCAGACCGGCGCCGACACGCGCTGCCCCAGCAGTCGCAAGCGTCGCCGCACCGGGGTAGTTTATCGATCCGGCAACGACCAGCACCTTGCCGAATGTACCCTTGTGCGAGTCGGGCGGACGGGGCGGAAGGAGCGAGCGCGCCAGTTCCGCATCGATCATGTCGGTCATCACATTCTCTAGATCGGCGGGCGAAAGCCCAATATCGACGCTGCGCAGCGCGCCAGCGTATGCGCGCGCCGGGTAGAACAACAACCCGCGCTTGACAGGACCAGTCGAAACGGTCAGGTCGGCACGCACTGCATCGCCAAGCACGGCACCACTATCGGCGTGAACACCGGTAGGCACATCAATCGCCAGAACGTATGGTTTCGTCTGGCGCGCATCGGTTGCCTTCGCCGCATTCAGTGTGGCGATAATCATCGCCAGTTCGCCTTCCACCGGACGATTGGCACCATACCCAAGCAACGCATCGACTACCAGATCCATCCCGGCAAGTGCCGCTCGCAGCGTATCACCATGCGGATCATCGGCGGCAGTTAGTTCGGGGATGGCGCGTTCGCGACACAACCGCCAGTTGATGTCATCGACAGTCTCACGTCGCTGCCAGATGAACAGCGTTACCTGCATGCCAGCATCGTGCAGCAGACGCGCTGCCACCAACCCATCCCCGCCATTGTTGCCCGGACCGACCAGCACCAGCGCACGACGACCCATAGGATCGCCGGAGACTTCGAGGGCGACGCGCGCTACACCGGCGCCAGCCTGTTCCATCAACCCCGACCACGTAGCGCCACGGGCGACTGCCGCCTCTTCAATAGCGCGCATTTGTTCAGCAGTGACAATCTTGCTCATTGTTGCGAACAACACCGGCGCACCCGAACGGGCGCACCTGAATCAAGCGCGATCCGTCCCTACTTGACACGTTCGATATACTCACCAGTCCGGGTATCGACCCGCACATAATCGCCCTGATTGACGAATGCCGGTACCGAAATGACCGCGCCAGTTTCGAGCGTCACCTGCTTGTTGACACTGGTCGCCGTATCACCCCGCACCGCAACACTGGCTTCCGTGACCTGCAAGGTCACAAACAATGGCGGTTCGACTCCCAGAATCTTGTTGTCATCGTAGAACAAGACATCCGCCATTTCGTTCTCTTTGAGAAACTTCGCTGGCTCGCCAATCATTTCTTCCGGCACTTCGATCTGCTCAAATGTTTCGGTGTCCATAAAATGATAGATGTTGCCATCACGGTAGAGGAACTGCATCGGGCGCTTCTCGACGCGCACGATCTCAATTTCGGAACCAGCGCGTACCCGCTCTTCAATCGTCTTACCGGTCTCTAGATTCTTCAGCTTCATGATCACCATTGCGCGCCAGTTGCCGGGGGCATGGTGGTAGAACTCAACAACGCGGTGCAACTGACCGTTGTAGCGAATGATCATATTGGTGCGCAGATCCGATGTCGTCGCCATACTGCCTGATCTCCATAGAAAGCGCCGCTCGCCTCTGAGCGGCGCCACATTAAGCGCTGATACACGATTTACGTCAATTATATCAGAAAGTTGCGTATCTGACGAGATCGGGGATGGCGTACGTGTTCATTTTTCTCCTGGGAGCAAGAGCATCTTGCCCTTGTAGACGCAATGAGGGCGGGACACCTTCGCTTCCAGGCACGTGTGCTCCCCCGGGTGTGAATAGTTACGGAATGGTGGGCAGCGCTGCAGACGTGTGGTTCGGGCAGCATATCTGGGCTGGTTTGGCGGAGAGATCGGCGCGCCTGTGCGCAGCTGCCTTCAGGAGCGTACCTGCATGCGGGTTGGAGCATATGCACCCACGCTGTCGCCACTTTGTGTGGAGAGCGGCATACAAGGAGTGCGGCTGAGCGGGCACTGTGATTCGGTGCCAGGTGTATGAAGACGATGCCTTCACCTGCTCTGCCTGCAACTGCCATTGCTGGCATATTCGTTCTCGACGCAGCAAAGTTTGGCATCCCATGCCTTCATCTGCCCTGCGTGCAACTGCCATTGCTAGAGCGTTTCTTTCTTGCATACCTACGAATTTTTGTGTATGTTGATTACATCTGGCTGGTAACCACAATCTGCATCTGCCTTCGTTCTGCGACCAGCGTATAGACTCGGCGAGAGAGATACGCGATGCATGGCGAATACAAAATACCTGGCGGAAAGCTAATCGTCGTTGATCTCAACATTATCGACGGCACACTACGCAATGTAGTATTAAGTGGCGACTTTTTTCTCGAACCAGCGGAAGCGCTGGAGTGGATGGCTGCGGCAATCGAAGGTCTCCCGGTGAACACACCGGTCGACACCATTGCCACACGGGTACGCACGGCAGCGGCGCATGCCGAATTGATTGGGATTACGCCGGAAGGCGTCGCTGAAGCGGTACGCCGCGCTATTCAGGGAGGAACACCATGAGCATTCCATCGTCATCGCCCTGGCGTGCATACGACTGGCAGTTGATCCGGAGCGAGCCGATCCATCCGGTTATGCACATGGCACTCGATGAGGCGTTGCTGGAGGAAGTGGCCGCTGGGCGGCGCAAGCCGACGCTGCGCATCTGGGAATGGGCAGCAAGCGCCGTGGTCATCGGTCGTTTCCAGTCGCTGCGAAACGAGGTCGATCTCGAAAGTGCGCAACGCTACCAGGTACAGGTTGTCCGCCGCATCACTGGCGGCGGAGCGATGTTTATCGAACCGGGCAATACGATCACCTATTCGATCTACGCACCGGTTGAACTGGTAGCAGGCATGAGTATGGTCGACTCATATGCCTTCTGTGATCGGTGGGTGCTTGACGCGCTGGCATCACTTGGCGTGGAGGCATGGTATCAACCGATCAACGATATCACCTCGGCAGCTGGCAAGATCGGCGGGGCGGCGCAAACGCGGCGCAATGGCGCGGTGCTGCACCACGTGACCATGGCGTACGATATTGACAACGCCAGGATGCTGGAGATCCTGCGGATCGGGCGTGAGAAACTCAGTGACAAGGGGATCGCCAGCGCCGCCAAACGGGTCGATCCACTCCGCCGCCAGACTGGATTGCCGCGCGAGGCGATCATCGAGCGGATGATCGAGACGTTCCGCGCTCAGTATGGGCTGACCGAGTCGGCGATCACACCAGAAGAATGGAAAGCCGCAGAACGACTGGTCGAAACAAAATTTGGCACAGAGGCGTGGCTGCGTGCCATCCCATAACGTAGAAACGCTACAGGAGAAGAGAGCCGCTGCTACCGCTCTCATGTTCATTCATCAAAACCGAACGCATCGGCGACAATATATAATGGGCGCTGCTTCACCTCATCGTAAATGCGCCCCAGATATTCACCAAGGATGCCGAGAAACACCAGTTGCACACCTCCCATGAACAGCACTGCCACCAGCGTCGTCGCCTGACCGAGCAGTTCGTTGCCAAGCAACCGGAGAATGATCACCGCAATAATGCCAAGCAGGCCGAGCGCAGCGACGCTAAACCCGACATAGGTTGCCAGTTGCAACGGCAGGTACGAAAAGGCAGTGATCCCATCTATTGCAAATTTCAGCATCTTGCGCAGAGGATACTTGGTGACACCCGCTTTCCGCGCATCGCGCTTATAGGTCACACCCGTCTGCTTGAAACCGACCCATACAGACAGGCCGCGCATAAAGCGGTGGTGCTCGCGCATCGACTTGAGGGCATCGACAACCTTGCGATCCATCAGGCGAAAGTCACCCGTATCGGCAGGAATATCGACGCTGGTAATTTTGCGAATGAGGCGGTAGAAGAGCGAAGCGGTTGCGAGTTTGAACGCTGTTTCGCCTTCGCGTTCGGAGCGCACGCCATAGACGAGCTGGTACCCTTCGCGCCAGCGAGCGATCATGTCCACGATAACTTCGGGCGGGTCTTGCAGGTCCGAGTCGATCACCACAACTGCCCTGCCGCGTGCGTAGTCGGTGCCAGCGGTAATAGCTATCTGGTGACCGAAGTTGCGTGAAAAGTTGATCACTTTGACGCGCGGATCGCGCTCGTGGAGTTCCAGCATAATCTGGAGCGACCGGTCACGTGAACCGTCGTTGACCAGAATGATCTCGAATGGCTCACCCAGTGGCTCGATGGCAGCCACGACGCGACGGTAGAACTCTGGCAACAGCGCCTCTTCGTTGTACACTGGCGCCACAATCGAGAAGGTCGGACGCTCCGCATCGATGATCCGCTGTTCGCGCGGACGCGTCTGCGTCACAGGTTCAACGACTGTCATACGTGGAAGTTCTCCTGAACGGGTGCCCCATACGCTTGTGCCCATCGTCGCGCCTCCACTATTGTAGCATATGCCTGTGGCAATTGTGGCATACTGGTGTGACGCGAGGATGAGACATGATGACGGTCAGGATGTGACGTTCGTCATCCCGCCGGGGTCAATTCTTCCCAGTTCGGTCCTGTTTCGACTTCGACGCGCAACGGCACGGCAAACGGCGGTTCCATCCCTTGCAACACGCCTTCCATCCGCTCGCGCACCAGCGCCACCACATCATCCACCTCCGCTTCCGGCGCTTCAAAGATCAGTTCGTCGTGAACCTGGAGCAGCATCCGGGTGCGCATCCGCCGACGCCGGAGTTCAGCATCGACTGCAATCATCGCCAGTTTCATGATGTCCGCCGCAGTAGACTGGATCGGGTGGTTGATCGCTTCGCGTTCGGCTGCCTGGCGACGTGGACCGGATACGCGCAGGTCGAACATGGGACGGCGACGACCGAAGAGTGACTGCACATACCCTTCGCTCCGCCCGGTATCGAGTGTGCGGTCGATATAGTCGCGGATGCGCGGGAACTGATTGAATAGACTATCGATCAGACTGCGCGCCTGTTCACGCGAAATCCCCAACCGCTGTGCCAGCCCAAACGGGCTGATGCCATAGATGACGCCAAAAACCACGGTTTTTGCGATCCGCCGCTGATTCTTGTCCACTGCGCTGAAGCCGACGCCAAACAGACGAGCAGCAGTTGCCGCATGGATGTCCCGCCCCTCAATGAAGGCCTGGATCAGGTTTGGATCGCCGGTCATATGCGCCAGCACACGCAACTCGATCTGCGAATAGTCGGCAGCGATCAGCAGGTGACCCGGTGCAGCAATGAAACCGCGCCGTACCTCGCGCCCCTCTTCGGTGCGCGTGGGAATATTCTGCAGGTTGGGCGAGTTGCTGCTCAACCGACCGGTCGCCGCACCGAGCTGGTTGTAATCAGTATGAACTCTGCCAGTCTCCGGGTTGACCAGCGCTGGCAATTCATCGACGTAGGTCGATTTGAGTTTGCTCAGGCGACGGTGACGCAGGATCAACTCGATGATGCCGGTGGTGTCGCTGGCTTGCAGTTCCTCGAGCGCCTGCGCGGTCAGCGAGTAGCGCCCTGTTCGGGTACGATCAAGACCAGTGGTCGGCAGGTTGATCTTAGGACCGAACAATACCTCGCTCAATTGATCACCCGAGTTGATGTTGAACGTTTGCCCGGCAATTGCGTAGATCTGCTGCTCAATCTGTTCGAGTTCCCGTCCCATACGCTCACCAAGAGCGCGCATATACGGAACATCGAGCAGAATGCCTGCCTGTTCCATGCGCACCAGCACCGGAACAAGCGGCATCTCCAGGCGGTAGAACACATCCGCAACACTGCCAGCTGCACGCAGTTTCGCTTCAAGCACCGGCTTCAAGCGCAGTGTCATATCGGCGTCGGCAGCGGCATACGGCGTGGCGCGCGCAATCGGCACATCGGCAAACGTCACCTGGTTTTTGCCCTTCCCGATCAACGATTCAATCGATTCGAGTGGAGCAGCAAGGTTCAGTTCGTAGAATGCCAGGTCTTTCAGGTTGCGCCGTTTGTCGAGCAGTGCAGCCGCCAGCATCGTATCAAACGCTACGCTGGAAACCGGAATGCCAGCGCGTTCCAGCACCTCGATGTCGAACTTCGCGTTGTGCGCTATTCTGGATCGAGCCGGATCGGCGAAGAACGGACGCAGCGCAGCAATGACTTGCTCGCGCGGCAGTTGCGTCTCGCCGGTAGTATGCCCCAGCGGAACATACCATCCCCTGCCGGGGATGGTCGCCAGGGCAATACCCACCAGATCGTCGCGCAGGGGATTGGAGCCACGAGTCTCGGTATCGAATGCAAACAGCGGCGCATTCTTGAGTTCCGCGACAATTGCTTCCAGATCGGCATCGTTGCAGGCGGTGCGATACTCACCGGGCGCATCGCGCACTGGCGTCTCAACCACCGGTGCAACATGCGTCGGCATATCGTTGAACAGGGTCAACTGCTGCGGTCTGTCCTCCGGTCCGGGTGTTACGGATGCAAACATATCGACCTGAAGCGGCGCAGGCGGCTCGACTGGCGGCAGCGCCTGCGGCGCTGCCATAGTCTGCGACAGAGGAAGACGCCTGACCAGAGACGCGCTGAATTCAAGTTCCTGGAAGACGGCGATCACCCGACTGCGGTCATAGTCGGCGATGGTTGCGGCAGGAAGATCGAGCACCACTGGCGCATCACGCACAATTGTTGCCAGTTTCTTGCTGAACAACGCTGCATCACGTTGACCTTCCAGGTGCTTCTGGTAGCGTTTCGGCACTTCGTCCAGATGATCGTACAGGTTCTCGATTGAGCCAAACTGATTGAGCAGTGCAATGGCGCCAGCCTCCCCAATCCCTTTGACGCCGGGGATATTATCGGACGGATCGCCCTTCAACCCGCGCAGATCGGCAAGTTGATCGGGGCGCAACCCTTTGTAACGCGCGCACACATCGGCGACCCCATAGCGCGTTGTGTTTTTGGAACCGCGCACATAGGGATTATTGAGCAGCACCGTCACGTGCTCATCGACCAGTTGAAGCGTGTCGGTATCGCCGGTCAGGATCAGCACATCGACGCCGCGCTCTGTCGCCTGACGCGCTAGCGTGCCGATCACGTCATCGGCTTCATACCCATCGGCGGTATAGATCGGGATGTCGAACGCCGCCAGCACTTGCTTAATGCGCTCGAGTTGCTGCTCGAACTCGGCAGGAGTTTCAGCGCGGTTCGCCTTGTATTCGGCGTACAGGTCGTCGCGGAAGGTCTTCCCGACATCGAATGCCACTGCTGCATAGTCGGGGTGATACTCCTCGATAGCATTGAGCATCGCCGACGTAAAACCGTAGACTGCATACGTCGGCTCGCCGGTCGAAGAGCGCAAACCGGCCTCCGCCAGCGCGTGGAACGCGCGGTACGCCAGTGCGTGGCCATCGATCAGCAGCAGCAGTGGACGCTTGTTAGACACGAGACGCTCTCTTTACGGTTGTGTGGATGAGTAACACAGGTATTCTAACCCATTCTGCAATGAGACACAACTCTGCCTGCTCCCGACTTAACGGCTGGAATAACCCGCTCTTGAAAGCCGGTCGGGGGAAGATCACCAGGAAAGACGGGCGGAGAACCTCTTCCAAATGTCGTACATCGGGTGGCGGAAGCACCCGACAGGGATCATCCTGCAATTCCATCGTTCGAGGCTGTTGCAATCGGTCAGAGCGCGCTACTGTATTCCTGACGATGCAACCAGGCGAGGAGAGCACTCCCATGATAGCGCAACACAAGCAACCCTTCCCCTGGGGCACGATGATCTGGTCAAGCGTCTTAATGATCATTATTCCGTAGGGCGCTGCGATTGCCATCAGTGTTGGATATGGAGTTATCGTCGGATTTCAGACGCGCGGCGATCCGGAGGCGATCAACATTGCCGTGACGAGTCTCTCCGGCGCAGTGTGGTATCAGGCGCTGCCGAGAGTACTTCTGGCGGCAGTGGCATTCTGGCGTGGCATGCGCCTGGCGCATAGCAGTGCATCCGCCACTCTGCCGGTTGTGAGCGCAGCGATTCTGGCGCTGATCGGACTAGTTGGAATGACGCTATGGCTCTTCAACGCACCCCTCAGCGGCGAACAGGCAATCTCATTTGCGGTCGATGCGATTGTCGTACTGGCGTGTGGACTGGCAGGGGTTCGGATCGCGCGGCGATGATAATGTGGCTACCCGCAGGCATGGCAGTAAATGAGGAAGACCATGATTTCGGATCAAGCTGGCGAAAGATCTTTCACTTTGCACTCGACAGCGCTGCGCTCTGGATAGTCGCATCGGTCGCAATTGGCATGGTCGCAAGCCTCCTGCCTACGTGCGCAGCCACTGGCTTGACGGTGCGCAATGCGCTGGCATATGAGTCGCAGCATGTGAAGCATAGCGTTGGGCGGCTGTATCCAAACAGGACGAGGAATGCCTTGTTATCCTACGAGACAGCCGGAACAGGACACCTGCTCCTGCTGATACACGGCGCCCTTGTCAGCAGGAGAGTGTGGCGTGATCAGATCGCCGAATTCAGCAAGACCTATCAGGTAGTTGCCCCCGACCTCCCAGCGCACGGCGACTTGCCCAAAGCCATCGGCCCGTACACCGTAGCGCGTCTTGCCGACGCGATCATTGACCTGCTTGATTTCTTGCAAGGTCGAACAGGCCCATGTGTGCGGGGACTCCCTGGGTGGAATGGTCGCACAGCAATTGGCTACTTCTCGCCCCGGACGCATAGCTAAACTTGTCCTGGCAGAGACGGCTTTCAGCACCCAGAGCTCGCTGTGGGAACGAGTACAAACCTGGATAGCGATCTCGTTTATGAAGGTGATCCCACAAAGTATGCTTGTGACCCTGTCAGCAAGGCAATATGGCAGAATACATCCTGGCGTTGCTCTGTTCATCAAGCAGGAGATGGGGCGCTACGACCGCGAGACTGCAATCCGAGTCATGAGGGCGGCGCTTGACTTTGACGGCAAACGTCTCCTGGGCAACATTATGTCACCCACACTGGTCCTCGTCGGTGAGAAGAACAGGCAGACCCATTCCCAGGCCCGGGAGATGGCCAGGCGGATCCTCAACGCGCATTTTGTTATCATTCCAGCGGCCCATCATCTGCTGAATATCGACAATCCCGAAGCCTTCAACAGGGCAGTCCTTGAGTTCCTGACGTCCAGGTAGGGTTGCCCAACCACTCGCTCCAGCCGACATTGCCTCTGGTAGCGTGGCTGAGCCCGGCGCCGTTAGCAGAACAGACGAAGTCCCACGAGGAGGATGATATGAACAACAAGACGGAAGGAATCATCAATAGCCTTGCCGCGCCTCTGGTTCTCTTCACTGCGATGCTAGACCCTCGTGTCTCTGTCGGCATTGCGGTTGTGTTTTTGGCTGGTCTTGCCATCTACAAGTTTCGATCCAGAGGTGCATTGTGAAGCTCGCCCACCCGTGCTTCCGGTCACTGATGGAACAGAGGCACGAGCAGCTACGCCGACTGACAAACCGAATCACCTGACGGTCCACTTCGCGGACCCGCAGGTGATCGGCATACGTCAGTACTATTGAACGGTGGGAACGCCAGTGGCGGATCACCCGCATGCACGAGGGGTACGAATGTTGTGGCGCTGCGCCAGCGGGCTTCTGGCGGAATCATCCGCATGCACGGGCGCTGCGAAGATCGCCTGGCACGACGACGATGCACCAGGACAGATCTCCAGCATCCGCTTACCTTCCTGCAAATATATACCTCAAATAGCGCCAGGTCTCGCCCGCCACTGCATTGGGGTCATCAGCGCCTGCAGCATCGCTAGCTGGCGACCCATACGCAGTCAATCCTTCGTCGCGCGCGACCTTGAGGGCAGTGAGCATCACTGGTGGATCGACGACGATGACAATCGATGAGATCCCTTGCGCACGCGCCATATTCGCCGCAGCACGCAAGCCCTCGACCAGCGACGCGCTCTCTTCTTCAATGAGCAACACCTGCGGCGGCACCCCTTGATCGATCAGATACTGGCGCGCAAGCGGCGCGACCGTGACGCCGGTCAGGATAATGCGACTGACCATCCCGCGACGGTAGAGATTGGCAGCATGATCACACTGCGCTTTCTGACCAGGTGTGAGTGCGCTGTCAACCGCCTCGCCTGGCACAACCGCAGCGCCAGCCGGACGCACTTCATCGCGTCCGCTCTGCACGACAACCATTGCTGCCGTCAGCCCCAGGAGCAGGAGAGTGCTCGTCAGCGCTGTCGCAATCCCGCGCCCAAGAGCGATGAGTGCGCGTAGAACAGTTTTCAGATGTGGATTCCGAATCACCGGATGCCTCATTTGCCCGGTGTTCACAAAGCGATTGCCAGCGCCGGGAATTGCCACCAGGACAGTTGATGTCCGCAGGCGTCATCGTCGAGTCGCACGCACCATCCGCTGCACATCGGCAGCCGTCATCTTCACTCCAGGCGATTGGTATAATATACGACAATTCAACGACTGTTGCTGAAGAGAACCCGCTATGACCGACGAACCAAAACGCGCGCTTGTGATCGGCGCCCATCCCGACGACAACGAGTTCGGCGCTGGCGGAACCATCGCCAAACTCGCCGCCCAGGGGTGGGACATAACGTTTATCATCGCCACGAACGGCAACAAGGGCAGCCATGACCCATCCATGTCGTCGTTTCGCCTGTCCGAAATTCGTGAACAGGAGCAGCGCGCTGCCGCCGAAATCCTTGGCGTGCGCCGCGTGATCTTCCTGCGCAACAACGATGGCGAACTTGAACCCTCGCCTGCGCTGCGTGCGGAATTTGCGCTCTACATCCGCCATTTCAAACCGCACGCCATCTTTACCCACGATCCATGGAAGCATTATATGCTCCACCCCGACCATCGCGCCGTCGGATTCGCTGTGATCGAGGCGGTGGTCAGCGCGCGCGACCATCTATTTATGCCGGGATTAGGGCAGATCGGCATTGGAGTCTGGCGACCGGAGGCGCTCTATCTGTGGGGAGCGGAACAACCGGATTATGTCGAAGATGTGTCAGATTATGTAGACCTGAAGATTGCGGCGCTGCGCGAGCATCACACACAACTGGACGAGGTACAGGGTTGGGAAGAGCGGGTGCGCCAGCGGATGGCGGAGGCTGGTAAAGATCACGGTTTTGCCGCTGCCGAAGCGTTCAAGAAACTGCTGGTGTAAGCTGCACGGAATAGGGGCATGTGTCCCCCTAGAATGCGTCGGATCCTGCGATCCAGGCATGCCCTGTCGGAAAGAGCGCATCAAGCGTCGGCAGGATCGCAGCCGGGACGGAGACGCCCGGTTGATGGGCAATCCAGTGGGCGGGTCGAAAACCGAAGAGCAGTTGCATGAATCTCTGCGGCGTCAGCACAACCGTCGGTCGCTCCATCGCGCCCGATCCCTGCCCCACTGCCAGCGTTGGTGCAGCATCACCGATCCGAAGCCGAAATGCTTCACCTCCAACCATCCGCCATCGTTCCTCGAACAATGGCGCAAGAGCGGCAAACAGGGTCGGCAGGTGTGCTGGAAGCGCCATCCACCCTTCGTCTGGGTGCCGATAGGTGCGACTGGTGAGGTTCAGGCGATCAGCAAGCGTGTAGAACGTCGGCGAGTCAGGGGGCAGGGACCAGTCGATATCCGGTGCATCCGCCACGGCGCTGGCGTGATACTGGAGCAGGGCAAGCGCCGCGTTCCAATCATCGGCGGCTGCTTCGACAGCATGGTGTCTGGGTGCATACAACGGCAGCAACAGATACCCGCGCACCTGACCGGTTTCATCACAGGCGAGCAGCGGCGGATGGTCTGGCAGACGCCATGCGAGATCGTGTCGTTGCCAGGCAAGGCTGCGCACAAAACTCCCACTGTACCCGGCGTAGTGGCGCTCGTACAACTCCAACAGAACCGGTGCATCGTCCAGCGTTGCCGGGCGCACGTGATACGGACTGCGGGACCAAGCCGCAAGACTCGCCCGACTGACTGTATGGCGAGTGGTGTCAAAAACATCAACATACCCGAATCGACTATAGAAGCCAGCAATGCCATCAAGCAGAATCAACCCAAGATGTCGCTCATGTGCGCGCATCGTGACATCGTGCATCAACGCTGTGGCAATCCCGTGACCGCGCCAGTCGGGATGAACAACCAGACTGGCGAAACAACCGGTCGGAACCACGACCGATCCAAGACGCATCATCCGTTCGTACAGAATATAGCCGCCGATCAGCGTCGTTCCAACCAACGCACAACGCACCTGTCCGGGTACATAACCAGGCATTCCCTCGACACGCTGCCGCCAGCGTGATGCAGCAACCGGGGGATATGAGTCTGGTGCGAATGTCTGCACTGCAAGCAGGAAAAAAGCGTCCACTTCATCGGACGTTGCTGCGGAGCGAATAGTGATGTCGGTCATCTGGCGCATCATCGGGAATATGATACCATCTTGTTGCAACGAACTGAACAGTTTCCAAACTGTTGTAGAGCGTGTGACGATACCCCTGGACGGAGCATACTGCTGAGATCATGAACCGTGCATTGACGATCATCGAACAATGGTTTGTGCGCCAGGGATGGGAACCATTTCCCTTCCAGCGTGAGGTCTGGCAGGCGTATCTGGCAGGCGAAAACGGACTGATCCACGCCACAACCGGTGCAGGCAAAACATACGCTGCCTGGATGGGTCCGATTGCGGAGTGGCTGGAATCCACGCCACCTGTCCCCGCTGCGCCGTCGCTACGTGTCCTGTGGATAACGCCGCTGCGCGCACTGGCAACCGATACCGTCGAAGCACTGCGCGCACCGCTCAATGACCTCGGCATTCCCTGGCAGGTTGAAGCGCGCACCAGCGACACACCCACTGCTACTCGCGCCCGTCAGCGCCGTCGTCTGCCGACTGCGCTGGTGACCACCCCCGAAAGCCTCTCGCTGCTGCTTACCCAACCCGAGTGGCGCGATCTGTTCGCCGATCTGCGAATGATTGTCGTCGATGAGTGGCACGAACTCCTCTCGACCAAACGCGGCGTCCAAGTCGAACTGGCGCTTGCGCGACTCCGTGGGTTGTGCCCTTCCACGCGCATCTGGGGACTTTCGGCGACAATGGGCAACCTGGACCAGGCGCTGGATGCACTTCTTCCTACGGCTGCCGAACAACCGTCGCGCGGCAGGATCGTGCGCGGCCTGATCCCTAAGCCGATTGTGATCGAGACCCTGTTGCCTGAGACCATTGAACGCTTCCCATGGGCAGGACATCTGGGCTTACAATTGTTACCGCAGGTCGTGGCGAAGATTGAGCGCAGTGCGACAACGCTGGTCTTTACCAACACGCGCGCACAGGCGGAGATCTGGTACCAGGCGCTGCTGGACGCGCGCCCGGATTGGGCTGGTACGCTGGCGCTCCACCATAGTTCCCTGGACCGCGAGGTGCGTGAATGGGTCGAAACAGCGCTGCGCTCCCGGCGTCTGCGGTGCGTGGTGTGCACTTCTACACTTGATCTCGGCGTCGATTTCTCACCCGTTGATCAGGTCATTCAAATCGGTAGCCCCAAGGGGGTTGCACGTCTGATACAACGCGCCGGGCGAAGCGGTCATCAACCTGGCGCTGTCAGCACCGTAACGTTCGCTCCCGCCAGTGCACTGGAACTGATCGAAATCGCGGCAGCCCGCGATGCTATCGCTCACGATCAAATCGAAACTCGTCCTCCACTTGAAGCGCCGCTCGATGTGCTCGTGCAACACCTGATGACCTGCGCACTGGGCGGTGGTTTTGTCGGCAATGAACTACTCGCCGAAGTGCGCACTACTCACGCCTTCCGCAACCTGAGCGACGCCGAATGGCAGTGGGCGCTCGATTTTGTGGTGCAGGGTGGCGCATCACTGCGCGCCTATCCGGAATTTCATCGTGTCATTGAACGTGACGGACGCTATGTTGTAACCAATGACGCCATCGCGCGTCGTCATCGGGTCAGCATTGGCACAATTGTAAGCGATTCGGCGCTCAAGGTGCAGTATGTTCGAGGTGGGACGCTCGGCGCCGTCGAAGAGTCGTTTGTAGCTCGCTTGAAGCCAGGAGATATCTTTTTCTTCGCCGGTAAGGCGCTGGAGTTTGTGCAGTTGCGCAATACGACCGTATTCGTGCGCAAGACGGAACGGCGCGATGGGGTCACGCCACGCTGGACGGGAGGACGTATGCCGCTTTCGACCGAACTATCCCGTGCAATCCGCGCACGGATCGAAGCGGCGCGTGGCGGCGTCTTTCGTGATGCCGAGATGGAAGCGGTGCGTCCGCTGCTAGACGTGCAGGCGCAGTGGTCGTTGCTTCCAGCCGCCGACGAACTGCTGATTGAGCGAATGCAGACCCGTGAGGGGCATCACCTCTTTTTCTACCCATTCGAGGGACGCCTGGTACATGAAGGTATGGCCGCGTTGATTGCATATCGTCTCAGTCGCCTGCGTCCTATCACCTTCACTCTGGCAATGAACGATTACGGCTTCGAGCTGCTTGCACCCAAACCAGCGCCGCTGTCAGAAGCGCTTGGTATCATGCTCGACACCGCCCACAGCACACGGCGATGGGAGATAAGCGGTGCGCACACGCCACTCTTCAGTATCGATCATCTGGCAGACGACATCATTGCCAGCATGAATGCAACTGAAATGGCAAAGCGCCAGTTCCGCGAGATTGCAAGGATCGCCGGACTGGTGTACGAAGGATACCCTGGCGAGAAAAGCGCACGGCAGATTCAGGCATCAAGCAGCCTGATGTACGATGTGTTCGCGCAGTATGATCCAGAGAACCGACTGCTGGAACAGGCGCGACGTGAAGTGCTGGAACGCCAGTTAGATCATAGCCGCCTGGCGATGGCGCTGAGGCGCATTGCTGCAGGACGGATCATCGTCGTCGATGTTCCCCGTCCGACGCCGTTCGCATTTCCGCTGCTCGTCGACCGGTTGCGGGAAAGTCTCAGTTCTGAAAAACTGGCGGATCGGGTGCGCAAGATGCAACTGGCGCTGGAACGCGAGGCGGGGATGGTTCCAGGAAAGGATCGGCAGACCACCTGACCATCCGATAGTCGCACAGGCGTCAGGGCTTGCAGCGCCTGCGCGGCGACGAAGGTGTGACGCCTGTATTTCCAGGGACGGTCAGCAGAGCGGATCATCCAGCGCCCGGCGCACGTGAAAACTGAATCGATCCACCTGCGCCAGCGATCCTACGTTGATCGCTGCACCATCACCTGGAACGCAAAGATGCCAAAGATAATCAGGGGGGTCAGGCGGCGCAACCAGCGGAGCGCAATGTCATTCTGCACGATCTCATCGGCTGCGGGAAAATACTGCGCCAGATGCAGGCATCCCAGTACCAGCACAACGGTTGTCAACCAGAAACTACCGGTGAGCATGAAGGCGAAACACAGCAACGCTGCGAGACCGATGATTGAGAGGTAAACAGGGGCTTCGTTCGTTTCACTGCTCTGCGGGTCGTGAGGTTCCATGACGATCACCTGTTTCCTGTGTCCGGGAGCGCGAGGAATATCGCTCCAGCCCGTTAACGAGAAGACGGCGCGATTGCCGTCGTTTATGTTCTCTTGTTCACAGGTATAATAGCATGCAGAAGATACAGTCGCCATGATCAAGGTGGTAACAACTTGATTGCTGGACTGCAATCAACCTTGCTTTGATGTTTTTCAGGACATGCTATGCGCTGGACAACCATCTTTCGCCTGGGGCTGATCAATGTTGCGGTCGCACTGACTGCGGTTCCCATCGAAAGCACACTGAACCGGATTATGATCAGTGAACTGCGCCTGCCAGCATCGCTGGTGGCATTGCTGATCGCGCTGCCCTATGCCTTCTCACCGGTTCAGATCTGGATCGGCTCATTCTCTGATCGACATCCATTGCTTGGACTCCGCCGCACGCCGTACACCATCATCGGGTTGATCCTGTGCGCTGGCGGGTCGGCGCTGTCGCCAACTGCGGCATTTGCCATGGCGGAAAACTTCTGGTTGGGGCTGTCGCTCGGCATCCTGGCATTCGGCGCGTGGGGCATGGGGTTCAACTTTGCGACGGTCTCGTACCTGGCGCTGGCGACGGAACTCTCAGGCGAAGAATATCGTGCGCGCACCGTCGGCGTGATGTGGTTCATGCTGATTGTCGGGGTCATTATTGCAGGCGTCAGCCTCTCGCGCATGCTGCGCGACTACACGCCAGCTGCGCTGTTTACGGCGTTCTACGTTGTGTGTGGTGTGGCGCTGCTGATCGGCATCGCTGCCCTGTGGCGACTGGAGGAGCGCGACAGAGCGCCGCGCACCCCTGAGCGACGCAGTTTTGCCCAGATGATCGCAACTGTCGCCGGAACGCCGCAGGCGCGCCTGTTCTTCGCTTATCTGGTGCTGCTGCTGATCGCCATTCTGGGTCAGGACGTGCTGCTTGAACCATTTGCTGCCGATGTATTCGGCGCACCGGTTGATGTAACGACGCGCTATACATCGATCTGGGGTGCGGCATTGCTGACCGGATTGCTGGTCACAAGTCCAATAGCGCGACGACGAGGGAAACCATTCGCAGCCGCCATCGGCGGGTCGCTGGTGGCGCTCGGACTGGCATCAATCGCTGCCAGCGGCTTTTTGAACATACCGGCAATCTTTGTTCCCAGCCTGATCATATTTGGGTTCGGCAGCGGCGTTTCGACGGCTGCCAACCTGTCACTGATGCTCGACATGACAATCCCCGGTCATATTGGTGCATTTGTGGGAGCATGGGGAGTGGCCAACTCAATGGCGCGGCTACTGGGCACAGTGCTGAGCGGCTTCACCCGTGATGCACTGACCAACCTGCTCGACAGTCGCATGCTCGGCTACGTCGTTGTCTTCTTGTTGCAGGCAGTTGCCATGGTCATATCACTGATGCTGCTACCGCGGATTAGCGCAGCGCGTTTCCGCGAGGAGGCGGCGCCGTCAACACGCGAACTCGCAGCGCTTGCGGGAGAAGCGCAGGGATAATCGTCCTGCACCCCGACGTCGCACAGGAACATCCAAACCCCGCTCCCTGATGCTCTACGCGGCAATTTTGATGGAAAGAAGCGGTTCGCAATGAGCAGTCCAGCAAAAACCAACGCGCTGGCGATCGTCAGTTTTTCGAGCGGACTCCTTGCTCTGATCAGCACGGCGCTTCTGCTCTGGCTGTTCCACCTGCAACCTGTGCCCAATGATATGACCATCATTATCACTGACTCCCTGCTCATACCGTTGCGCAACCTGGGCATGATTGCAGCGGTGGCGACGGGTGTCCTTGCGCTTCGACAGATCAAGCAGGGAGTTGGCAACAGAAAGGGGAAAATACTGGCATGGATTGGCAGTGTGATCGGCATCGCATGGTTTCTGTTCATGGCGCTGGCCATTCTAGCGTTTCTCCAGGTTCCCATCTAGCGATAAGGTCCGATGACTATCGATAATGGCGTTAGCAGAGCGAAACAATGTGTCCCTTGTGAAAGATCCGGTATGCTGAACAGTGTGACTGCGGGGCTGATGAAGATTGAGAGTATAATTCTGCGTACGTACCCTGCGAGTAAGGAAACGGGCTGAGGAACGGTTCAACGCATACCTGCCCAGGTCGGCAAACAGCGTACCGATGTACTCCAGCGGCATCATATCATGCAATCTACGGAGCGCTTTGTTATCAGCGCGCATCTTGATCCGTCCGGGATATGCGCCGTTGCTAAAGGCGGACATCCTCTTGCCAGCGATATCCGCAACATGCCACGCCCCCGATCTGAACCTCGGCTGCCTCCAGACTTTTTGGCTCTGGCACATCGCACTCCTGCCGTGTGCTCACCACCCACTACTGCGCTTCCTTACGAAAGTCCCACCTGCACCCTCGACTCTGCACTAGTATGCGCACGTCTCTCGAATCCTGCTTCGCCACTGCCCGCAAGGTTCTGCCTTTGTGCCCGTTCTGCCCATCAGAGATACGTGTTTCTTTCAACAGCGCAGGTTGCGCCCGTTGCGTGCTGTACCACCACTGCCAGGCGGTTGATGGCTGGTGGTGCTGTCCATCTGCGAGCGACGACGCCATTCGGCATGCTTCACTAGAGCATGCCCTTTTTGCAGACGAGTCATTTCCGCCTGTAAGCGAGTTTTCTCCTCATCCAAATGCGCTCTTCCGCTTGGAGACTTCTTGCCGCTGTTGCCAGAATGCTTAAGCCATTGGAGTAAAGAGGCTGTCATTGATATCTGATCAGGCATGGGGGTAGTTTTCACCACTTTGGTAAAATGGTAACAGTTTAGTAGTTACTTCTAATCTTCATCGGGCCTGGGCGTCTGACTTCTCAGCAAAGGGGTGATTATGATCCGCCTGGCACACATACTCTTCGAATTCATCCTGCGCACCCCTGTTATCTTCTGGAGTTGCGTTATCGCCAACCTGATCGGTGCGATATGGGGTGCCGCGATCTGGTATGGTCCAATGCTGGCGGCATCGCCACTATGGGCATGGCCCTTTATTCCCGATTGCCCACTCGCAGCGTTTCTTGGCACAATTGCGCTCTTCGGCATGCGCGCAGGACGACGCTGGACTCTCTTCTATACGCTGACAGCGTTCGCATGCACACACTACGGCATCTGGACACTGGTATTCTGGTTGCGTCAGTGGACGGGGTCAGGCGTGATCGATCCGTTCGAGATGGTACTATTCGTCACCCATATTGGTTTACTGTGCGAGGGGATACTGTTCACTACGCGCCTGGGCGATGTATCGTTCCTGCAGCGGCTCACCGTCATTGGCTGGTTTGTCCTGGCACTTGGCGTCGATTACGGGTTGGGGTATCACCCACCGCTGTCGAGCCACGTGACGTTCGATTTCATTATGTGGTTAACGGTTGCGCTCACCGGCGGGTTGAGCATTGCATTGCTGGTGCTGCCGCGCACCGGCGCACAACCCACGCGCCTGTCGACTACAACAGTTGAAGGATAGGGGGAGAGGTTACAAGATTGTATGTTGAAGGGTGTACGCGAATAATGGAAGGCATGTTCTGGGCGTAGCGTGGAGGTTTGAAGGTTATAGGGTAGAACCGTTGGACACCTGCTCCGAGCGCAGCAGGGGGGTTGAAGGTTGAATGAAGTAGAGGTTGAGGGTTGAAGATTATGCGGGAAATGAGTTACAGGCTTAAGCGAACCCCCAACCTATGATCCAGTTCTCGGCTCTCAACTCTTAGTTTTCAGTTCTCGGTTCTCTGTTCTTGGCGGGGAGGGTGGGATTCGAACCCACGTGGGCTTTCAGACCCAACTCGTTTTCGAGACGAGCACGTTCAACCACTCCGTCACCTCCCCACCTCAAAGGCTAGATAAAAGGCGGCTCGCCAGCCGGCACAGCCGCCCTTGTTTACGGTGGCGACTCTGGGGCGATTCGAACGCCCGACCTCTTCCTCCGCAGGGAAGCGCTCTAATCCGCTGAGCTACAGAGTCACGTTCTGTACATTGCTAATATACCACGAATCAGCATCCTGCGCAACCAGGGATCACGGGGTCACAGGGAAGCAGAGCAAGCGAAGGGATCGCCTTTACCTGCCCTGCAGGGAACGTGCCCTGTTATGGCGTATTCTGCAACTTTATAATATAATCTCTCAGTTGCGCCCTTGCTACCCACGATGGTATACTGACAACACTGCATGCCTCGAACAACGCGCCATACTGCCGGACTGGACCATCAAAACCCAACGCCCAATGGTAAATCGAGACGATTGCGTATACGCCGAGAAGTAAGTATATGTAACAAGGATGTTACAATGACGAGTATTGCTTTTGAGACAATTGAGAGTGATATGGCACATCTGAGCGCTGCTTCGCTATACTTCAATCGTGAACTTAGCTGGCTCGAATTCAACCGCCGGGTGCTGGAAGAAGCGATGGACGAACGCCACCCGCTGCTGGAGCGCGTGAAGTTCCTTTCGATCTTCAGCACCAACCTGGATGAGTTCTTTATGATCCGTGTCGCGGGCTTGAAGCGACAGATCGCTGCACGCGTCACCACTCGCTCACCGGACGGATTGACCCCATCTGAGCAATTGCATGCTATTCGCCGTGCCGTTATTCCACTTATTGAGCAGCATCGGTCCTGCTGGCTTGACGACATCAAGCCAAAGTTGCGTGAGCAAGGCATTCATGTGCTCGACTACCATGAACTGACGCCAGCGCAACGTGCAGCATGTACTGAGTACTTCGAGCGTGAAGTGTTTCCGGTGCTGACGCCGCTAGCAATCGATCCAGCACATCCATTCCCGCATATTTCGAACCTGAGCCTGAATCTTGCAGTAGTGATCCACGATCCAGATGAGGGCGAACTCTTTGCACGCGTTAAGGTGCCAGCAGTGCTGCCACGCCTAGTGCCAATCGAAGGCGGTCCGTGCGATTCTCCGGACGATATTCCACCGGAACGACGCTATTGCTTCACCTGGCTTGAACAGATTATTACTGCCAATGTCGCATCGCTCTTCCCCGGCGAGGAGATCGTCGAATGCTATCTGTTCCGCATTACGCGCAACGCCGATATGGAAATTGAGGAAGAGGAGGCAGACGATCTGCTGCGTGTGATTGAAGAAGGAGTGCGTCAGCGACGATTCGGCGCCGTTGTGCGCCTTCAGGTGCAGCACTCAACGCCAGAACGGGTGCGCAATCTGTTGCTCACTAATCTGAAACTGACCCCTGACGACGTGTATGAGATGCGCGGTCCGCTTGGTCTGTCGGATCTGATGCAGTTGACGAACATTGATCGTCCCGACCTGAAAGATCCGCCGTTCTACCCGATATCGCCAGCGCCGTTGCATAACGCGCGCAGCAGCGAGGAAATCTTCGCTGCTATTCGTCAGCAAGATATTCTGCTGCACCATCCATTTCACTCCTTTCAGCTGCTGGTATCGCTAATCCAGGCTGCCGCCGAGGACCCGAATGTGCTGGCGATCAAGCAGACACTCTACCGCGTCGGGTCGAATTCGCCAATCGTGAAGGCGCTCATGCACGCGCGTGAGCAGGATAAGCAGGTAACTGTGCTGGTTGAGTTGAAGGCGCGCTTCGACGAGGAGAACAATATCATCTGGGCAAAACAACTCGAACGCGCCGGTGTGCACGTTGTGTATGGGTTAGTCGGGTTGAAAACGCATGCTAAACTAGCACTGATCGTTCGCCGCGAGCACGACGGCTTGCGCCGCTATGTCCACCTCGGCACCGGAAACTATAATGCAACCACTGCCCGCATCTATACTGACCTTGGCTTATTGACGGCGCGCCCCGATATTGCTGCCGATGTGGCGGAACTGTTCAACCATCTCACTGGCTTCTCACGTCAGCGGCACTACCGCAAACTGATTGTCGCACCAGTGAGTATGCGCGAATGTCTCGAAGCGTTGATTGAACGCGAGATTGCCCATGCGCAGGCAGGACGGCAGGGGCATCTGATTTTCAAATGCAACGCAATCGTCGATAAAAAAATTATCGATCTGCTCTATCGGGCTTCTCAGGCAGGCGTGACTATTGAGTTGATCGCGCGCGGCATCTGCTGCCTGCGTCCTGGAGTGCCAGGCTTGAGTGAACGCATCTCTGTGCGAAGTATCGTCGGGCGTTTCCTTGAGCACAGTCGCATCTATTACTTTGCGAATAATGGCAATCCAGATATCTATCTCGGCAGCGCCGACCTGATGGAACGCAATCTTGACCGTCGCGTTGAGACGCTGTTCCCTATCGAGTCTGAGCCTTTGAAAGCGGAGATTCGTCAACTACTCGATGTGTATTTGCGGGATACGTCGCGCGCACGCATTCTGATGCCCGATGGATCGTATATACGCGCCCGCCCGCCCGAAGGCGAGGAGCCGTTCGACAGTCAGACGTTCCTAAGTCGCGCAAATATGACACCGCGGTAGGGGAGAACCGAGAACCAATCACTAAGAACCTAAAACCAGGAACCGAGAACCAGGAACCGAGAACCGAGAACCAGGAACCGAGAACCAGAAATCGAGAACTGAGAGTGGCAGAGGGGATGAGGCGCAAGGCGAAAGGAATGCCTCATCCTTGAGGTCTTTTCCGATCAACACCTCAATGCCTCAATGTCCCTGTTAGTACAATGAATATGGCGACATACCGTCTCTTCATTGCTGTTGAACTGCCCGACACGCTTCGCGAGGAACTGGCAAGTTTGCAAACGCGGCTTAAGCGCGATCAACCGCCGGTGCGCTGGGTGAAACCTGAAGCAATGCACCTTACCCTCTGGTTTTTGGGGGATGTTCGAGACAATCAGATTGCGGATCTGAAGACAACACTGATGCTGTCGTTCGCCGGGCAACATGCGGCACACATCCGGCTCGGCGCTCCCGGTGCCTTCCCCAATCTGCAACAACCACAGGTTATCTGGGTTGGTTTGGCGGAAGGCGAAGCGCACCTACGCTCGTGGTATGATGCACTGGCGCGTCGGTTGCCCGACCTCGGGTTCCCCGCCGACCCGCGTCCGTTCCGTCCGCACCTGACCCTGGGACGAGTGCGCCGCGAGGCGTCGGCGGAACAGCAGCAGCGGCTTGGCGCTGCGCTCCGCTCTCTGAAACTCTCTTCCAACCATATGTGGAATCTTCAGCGCGTGGTGCTGTTCCGCAGCGATCTGCGTCCCGAAGGACCACGCTATACGGCGCTGGCGGAAGTGGATTTACAGGGGCTAGAGGCTGCCAGGGGTTAGGGGTTCAACCTTCAACGTCCACCGTCCCAACTTGTCTCTGATGGTATAATAGGACCATGCTATCTGGACGACTCGCAACAGTAGCATTGTGGCTGCTGATCATTTGCGCTGCGGTTTTTCTATTCGAGCGTGCGGTAGTTGTCGTTAGTTTTTTTGCTACACCGCTCCTCCTTTTTGCCCTTGCCTGGTTGATCGCTGTCGTCCTGCAGCCACTGGTGTCACGCCTGACGGCGATCGATCTCCCACCGATTACAATCCGTGCCCGCCGGGTTCCTCAACCTCCGCGCCACCTCTCGCGCATGCTTTCGGTGGCGCTGATCTACCTGGCGCTGTTCGCTGCGCTGATTGTAGTGATCTTGTCGTTCGTGCCGACCATCACCCAGCAACTGACTACACTGACGGGATCGGTGCCGACAACGGTCGAATCGATCGCCCGCTGGATCAGGCGACTGGATGAAAGTCTAGAACGCTTCGGGTTTCGCGGCGATCTCACCGCAATTGTGCAACCTGAAGCAATCGCACAGCAACTGACAGGTTTTGGCAGTGCAATGCTCCAGCAGTCGCTCGGCATTGCTGGCAGCATTGCTACCGTCCTATTCAATATTTTTCTAGTGCTGATCCTCAGTTTCTACATCACACTCGACGGTCCACGCATGGGCAAGAGTTTCGTGGCTGTCCTGCCCCGATCCTGGCAAGATGAAGTTGATAACCTTTTTGCAGTTATCGACCGCGTGTTTGGCGGGTTTATGCGCGCACAGTTTGTGAACTCACTGTTGTATGGGATCGCAAACGCGATTGTGATGGCGATGTTCGGTCTTGGCGATATTGCGCTTGCCAGCGTCGTCGCTGCCATACTTGTGTTCATTCCGCTGGTAGGAGGGTTTTTCGCGCTGATCCCGCCAGCACTTTTCGCCATTCTGCTTGCGCCTGATCGGTTAGGATGGCTGTTGCTAACGCTGCTCATCGTTCAGCAGGTGCAGTTCAATATCGTCATGCCGCGTCTAGTCGGGCAGGCAATCGGGTTGCATCCACTGCTCGTCTTTGCAGCACTGCTTCTCGGTGGAACAGTCGCCGGGGGCTGGGGCGTTCTGTTTGGCATCCCGGTCGCTGGCGTGATCGCCTCAATCACCCAGTTCTTCTATGAGCGCGCCAGGCGCACAGCGATAATGCTTCCAACCGACGAGGCATCTCCATTAGTCCCTCCTGCTGCCCCTGCATCGGTTGCCGATCCGGTCGCCGGTCATCCCTCGCCTGCCCCAGTTGTCGATCCAGTCTCCAGTCATCCCCCGTCGTAGCACTTGACGCATCGGCAGCTCTCTTCTACAATACCGCTGTCAAGGAACGGTGTCGCACCTCAAATGCGACCTTGTTCTGCGTATCTGAGAAGGCAGGAGCGTTGCGATACAACGTCTCTCTTGTCGATCCGAACTTCCTTCTGTAAATTTCCGGGTTTGTGGGCGCAGGAACGGTACCCTGGTTTGGATCGATACGTGTGCCACACAGCATCATGGAAAACCGCTCCAGCGAGAAACGTTCCCCCTGCGTGATCTATGCGCTTCTTGGCGGATTGAGCCTGACGAGCGGCATTGTTGGCGCGCTTGTCGGCGGCGCGTTGATCTGGTTCTTTGTTGCGCGTCCGATTGCCGATCAAACGACGCAGACGCCGGTACCAGCCACACCGCCTTCTACTCTGCTCCCATCTTTATCACCGCCGACCGCTGCAACGAACGACTCGGTGCGCACTGCACCTGCGCGTATTGCGCGCGAGACAGGACCATCGGTGGTAACGGTGGTGTCGCAGTTACCACCGCAGATTGGTTTCTTCGGCACATTCCAGCCGCCGCCAGCACGTGGTTCGGGGGTGATTATCGACCCACGCGGGTACATTATCACCAACCACCATGTTGTTGAAGGCGCGCGGCAGTTGTACGTCATTCTTGCCGACGGACGACAGCGCCCGGCGCAATTGATCGGGAGCGACTACCCGTTCAGCGATCTGGCACTGATCAAGATCGAAGGCGATACCTATCCCACGGCGCGACTGGGAAACTCTGACGCAGTCCAGGCAGGCGATTGGGTGGTTGCCATCGGTAGCGCCCTGGGCGATCTGCGCAACTCGGTAACGGTTGGTGTGGTCAGTGGGCTTGGACGCTCGCTGCAAACCCGCGATGTCGTGCTAGACGACCTGATCCAGACGGACGCAACTATCAACCGCGGCAACTCTGGCGGTCCGTTGTTGAACCTGGATGGCGAGGTGATTGGGATCAACACGGCAATCATACGTGGCGGCGCCGAACAGGCGGAAGGGATCGGGTTTGCTATTCCTAGTAACACTGTGCGCTATGTCGCCGATCAATTGATAACACGCGGCAGGGTGGCGCGTCCATACCTGCCGATCGAATTCGTACCGATTACGCCACGTCTGGCGGCATGGTACAACCTGCCAGTCGATTACGGCCTCTTTATTCAGGCAGTCAAGCGTGGATCAGCGCTGGCGCAGGCTGGCGTGCAGCCGGGTGATATCCTGTTATCACTCGGCGGTCAGCGCATCGATGAAGCCCATCCGTTGCTGCGTGTGCTGGCACGACATCAGGTTGGCGAAGAGGCCGAGATTGAGATCTGGCGTGACAACGCCATACAGACCATACGGATCATGCTGGAAGAATTGCCCCGCTGAGGAACGCTGCCGTCAAGAGTCATGGATCGGTAATTTCCACCTCAGGAGTGTGTCAGGAATCCATCAGTCGCTCCCGCTATACTTGCGGATAGCGACCGGTTGAAATCGTGTGAGTATAGAGGAGAGCCATGTTCCAGCAAATGAAGACCGCCATCCCCCGTCTCCTGTCGCTGTTGATGCTGATCGCCATCATCGCTGGCATCGTCGTTGCACCCCGCCAGAGTCGCGCCGCAGCGCGTAGCCCGGCTGAAGTCCCCGACACCTATCCGCCCTATCTCGCCCAGTACTATCCACAGACTGGTCACTCTTCCGTCAATTCGTTCGAGCTTTTCTGGCGGAATACGCCCAATGCGCTCTTCGTGCTGGGCTATCCGATCTCTCGACCCTTTATTGAGGAAAGTTTCACCAATCCTGGCGAGTATTACCGCGTCCAGTACTTCGAGCGCGCGATCCTCGAGGAGCATCCGCAAAACTATGGCACGCCTTACTATATTCTGGGGCGATTGCTGGGAACGCAACTGGCAAAAGGGCGCGAGAACGAACCACCGTTCCAGCCAGTTCCCGATCCGCGCGACGGCACGTGGGATAGTGTGACTCGCCATACGCTGCGCAACTCGCCAGCGCCGTTCCGTACCTTCTGGCTCAACAACGGCGGGCTGGCGGTCTTTGGTCGCCCGATCTCCGAACAGTTCCAGGAAGTGAACAAGGCAGATGGCAAAACGTACTGGGTGCAATACTTCGAGCGTCAGCGTATGGAGTGGCACCCTGACGAGCCTAACCCGCGCTATCGCATTCTGCTCGGTCTGCTTGGCAATGAATACCGCGACGCCAATCATCGCAACAATCCGGCATTCACCCCTGCACCCCGCGATGATGCACGCTCGCTGCCGCGCCCGTTCATCTACGGCTACAATGTGCATCTCTACCAGGATCGCGAACCATGGCAGGACCGCAAGCGTGTGCTGCAACTGGTCAAGAACAGCGGCTTTGGCTGGGTGCGCCAGCAGGTACGCTGGATGGATCTGCATGACCGTTCGGGTGCAATCTACTGGGCAGAGCTCGATGACATTGTGCGCGATGCGAATGACATGGGCGTTAAACTGTTCATCAGTGTCGTCGCTGCTCCTAGTTGGGCAACTGACAATGGACGCAACGGGTTGCCCAACCGTGCCAACATCGGTCAATTCGCCTATTTTATGGGAGAAATGGCAAAACGCTACCGCGGCAGAGTCGGCGCGTATCAGATCTGGAACGAACAGAACCTGGCGGTCGAGAACGGCGGACGGGTTGCCTCGGCAGCGCTCTACATGGATGTGCTGGTCGCCGGTGCGCGGGCGATCAAGGCGAATGACCCCTATGCGATTGTCGTATCGGGTCCGCCAGCGGCCACTGAGACGAACAACCCGAATATCGCCATTAGCGACCTGGCATTCTTTCGACAGATGTTCGCCGACCCACGCTTCCGCGAGGTTGTCGATGCGATCGGTGTACACGCCGGTGGCACATCGAACCCTCCCGACAGCATGTGGCCTGACCGTCCCGGTCCTGGACCAAACTTTGTGACCAGTCGCGAGTTTTACTTCCGCCGCGTTGAGGATTACCGGGCGCTGGCGTTGCAGTACGGTCTCGGCGACCGGCAGATGTGGATTACGGAGTTCGGTTGGGCGACGCGCAACAATACGCTGGGGTACGAATTCGGCAACCAGATTTCGTTTGAGCAGCAGGCAGAATGGATCGTGCGAGCGTTCCAGATTGGGCGGCGCGAATATGCACCGTGGATGGGAGCGATGTTCCTGTGGAACCTGAACTTCGCCATACCGTGGACGCAGCGCGAAGGCAACCCGCTCCACGAACAGGCATCGTTCGGCATCCTCAATGGCGACTGGAGTCCGCGCCCGGCATACCTTGCCCTGCAACGGATGCCAAAGGATTAGAACGTGTATTGGACCTGGAGAGAAGGGGCGCGACACCTGAAAAAGGCGAACGGCGCGCTTCTCTCCACAGGAATGCCTAGCACGGGATGCAAGAACAGCAGACGCTGCATCGTTGACCGGTGGCAGAGATAGACGGAGAAGGTCTATGCGTTTCAAACAATGGCTATCACTGGCAGTCCTGATTATGCTCGCTAGTGCCATGATCGTGCCGCTGCGCGCGACGGCGGCAGCGCGCAGCCCGGAGTGAAGTGCCTCCAACCAAAGCCGCCGTTCAAAGTGCGTTTGTTTCCCGAAACCGGGCACACTGCCGTCAATTCGTTTCTCTCCTTCTGGGAACGGACTCCCAACGCGCTCTTTGTGCTTGGCTATCCGATTTCGGCGCCGTTTATCGAAGAGAGTTTCACCAACCCCGGCGGGTATTACCGTGTTCAGTACTTTGAGCGAGCAGTCCTGGAGGAGCATCCAGAGAACTATGGCACCCCCTACTATATCCCGGGACGCCTGCTGGGGACGCAAATCATCAAAGGGCGCGAGAATGAACCGCCATTCCAGCTGGTTCCCGACCCACGCGATGGCACGTGGGATGAAGTGACGCGCCATACGCTACGCAACTCGCCAGCGCCGTTCCGCACCTTTTGGCTCAACAATGGCGGTCTTGCGGTGTTTGGGCGCCCGATCTCCGAACAGTTCCAGGAAGTAAACCAGGCGGACAGCAATGTGTACTGGGTGCAACACTTTGAGCGCCAGCGGATGGAGTGGCACCCCAACGAACCCGACCCGCGTTATCGCATTCTGCTTGGTCTGCTCGGCAACGAATACCGCGATGCGCACCACCAGGGGAATCCGGCGTTCAACCCTGGCGCTGTCGCGCCGGATCAACCGTCACCCGCTCCATCGAGCACCTTTGCTTACGGTTACAATGTCATCCTGTACGGGCACGGATCGACATCGTGGCAGGATCGCCCGCGCGTTCTGCGTCTGGTAAAGGAGAGCGGCTTCGGCTGGGTGCGTCAGTAGGTGCGCTGGATGGACTTGCACGACCGTTCCGGGGCGATCTACTGGGGCGAACTCGACAATATTGTGGAAGACTGTCATCGCGAAGGAGTAAAGGTGCTCTTGAGCATGTTTGCTGTGCCATCCTGGGCGACCCCCAATGGAAGGAACGGACTGCCGTCGCGCGAGCATTTTGGCACATTTGCCTATTTCACATGGGCGAGATGGCGAAACGCTATCGCGGCAAAGTGCAGGCGTATGAGACTGGAATGAGCAGAACCTGGCAGTTGAAAATGGCGGACGTGTGCCGAATGCATCGTTCTACATGGATATGCTGGTACATGCGTCACAGGCGATCAAAGCGAACGATCCGGCAGCGCTCATTGTGTCGGGCGCTCCGTCGAGCACTAAGACGAACGTGCCAACCATCGCAGTTAGCGACCTGGTCTTCCTGCGCCAGATGTTTGCCGATCCCCGATTCCGCGCCAATGTCGATATCGTTGGCGTGCACCCCGGCGGTGCCGCCAACCCGCCTGACACCTTCTGGCCCGACAATCCGGGACCAGGACCGGGATGGACGAACAGCCGCGAGTTCTACTTCCGTCGCGTCGAGGATGTGCGCGCGCTGATGGTGCAGTCGGGACTGGGTGATATGCCAATGTGGGTAACGGAATTCGGATGGGCGACGCGCAACAATACGCCGGGGTACGGCTTTGGCAGCCAGATCTCGTTCGAGAAGCAGGCGCAGTATATCGTGCGCGCCTATCAGATGGCGCGCACCAACTATGCCCCCTGGATGACCGGCATGTTCCTGTGGCAACTCAATTTCGCTGTTCCCTGGCGGGCGCAGGGCAATGAACTGCACGAACAGGCAAGTTATGGCGTCATCAACGACGACTGGAGCCCGCGCCCGGCATACCTGGCGCTTAAGACAATGCCCAAGGATTGATCATAGGCAGGAGAGCAAGGTCTGGAGGGTGATACGCCCTCCAGATTTTGTTTTCTCTTTCAGGTTGAAGAAGGTATAAGAGTTGTAATCCCCGCCTGGTGTTTTGCATCTTATGGGCAAAAGGATGACATTCTATGAACAAATGAGGTCAAACGCTCATGAGTTCAGTTGATCGGTCGTTTGATGGGGTTGCGCGCCACAGGTGATCAGTATATGCCGACCTATTTCCTGGCAGCGTTAGGCAATGGCGGCATGGCGATTTCATTCTTCATCTGGCTCAATTTCCTCGTTCCACATCCGAAGACTCCGATTGTCACCTTTGACAGCATCGCAGCATTCTGGGGTGCGTTGGATCTAATAGGGCAGGGGCTCGTGCCGGTCGCACTGTTGGGTGTAGCGCTCTTCACCGTGCGTCACTTCCAATCGCTTGTGTGGAACCTGAATGAGTTCACTCGTTTCCGCCAGAGCAGCGCCTATCGGCAACTGCGCGATACCAACGGCGCAGTAACGCTGATGGCATTACCCCTGACACTGGCAATGACGATCAACGTTCTCTTTGTCAACGGTGTACTCTTTGTGCCCGGTCTCTGGAACACTGTCGAATATCTCTTCCCGCTCTCAATGACGGCATTCGTTGCGGTGGGCGTTCTTGCGCTGCGCACATTTAGCGACATTTTTGGGCGAGCGCTGGCGAATGGTCACTTCGACTGCACGCACAACAACAATTTCACCCAGTTGCTGGCCGCCTTCGCCTTCGCAATGGTTGGCGTCGGTCTGGCGGCGCCAGCCGCAATGAGCGCCGTGAAGCTCACGATCGGCTTGTCGATCCCTGAGATCAATCTTCTTCACCAGTGCGGCGGTGGTGGTGGCGCTGATCCTGCTGGTGCTGGGCGCACGAGCGATGTTGAGCCAGGGTCTGGCGGTTGAGGCGTCGCCAAGCCTGTGGTTGCCGATCCTGTTGTTGACCCTGATCGGAATTGCGCTCCTTCGCATCAGCCACGGTCTGCACAATGGCTTCGATCTGCACATCGAAGCGCCGCACCGGTTGTTGATTACGGCGGCCTTTTTCAGCATGCAGATACTGACCCGGAGTGTTCGGACTGTCAGTGCTGCGGCGGGTAGGATACTTCCGCACCTATCTGTTTGGTTCGGAGCGCAGCTCGGCCAGCTATGGACTGATCTGTCCGGCAGTGGGATTGTTCGTCTTTGGGATGTTCTTCCTGCACGTCGGTCTGGTGCAGAATGGTTTGGTGACAAAGTTCTCGCCTGCCTACTTTGCACTGTTGCTGCCACTGGCAGCGGTTCAGATCCTAGGCATTCTCACTATGTTCCGGCTTGATGACCGCCTGCTGATCGCCCGCGTTCCGACGCTAGCTGATGCTGAGGCGGCGTGATTGACGACGGTTGCATCCCGGCAACTTTTTTCTCACCCCTTTCGCCTCCCTCTTCAGCATAGCTGGAGAGGGGGTGTCTGGCTTCTCAGTGGCCAAAACCGATAATGTGATTAGGGGCTTGCCGGACCTCCCAGGGGGTATGGTATACTGAAACTATGACAACCGCAACGACCAGACCAACTCCCGCCGCCGACACGCCGCCCGATGACCCCTTCCGCTACGGGTGGCGCATCGTGCGCC
>JAGHYV010000086.1 GCA_017743475.1 Roseiflexus sp. | reverse complement strand
ACTATACGCTGCGCATATACTGCCCAACCAGCAGCTCAACCTGCGCCAGTTTTTCAGGCGGCACAACGGCAGGATCGGTAATGATCGCGTTCGCCAGCGCGCGGTGCGCCGGGCTATCGAAGCCATCACCGATCAGGGGGATCACGTGCCGCACCACGTCCTGTGCCAGGCGCGCATTAGCACGCAGAACCTGCACGACCATTTCAACAGTCACGGCGTCGTGCCCAGGATGCCAGCAGTCGTAATCGGTCACCATTGCCAGCATCGCGTAGGCAATCTCCGCCTCGCGCGCCAGTTTGGCTTCGGGCAGCGCGGTCATGCCGATCAGGTCATGCCCGCGACGCCGGTTCTCCTCACTTTCTGCCAGTGTGCTGAACTGTGGACCCTCCATCACCACAAGCGTCCCGCCGCGATGCACTGTCGCGCCAGCGGCGCGCGCTGCCTGCTCCAGACGATCAGAAAGCCCGGCGTCGAACGGGCGGTCGAACTGCACATGCACTACAAGCCCGCCGCCGAAAAAGGTATCAGGGCGGTGTCCCTTCGTGCGGTCGTACAACTGATCAGGAATGACGATATGACCTGGAGCATACTCTTCACGCAGACTGCCGACAGCGCTTACGGCGATCAGGTAGCGAACGCCGAGCATGCGAAAACCATAAATATTTGCGCGATTCGGAACTTCGCTCGGCGAAAAGCGGTGACCGACGCCATGACGTGGTAAAAATGCGACACGACGTCCGGCAATGGTTCCAATGACATACGCATCGCTTGGTGCGCCAAACGGGGTTTCCAGCCTCACCTGCTCGACGTCGGCAAGCCCCTCCATGGCGTATAGTCCGCTTCCGCCGATGACACCAATTGTCGCGCGCGGTTCCGCAGGTTGCGACACAGTCACAGGTTCCTCCAGAGAACGTTACACTGCCTCGTCCATACGCCGGCGATACTCTTGCCGTTCGGCAGAGCGCGGCACCAGAATTGGATGTGCACGCCGCTCGACCACTTCGGCGTTGACAATACATCGCCCGATGTGTTCCTGAGATGGCGCTTCGTACATTACATCAAGCAGAATATCTTCAACAATCGTGCGCAACGCGCGCGCACCGGTCTTCGATTTGAGCGCACGGTCAGCAATCGCTTCGAGCGCATCAGGTGTCACTTCGAGATCAACGTGATCAAGCGCCAGCATCTTCTGGTACTGCTTGATAATTGCATTGCGCGGCTCGGTCAGAATGCGGATCATTGCCTGTTTATCGAGCGGATCGAGCGCTGCAACCACTGGCAGACGCCCAATGAATTCAGGGATGAAACCGTAGCGCAACAGGTCATCTGGCGTGACCTGCGACAGCAACGATGCTGGAGTTTCGGTCGCTTCACTGGCGTGGAAGCCGATACTACGCTTGCTGCCGATGCGCTGGCTGATAATTTTGTCAAGACCCTCAAAGGCGCCACCGCAGATGAACAGCACATGGGTCGTATCGAACGAAATATACTCCTGCTGTGGATGCTTGCGCCCAGGAACCGGCGGCACGTGCGCCACGCACCCTTCCAGGATCTTCAACAGCGCTTGTTGCACTCCTTCGCCCGACACATCGCGCGTAATCGACGGATTATCGCCCTTGCGCGCAATTTTGTCGATTTCATCGATGTAGATGATCCCGGTCTGCGCACGTTCGATATCACCTTCGGCAGCCTGGATCAACCGAAGGAGAATGTTTTCGACATCCTCGCCAACATATCCCGCCTCGGTCAGTGCAGTGGCATCGGCGATGGCGAAGGGAACATCGAGCACTCGCGCCAGCGTCTGTGCCAGCAACGTCTTTCCACTACCAGTCGGACCGATCAGCAGAATATTGCTCTTGCCGATCTCGACATCATCGGCGTTCTGCCCGGCGCGGAGTCGCTTGTAGTGGTTATAGACCGCCACTGACAGCACTACTTTCGCGCGATCCTGCCCGATAACGTACTGATCGAGCCATTCGCGCAGGCGGCGCGGCGTGGGCAGACGCGCTGGCAGGCTGGCAGAGGAACGTCGGGTTGATGGGCGCGTCCCTGTTTCTTCGGCGATGATCGCGCTGCACAGCGCCACACACTCATCGCAGATAAACACATTACCGGGACCTGCGATCAGGCGCTGCACCTCTTCCTGTCCCCGTCCGCAGAACGAACAGAGGTATGCGCCACGATTGTTCGATGAATTTGTGTTACCGCTGCGTGTGCGAGACATACGCGCTCCTATAGTCGTTCAGCGGCGCTCGCTGGCAGCCGGCAGATCTTCACGAGTCAAGATCTCGTCGATGATGCCGTACTCTTTTGCCTGTTGCGGATCCATAAACAGGTCGCGGTCAAAGTCGCGTGCAATACGTTCAAGCGGTTGACCGGTATCCTTCGCTAGCAGTTCGCGGACCAACTGTTGTTCACGCAGCAACTCGCGCGCCATAATCTCGACATCGGGCGCGTAACCGCGCGCTCCGCCACCTGCCGGATGCATATGGATTGTCGAATGCGGCAGGCTGTAGCGTTTCCCTTTCGCACCGCCGGCAAGGATTGGTGTTGCCATACTGCCCGCCATGCCGACGCACACGGTTGCCACATCGGGACGGATGACCTGCATAGTGTCGTAGATCGCCAGACCGGCTGTGATCGAACCGCCAGGACTGTTAATGTAGAGCCAGATATCGCGATCCGGGTCTTCGTGTTCGAGGAACAGCAACTGCGCGACGATCAGGTTGGCAATCTGATCATCGATCGGCGTACCCAGCAGAATCACGCGCTCTTTCAGCAACCGCGAGTAGATATCGTATGCTCGCTCGCCGCGATTGGTGCTCTCGACCACCATCGGGATGAGTGCATCCACGCGCGGCGATATCCAGTCAATCCGATGATTCGTTTGCCAGATACCCATAGGTTACTCCGTTCTTGTTTCGGGCGTCGCCACATCGACGACGCTCTGATTCTTGACCGACTCTCCGTTCTCTTCCCGTGACACGATGGGCGTCTCAGTGGAAACGTCATCGACGGGTGTGCTATCAATATGTGCATCAGCCATCTGCACCTCATCGCCAACAGCCACCTTTGGCTCGCTGGCGACTTCGGGAGACGCAACCTGCTCAAACGATGGATCGCCAGTTGCAATGACAAGAATGCGACGCCGCAGTTTGCGATCAACAATCCCGGCTACGACGAGGGGACGCAACTCTGTGTCCAGTAGGAGACGCGCACTGTCACGCTTCTCCTCTTCCATGCTTGCGACAATGTCCTCGACCTCGCGCGCGATTTCCGCTTCGTCTGGCGCGAGACCTTCCGCTTTCGCGATTTCGCGCAATACCAGACCGCGTTTGGCGCGTTCTTCGGCAACCGGTTTCAACTCTTCGATCAGGTCGTCGCGCTTCTTCCCCTGCGCTTTGTAAATCTGCTCAGGACTGACACCGTATCGCTCGAACTCCGCTTCGCGCTCGCGCAGGATTCTATCCGCTTCCCGAACAATCAGGGCATCGGGCAAATCGAAGGTGGTTGCGGCGACAACCTGGCGCACATACTCGACAAACACTTTATCTTCGGCGTTCCTGCGCGCTGACTCGATCAGTTCCTTACGGGTTTGCTCGCGTAGTTCGTCGAGCGTGCCCTCGAAGTTCTCCAGCGCAGGCAGTTCGTCCCATTCAGGTAGCAGTCGTTCCTGAACGTCGAGGACGTTGACGACGAAGCGCACATCCTTACCGCGAACCTGTTCGTTTTCGTGGTCATCTGGCATGCGAACAGTCACATCTACTATAGTGTTGGGCGAGACGCCAACCAGGGCTTCGTACAGGCCGGGCACGATACGCTCAGGATCGAGCACCAATGTGGACTGTGGTATATCCTCACCCTCGGCGCGCGGATTGAGCGGATTACCATCCACAAATGTTTCAATCCGGACAGTCAGCTGATCGCCGGGCTGCGCCGGGCGTGGCTCGTCCAGCGCCCGCAGCACTGCATGCCGGTCGCGGCGGATCTCCATCGCGCGATTAACCGTTTCGTCGGTCACCTCATCGATCTCGAGCGGCACATGGATCGAACGATAATCGGGCAGAATAACGGTCGGCGCGACTGGTACTTCAACGGTAAAGCGGTATGGCGCCTCGGTCAGGTTAACATCGGTCAGGTGTGCCTGGGCATACGGCTCGATCCCCTCCTGCTTGAGCGCATCCTGGAACGCCTTCTGGATCAGGTCGTCGGACGCCTCTTCAAGCAGTGCTTCTCGACCGAAGTAGTTTTCAACGATGAAACGAGGCGCTTTGCCCCTACGAAAGCCAGGGATGTTGTATTTTTGCGACATACGCCGCGCCGCGCGATCCAGCGCCTTCTCGATCTGTTGTTTGTCCAGTTCGATGGTGAGTTCGAGGATGCTGCGCGGCTTCTTTTCGGTTGTGACCTTCACCGATAGTACTCCAGGGGCTAGAAAAGTAAAGCAATTCTTGTGTATTATAGCACGAAGAGACGCGCGTGCAACGCTGCGGCTTTGCGCTGCGGCGCGCTTCATGGTATAACACCTTTAGCATCGTTTCGCAGGGCTGAAGCGGTTCTTGCGGTACCGTACATGGTCCTCTGCAAAAAGGTCACGTCACTGTAGCGGCGCAGCCAATGCAGAGAGATGAAGACGCTGCGCACCTAGCGTCTCAGCAGTGCGCTTTTGCAGCAGAACATTGATGAAGGGCGCTTCGCCTGCGAACGGATGTGACATTTTCCGTAAGGAGCCGGTCATGCGACTGTGCTCCGTTTCTGTGTTGGTACCTGTGATGTCAGTAACCACGTGTGCTGCTGTGCTTGCAGAAATCACCGCAATTGCGCCGGTGCAGGACCTGATTGCGACGCTGCACGCTCATCGGGGGGCGCGCCTGCATGTCGCGCCGACGCCGGGTGCAGCGCGGACACCGCTGGTTGCCGCCTTTACCCTCCGCAGCGTTACGCCGCTGCTGTATGTTGTGGGAACAACCGATGCGGCGCTGCGTGCGCACGAAGATTTGCGGCAGTGGATCGGCACAGATCGGGTATTCCTGTTTCCAGCGAGCGATGCGCTTCCGTATGAGCATATGTCAACCGGCGCCGACATTTTGACGGCACGGTTGCGTGTGCTGCATTACCTGGCAGCGTTCAACGCTGGCAATGCGGATGTAGCGCCGTTCGTGATCGTCGCCCCGGTCAAAGCGCTGATGCAGCCATCGCTGACGCCTGATGAACTGCGCGATGCCAGTGTGCGCCTGGAACGGGGCATGGCGTATGCGCCCGATGATCTGATCGAACGGTTGATCACTACGGGGTATCGGTACGCACCGATGGTCGAGGAGCCAGGCGAAGTCAACCGGCGCGGCGGCATTATCGACGTGTTTTCGCCGGGGGATGATCTTCCGCTACGGATTGAGTTCTTTGGCGATGAAATCGATAGTCTGCGTCGGTTCGATCCGCTGACTCAGCGTAGCGAGGCGCAGATCCGCGATGCGATCATCGGTCCGCCGCACGAGTTCCCGCTATGGCGACGCGATGTTGCGCTGGAACGAATGCGCGCTATCGATACCTCGATGCTGCGGCGTGAAGCGCTCGATGAGTGGTTGCATGCGTTGGATCACATCAGGAATGGGGAGCGTTTCGAGGGGCGCGCGATGTTCGCGCCATTCTTCCGCGATAACCCAGAGATGCCTGGTACACTGTTGCATCATCTGCCATCCGGGGCACCGGTTGTCCTTAGCGAGGCACTCCTGATTGCCCGGCATGCAGCCGAACTTGACCAGCAGGCGGAAACGCGCCGCCGCCAGCAGATCGATGCTGGTGAATTGCCAGCAGCCTTTCCGCGCCCCTATCTTTGCTGGCATGAACTGGTGGCTTTGGCGGAAGCGCACACGCTGGTGAATCTCAGCAACAACGAACATCCGTTCTGGGATGTGCTCCTGCCCGATCCTGCACCGCTTCCGCCATCCTTTTCATCCAGGGAACAGAACGGCAATCCTGCACCATTGACCGACACCTGCAGCGTGCACCCCTCCGAAGACCGCTTCCGGGTTCATCTCCTGCCAGAACGCCTGTTCGTTCCTGCCGAACTGTTCGGCGGACAGATCCGGCGATTAGTTGACGATGTCGTCGAGCGACTGCGCGCTGGTGAGCGGGTGGTTCTCGTTACGCCTCAGGCAGCGCGGTTACAGGAACTCATCACAGAAGCGTTGCAGCGCGACGCATCGGACGGCGTAGAGAACATTGTATCCAGGTTGACCGTTCTCCACGGTACGCTCGACGAAGGCTTTCGTATGCCAGCGCTCAACCTAACCCTCTACAGCGACACCGAGATCTTTGGTTGGCGGCAGCGACGCATCATTACTGATCGTCGCCGTCGTCGCGACCGCCGCGCAGAAGACCGTGCTGCCTTTCTGCGCGGATTGAAACCAGGCGACTATGTGGTGCATATTGAGCATGGCATTGCCGTCTATGAAGGTTTGGTGCGGCGAAGCGTCGGCGGCGTCGAGCGCGACTACCTAAACCTGCGGTATGCCGAAGGGGATCGGCTCTACGTGCCAGTCGATCAGATTGATCGCGTGTCGCGCTACATCGGCGCTGGTGATGTCGAACCGCAACTCACCCGCCTGGGCACGCAGGACTGGGAACGCGCCAAGCGTAAGGCGCGTGCGGCTGTGCAGGATCTGGCAGAAGAGTTGATCACCCTCTATGCGCAACGTCAACTAGTGGAAGGGCATGCCTTCAGCCCAGATACCGAATGGCAACGAGAACTCGAAGCCAGTTTCCCCTACGTCGAAACACCCGACCAGCTCAAAGCGATCATCGATGTCAAACGCGATATGGAGCAGCCGCAACCAATGGACCGCCTGGTCTGCGGCGATGTCGGATTTGGTAAAACGGAAGTGGCGCTGCGGGCAGCGTTCAAAGCGGTGCAGGACGGTAAACAGGTGGCGGTGCTGGCGCCAACCACCGTGTTGGTTCAGCAGCACTACGACACCTTCAGTCGGCGTATGGCGGCATTTCCAGTCAGGATTGACATGATTTCCCGCTTCCGTTCGGCAAAGGAGCAGAGCGAGATTGTGCAGCGCCTGGCGCACGGCGCGATCGACATTATTATTGGTACCCACCGCCTGCTCTCAAAAGATGTGGTCTTCAAAGATCTGGGACTGCTGGTGATTGACGAGGAGCAGCGCTTCGGCGTGCGTCACAAAGAGCGTATCAAACAGTTGCGCACCAATGTGGATGTTCTGACCCTGACAGCAACACCGATCCCGCGCACGCTCCACATGGCGCTGGCAGGCATTCGCGATCTCAGCATCATCGATACACCGCCAGAAGATCGTATTCCAATCAAAACCTACGTGTTGCCCTACGACGAGCGCCTGATCCGCGAAGCCATTCTACGCGAACTCGACCGCGGCGGACAGGTCTACTTCGTGCACAATCGGGTGCAGAGCATCTACTATGTTGCCGACCGGTTGCGCCAGTTAGTGCCAGAAGCCCGGATTGCCATCGCGCACGGGCAACTTGAGGAACATCAACTGGAACGGGTGATGATCGACTTTTTCACCGGCAAAGATGATGTGCTGGTCTGCACAACAATCATCGAGAGCGGGTTGGACGTGCCTAACGCCAACACGATTATCATTGACGACGCAACCAATTTTGGTCTGGCGCAATTGTACCAGCTGCGCGGTCGGGTCGGGCGGAGCACACAGCGCGCCTATGCGTATCTGTTCTATAAGTCAGAACGTCCTTCGACACCAGAGGCGCAGGAGCGATTACAGGCAATCCAGGAGGCGACCGAACTCGGCGCGGGGTTCCGTATCGCCATGCGCGATCTTGAGATTCGCGGCGCAGGAAACCTGCTGGGTGCTGAGCAAAGCGGACATATTGCTGCGGTTGGCTTTGATCTCTATTCGCGTCTGCTTGAGCAGGCGGTGCGCACGCTGAAACAGCGGTTAATCGCAACGAACTTTATCACCGGCACAGACGCAATACGCACATTCCAGAGTATGTCAGCACAACCTTCCGACGGGCAGACATCGACGCCTGCACGTCCATCTGTTCCCTCCAAGCGACCAGCGGTACGGGTGGATGAAAAGGTGCTGATCTCGCCGCTGGTCACACTCGATCTCCCGCTCGACGCTTACCTGCCGATCGATTACATTCCTGACGATCGGGTGCGGCTGGCAGTGTACCAGCGTATGGCGGAAGTGCAAACGCCGGAAGCAGTGCGCGACCTACGCCAGGAATTGCGTGACCGGTTTGGAGAACTGCCAGAGCCAGCAGAGCAACTGCTGATCTGGTTGCGCATCAAGGCACTGGCGCTGGCTGCTGGTGTAACATCGGTCGTCACCACCGACGCTGAGTTTATCATTCGCCTGCCAGAAGGGAACGATCAGGCGCGATCAAGACTGGAGCGGCGCTTCGCTCGCACTAGAGGCATACGTATCGGACCGCAGTTCGTGCGTCTTGATCGGCGTGTGCATAACGCAGGCGGTGATCCGGCGTGGATCGAGGTTATGTGTGATGTGCTAGCGGTGTTGGGGGAAGGGAAGACAGTTGAAGGTCAGTGGGTTGAACGTTGAACGTTCGCCTTGCCAGGCAGACGCCAATCATCAACCGGGTGGCGGTGAAGCGGTTGGCGATGCTTCCGGCGAAGGTGAAGGAACGGTCGGCGATGCTTCCGGCGTTGACGAAGGTGTTGGTGAAGCAGTGACGTCAGCTGGCGGCGTCCCGATGTTCTCCGAACCGGTCGTGGCGGTCGGCGCAACACTGGACGTTGGCATAACCGTGACAGTTGGCGTGAGATCTGAAGCCGGTGTTGTCGTCGTGCCGGGAGTCAGAGTTGCGGTGGCGCCGGGCGTCGCCGTTGGCGTGGCAGTGCCCGCTGTGGCAGTGACAGTCGACGTCGCTCCGGGCATACCGGTCGCTGGCGGTGTTGCTGTTGGCGTCGCCGTTGGCGGTTCGGGGGTTGCCGTTGGCGTTGCTGTTGGCGGTTCGGGGGTTGCCGTCGGCGGAGGCGGGGGCGGTGGAGGCGGAGGCATGAACACCGGCGCCTGGGTTGGCGGTACAGGGGTTGGCGGTATCGGAGTAGGAGTATCGGTTGGTGCCGGCGTCGGTGTAAAGGTCGGCGAGGGCGCTGGCGTCCAGGTTGGCGGCAGCGGTGGGGTTTCGGTCAGCATGACCGTCACCAGCGGCGGAGCAGGTTGCGCCTGCCCAGAGGCGCCAAACACCCCCGCGCCGAAGAGTGCCGCGATCAGCGCCACAACGATAACCCCGGCGCTAACTGGAGCAACGATTGACCAGCGGATGTCACGTTGTTCAGGCAGGGAGTGCAACGACGCCTTTGCAGACGCGCTGCGCTCCTGTGTGGAACGGAGCGGCGGACGCCGGAGCGGAGCGCCGATCGGCGTTTGATCGCCTTGCAGTGATACAACCTGATCCGCCCTGCCGGATACCGGGCGTACCGCCGGACCGTTGACGGTTGCCGACGACAGCGCCGTGCGTTGCGGAACAGCGCGCGGCAGCGCCAGATCGGCGACTTCCTGCTGCGACGCTGGTGCAACATTGTTACGTCGGGCAACGATCTGCAATGCTTCGACAAAAGCAGCGCCGCTGCCGAAACGCTGTGCAGGGCGCTTCGCAAGCGCGCGCGCCAGCACCAGATCGAGTTCTGGCGGTTCTCGGGGCGCAATTGACGAGGGGGGCGGCGGCGGCGATTGCACGTGCGCCATGATCAACTGCGGCGTCGCGCCGGAGAAGGGCACAACACCGGTGATTATCTCGTAAGTAACAACTGCCAGCGAATAGAGATCGCTGCGCCCATCGACGCGCTGCGCTGACGCCTGTTCCGGCGAAATATACTCTGGCGTTCCCATAAAAATGCCGGTGCGCGTGAGACGCTCGCCATCCGGCGCCTGTGCAATGCCGAAATCAGTCAGCAGCACACGACCTTCAATATCAATCAGGATGTTGTGCGGCTTGACATCGCGATGCACTGCCCCCTGAGTGTGAGCATAGTCGAGTGCATCGGCGACTGGAGCAATAATGCTGATAGCGATTGCCAATCCCAGTGCGCCGCGCTCGCGAATAATCGCGTGCAACGTTCGTCCACGCACACATTCCATTGCGATGTAGCGTAAACCATTCGCCTCACCGATGTCGTACACGGTAACGATGTTGGGGTGGCGGAGATTGGCAACCGTTATCGCTTCGCGTTCAAAACGCCGCTCGAACTCTGGATCGAGTGCAAGATGCGGCGCCATGACCTTGAGCGCAATGGTACGCTTCAGCGAGGTGTCGAAAGCGCGATAGACGCGCGCCATGCCGCCGCGTCCGATTTCTTCCTGCACCAGATAGCGACCAAGATGTTGACCGATGAGACGGGTCATTGCCGCTCTCGCACTGCGCTGACGCGCGCCCGAAATCCGCCCTTCGCTCGGCTTGTCACTGTTTCGCGGTCAATGGTATAATCGTTTACAGTACCCGACGATGATTGTACCACATCACGCGCTGGTGGCACAGATGGCGTCAATGTGATGGAATTTGGAGGCTATCCATGCAGTCGGGACCTGTACCGATCCTGGTTATCAGGCGTCAGGATGCTGCAACTGTTCAGATCGAATGGGATCGTCCGACCCTTACTTTGGGTCGCGACCCGGCAAATGATATTGTGATCGATCACCCGCTCGCATCGCGCCGCCATGCGCGTCTTGAGCGTGATGAGAACGGATATCTGATCCGCGATCTCGATAGCACCAATGGAACATATGTCAATGGCAAGCGTATTGAGGGTGTTCAGACATTGCACAACCAGGATCGCATCTGGATCGCTGATGCTGAGATTGTGTTCAACGATCCCGAGGCGACCCAGAAAGGTCCGTTGCCGCTGGAGATTCTCAAGCGTGTGCGCTCGCATGAAGAGGCGCTGCGCGTCGATAGCCGCGCCAAGGAGGTCTACATTCACGGCAAACTTCTCGATCCGCCGCTGACGGTGAAAGAGTTTCAGTTGCTCGAATTGCTCTACACCCATAAAGGTCAGGTGCTGAGTAAGGACGAAATCGCCAGAAACGTGTGGGATTATGAAGTGTACGATTACAATGCTATCGATGCGCTAGTCTACCGCCTGCGCCAGCGGATCGAATCCGATCCCGGCAATCCTCGCTTCGTTGTGACAGTCCGTGGGTTCGGGTATAAACTGGTCACCCAGCCAGACCAGTGACGAGTCATTCCGAATGTAGCAGTTGTGAGTCTCCTGCAAAAGTCGCTGCAGTAGCGCAGAGGACATGATGGACATCAGCATCTCGGCAGTGCGTTCTTGTTGTGAAGCCAGTTATGGTATATATTATCACCCCTCCGCATCGACTACGAGGCACCATCGAACTCCCAGGCGATAAGTCGATCTCACACCGGGCGATTCTGTTGAATGCAGTTGCTTCCGGCAGTGCTGAGATCACGAACTTTCTCACAGGTGCAGACTGCCTCTCAACCATTGCCTGCGTTCAGGCGCTCGGCGTACGCATCGAACGCCAGGGAACCACAGTGCGTGTCGATGGCGTAGGGTTGCGTGGTCTCCGCGAACCGGTCGATGTGCTGGACTGCGGCAACTCTGGCACGACACTGCGCCTGCTGGCAGGCATGATCGCCGGGCAGGAGGGCATGTTTGCTGTACTCACTGGTGACTCGTCACTCCGTTCACGTCCACAGCAGCGCATTGTTGCGCCGCTGCGTGCCCTCGGTGCCAGCCTCGACGGTCGACGGCAGGGCAATTACGCGCCTCTGGCAGTACGCGGCGCACACCTGCACGGTGGCGCATATGAACTGCCAATTGCGTCGGCACAGGTCAAGAGTGCGCTGCTGCTGGCAGCGCTGTTCGGCGATGCGCCGCTGACGCTGACCGGTCGCACCGATGGGCGGGACCATACTGAGCGTATGCTGGCAGCGATGGGAGTTGAGATCACGGTCGATATGCCAGTCATCCGTCTTATGCCGCCAGTATACTCTCATGCGCTGCGTCCATTGTCGCTCCGGGCGCCGGGTGATCCGTCATCGGCAGCTTTCTGGTGGGTCGCAGCTGCCATCCATCCCGATGCTGAATTGACAACCACCGGCGTCTGTCTCAATCCGACACGCACCGGCGCGCTTGACGCATTGCGTGCCATGGGTGCACAGATAGAGGTGACGAATCAGCGTGTCGAGGGGAGTGAACCGGTCGGAGATGTGACCGTACGTTCGTCACAGTTGCGCGGCATCACCATTGAAGGCGCGCTGATCCCGCGCCTGATCGATGAACTGCCGGTTCTGGCGCTCGCTGCAGCATGCGCAGAAGGTGAAACAATTATTCGTGATGCCCAGGAACTGCGTGTTAAAGAGACTGATCGCATCGCGACGGCGGCATCCGGTTTGACGGCGCTCGGTGCGACGGTGGAGCCAACCAGCGATGGCATGATCATTTCAGGAGGTGCGCGGCTACGCGGCACTTCGCTCGATAGCCACGGCGATCATCGCCTGGCGATGACATGGGCTATCGCCGGGCTTGTGGCATCTGGTGAAACGACGCTGCGCGGCGCTGGGGCGGTTGATGTGTCGTATCCGGAGTTCTGGAGTGTACTGGCCCGCGTTGCAGAACGAAGTAATGTGTGAGGCGTAATCTGACACCGCTCTATACCCATTACGTCGAGATCTACACTAACAGCCTGGTGATCACAGGGGCGTATGATCTTACCATCTATCGGCGCGTCAGTGACGCGGTCAATGGTGAACAGCGCCGCTACCTCACCCTGCGTGACGCAACGATCGTACCGTTGGGACATCATCCCACAACACAGCGCCTGCCGCAACTCCTCTGCGACCGATCAGAGGCAGTACTGGTAGCAACCCTGGCAGAAGCGCCGCCGCCGCCCAACTACCCGCTCGAAGAACAACGCCGGGAGGTTGTGCCGTTGACGGCGATGTTCTTCACAACTGCCTTTGTCATCCGCGGGACGTGTTATGTCCGACCGGGCCTGACGCTGACCGAGGCGCTTGAGCGACTTATGGAGGATTTTCTGCCGCTTCGCAGTGTGCAGATCTTCCCGATTGCTGGCGGCATGCCGATACTGCGTGACTTTGCCGCATTAGCGCGAGACAAAATTGTTGCCCTCTACCAGATTGCAGCGCTTCCGACGTCAGCCCCGCCAGCTGCCGCAGAACCGGAGGAGCCAGTCCCTGCACCGCAGGGATAAACATCTCGCCTCTTTATAGCGGTTCTCACAAAGGTTGAACCCAATGGACGGGGTTGAACATTCCCGAAGTCGCGCCTCACGCGGCGACCGAAATGAATTTCGGTCTACGAGAGGACGACCGCAATCACCATCGCGCTCCCCACGCGGCAACTGTGGAGATTGAGAATTTAATTCCGCTATACTGGACTAGCCATTGGGCTGAAGCCCTCGGCTAGGCAAGGCGAAGCCCACCTGTGCAGGCTATAGCGGAATAATTACTCAAAGACCATAATTTTGGTCTACGAGAGAAGTACGCCGAAATGTATTTCGGCACATCGCAGTTCTAACAGGAGGTCGAACGCTCCGCCGGAAGCGGATGCCTCGCGCGACATCTCTCCGCCTGCTCCGCATCTCTGCGTGCATTGGACCGGCTCACGCGGAGGCGCGAAGGCGTGGAGATAGGGGAGCGCAGTGCTCACAAGGCCGGTTGGAAGGGGCTGCACCCGTCGCCGGAAGCGGGCGTCTCGTGCGACACGGCAAACCGCATCGCGGCAGAAACGTCGGGGCACGGCATACCGCATTGCGGCGGAGACGTCGGGGCGCGGCATGCTGTGCCCCGACTCCGGGCACCCCGACTCCGGGCCGTGCCCCATGGACGGTGCAGAGCGTTTCACACCTCACCCCCCCGTAGCAATCCGTTCCCGCCAGTATGCCATCAACTCCTCTACTATCATTGGCACATCGATCTGGGGCGCCCATCCCGTCGCCTGCCGCAGTTTCGTATTGTCGCCCACGAGCAGCGGCTCATCCGACGGACGCAGACGCGCTGGATCAACGCGAACTTCCGTTGCAACACGACCAGACCGTTGCACCAGTGCAACAATATCGCCAATGCGCGTCGCCACACCTGAGCAGAGATTGTAGATTTCACCTGACACGCCATGGTCGAGCAACAGCCAGAGCGCACGTGCCACATCACGCGTATGGGTGAAATCACGCCGCGCTTCCAGATTGCCAACGTAAATGACCGGTTCCTGACGGTCATGCTCAATCAGCGCCATCTGACGACAGAACGTCTGAATGGCGCATCGGTCACCCTGGTGCGGACCGACGTGATTGAACGAACGGGTAACGACAACGTGTAAACCGTAGTTGGCAGCATACTGCAAGCCGCTTAATCCGGCTGCGACCTTGCTCACACCGTAAGGACTGAGTGGACGGGTGGGATGCGTTTCGCGGATCGGCGTCTCTTCTGGACGCACCCAGCCGTACTCGGCGCTGGTACCGGCGATATGCACCCGCGCGCGTGGCGCATAACGGCGCACCGCCTCCAGCAGGTTGATCGTTCCCTCGACATTGGTGCGCATGGTGACAACCGGCGCATCCCACGACTCGCTGGGATAACTCTGCGCTGCCAGATGGTACACACGATCCGGCGCCGCCCGTTCCACCGCGCGCGCGACCGAGTACGGATCTTCGATGTCTCCCTCGTGCACCGTGATCCGTCCAAGCAGATGCGCAATCGGGCGCGTATCGCTGCGCCAGCGTTTGAAAGCGTGCACCTCGATGCCGGGTAGTGTCACCAGATAGTCGGCAAGCGCGCTGCCAACCGGACCCGTAATGCCAGTAATGAAAACGCGCACGAATCTGCCTCCCCATGCCTGCACCGTCTCCAGGTTCTCTAGCGTACCGCGACTCACCGGTTTTGTCCAACTCCAGAGACGTTGTACCTGTTCCCACTTGGGGTAACACATGCGCCTGGAAGCGAGGGCGTCCCGCCCTCGTTGGGTCTACGAGGGCAAGATGCCCTGGCTCCCAGGAGAAATGTGAACACCGACGAGATGTTCCGCACCGGCGTTGGGTGCGATCTAATGCCCTGAACTGCGGCAGCACAGGAAGCAACTTCATGCCAGCGTACTGGAGTGCAGCGAGCGACGCACTCTCCCCCACAGCGCGGAACATTGCGCTATCCAGAAGAATGCGTCACCTGCAGGCAGGATCATCGTGCGCCGTGGACATTCGACCCGCTACGACCCACCCACTGCGAGCACGCGCAGGCTGGCAGGCTCGAGCGTATGATCGGCGTGCGCATCCTCGTGAGGTGCCAATTGACTACGCTGAACGATGAGACGGAGCAACCGGACGGTGCGTGGCGTATCGTCCGACAGAGCCGCCTCTTCAAGATCGGCGATCAGTGCGAGCACATCGGCGGGGACAAGCCGGCTGGCATTCCTGGCAATGAAAATCTTCTCGTGGCTTGTGCGGTCGTACTGCTCGCCGGGCAGGAACAGTTCCTCAAAGAGTTTCTCTCCTGGGCGCAACCCTACGAAGGCAATATCGATGTCGCGCCCTACCTGCAATCCGGAGAGTTCGATCATATCGCGCGCCAGATCGAGAATCTTGACCGGCTCACCCATGTCCAGCGTAAACACCTCGCCGCCCCGACCAAGCGCCGCCGCCTGCAACACCAGTTGCACCGCTTCGGGGATCGTCATGAAATAACGGCGCATCTCCGGATGAGTTACCGTCACCGGTCCGCCAGCGGCAATTTGCTGTTTGAACGTCCACACGACGCTGCCACGACTGCCCAGAACGTTGCCGAAACGCACCGCCATGAACGCCCGACCGCTGACCTTCGCTGCGTGATGTACCAGCAGTTCGGCTGCGCGCTTGCTGCTCCCCATGATGCTGGTGGGATTGACCGCCTTATCGGTCGAGATCATGACGAAGCGTTCAACGCCGGTGACAATTGCAGCATCGAGCAGATTGCGCGTGCCAAGCACATTGTTGGTCACCGCTTCGACGGGGTTGGCTTCCATCAGCGGAACGTGCTTATGCGCTGCAGCATGGAACACGATCTCCGGACGATACCGCTCGAACACTGCATGGATGCGCTCGGCGAAACGAATATCGGCAATCACCGTATGTAGCGTTGGCGTGCGATATGACCGGCATTGTCCATCACCGTCTACGCCATCCGACTCTCCGCGTGGCGTGTTCAACCACCGATACAACTCGTTGTGGATGGCGAATACACTGTTTTCACCGTGACCGAGAATGATCAGGTCAGACGGTTCGTACCGCAGCACGTGGCGACAGATTTCACTCCCGATCGATCCGCCCCCGCCGGTGACCAGCACGCGCCGCCCACGGATCAGGCTCCCCACCGCCTGCATATCGGTTCGTATCGGCGCGCGGCGGAGCAGGTCTTCGATCTGCACATCGCGGATATGATTGACGCTGAACCGACCATCGACCAGTTCGGCAATTCCGGGGATGATGCGGGCGCGCACACCGGCGCGTTCGCAGATCGCAACAATCTCACGGATGGTTTTGCCCGGCGCACTCGGCATGGCGATGATCACCTCGTTGATCTGATACTCTGCCGCCAGGCGTGGAATATCGTGACGATCACCGAGCACCGGCACGCCATTGATGCGCACGCCTCGCTTGTGCGGGTTATCATCGACAAAGCCCACAATGACATTATTCTGCCGGGCAAGACGCATACTCTGCACAATCATTGCACCGGCTTCACCGGCACCCATGATCAGCGCACGATTACCGCTCTGTCGATACCAGCGCTGGGGGGAAGGTTGAAATCGCGCGTGCATCATCAAGCGCGGCAACGCGGTCAGCATCAGCGCAGATAAGACAAAGATCGGCGGGATCGACAACGGAACGACTGGTATCACCGGAAACAGGGCGCGCCCGATCAGCACTATGCCTTCCAGAACGATCCCGGCGCACACAAGCGCCCACGCCAGCAGACTGAATTCGTGGAACGATGCATAGCGCCAGTACTGGGCATAGACCCGTGTCACCCCAAAGAGCATCAGCACAACAACCGGCGCTATTCCGGCAAACAGCACGAACGACCGCCAGTGCTCACCCAGATCGAGACGCTCGAGACGCAGCGCATAACTGACAAACGCTGCAATGGTCAACATCAACACATCTATTGTGCATAGATGTCCGGCAGGCAATGATCGAGACATTTCCTCCTCCTGTTCCGCTTCGCGCCGTTGCGCAGCAGATTGCTCAACACGACCAGGGCGTCACACCGAAACGCAGCAGATAGTAGATCGTCTTGAGCATCTCACCGGACACAATCCGGCGACCTTCGGGATCACGCCACCAGTTGACCGGCGTGTAGGGCGGATGGCGCGGACCATCGTAGAACGCAACGACGCCGGTACCGGCAAGATGACGATTAATCACGCACATGGCACGCCGACTGTGAGACCAGTCGGTGACAATGAGCAGGCGTCGGACGTGGCGCTCCTGCGCCATGCGTGCAATTTCGCGCCCATCCGCCCAGGTGCTATCGGTCGCCACCGGCACGAACGCCGTTTCGGGAACCCCCTGCTGGATTGCCAGTTGGCGTGCCTTCTGCAGCACGACCGAGCCGCCGGGCAGATCGCCGGTGCGCCAGATCTCCCGCGCCCACCCCTCACGGTAGAGATCGATCGCGTGCTGGTCACGCAACGGGAACCCGCCGCCAAGCACGACAATCGCATCGGCGTGCGCTGGTCGTCCTTCCAGCGCCAGCAGACCGCCCAACGCCGGCAACCACCACTCGGCGCTGACCGTCAGGGCAGCGATGGTCAGAAGCGTTGCGTATCCCAGGCGGGCGGATCGGTGTGACAATTGCAGGCGTGTGATTATGCGCACTTGTGATATTCGTTTCTGATCTGTCATCTCACGACTCACACCACGCCTACCGTATTTTCAGACTGGATCGATTGCACCAGACTGCGGCGCAACTGTTCACACACCATATCGACCTGCGATTCGGTCATGACGCTGGAAAACGGCAGCGCCAGCGACGTATCCCCCAGGTGTTCGGTCACCGGGAAATCGCCCCGGCGGAAACCGAACCGTTTGCGGTAGAACGGTTGCAGATGGATCGGTGTGAAGTACGGACGACTCGGAATACCGCTGGCTGCCAGAATGCGCATCACCACATCGCGGCGAGCAGGCGGTTTGATCCGCACCACATAGACGAACCAGCTCATCACCGTGGTCGTGTCGCTGATCAGTGGGCGTTCGACCAGTTCGAGATCGGCGAGCCGTTCGTTGTACCACGCTGCCACCCGCGCGCGTTTTGCCAGCAACTCGTGGATGCGCTGCATTTGCACACACCCCAGCGCAGCGCTCAACTCGTCGAGCCGATAGTTGAAGCCAAGCCGGGTATGGTTCAACCAGGCGTCGAACACATCACGACCCTGGTTGCGCAGACTGCGCAGCAACACAGCCCATTCTTCGTTGTTGGTGACAATCATGCCCCCTTCGCCGGTGGTGATCTGTTTGTTCGGGTAGAAGGCAAAGACAGCCAGATCGCCCAACGTCCCCGCCGGATGACCGCGATACTCCGAACCGAGCGCCTCGCAGGCATCTTCGATGACCACCAGATTCCGCCGCCGCGCAAGTGCGACAATTGGCGCCATATCCGCCGGTTGACCAAACGCATGCACTGCAAGAATGGCCCTCACCCGACCATAACGACCATTGCGCAGAGCGGGCGGCAACCAGCGCCGCGCCGCTGTCCCGCCGCGCGAGAGATCGCTTATCGCAGCGTGCACCCGTTCCGGATCGATATTACCCGTCAGCGGATCGACATCAACGAAGATCGGAATGCCGCGTTCGTACAGAATGCAGTTTGCCGACGCGATAAACGAAAATGGCGTCGTGACAACCAGATCATATTCAGTAACGCCAGCAGCAATAATGCTCAGATGCAGACCGCTCGTGCCAGAGTTGACTGCAATGCCGTAACGAGCGCCAACGAACGCCGATAGACGTTGCTCGAACTGTTGAACATACGGTCCGATGCTCAAGACCGGGGTATTTAACGCTCTCATGACCGCTTCCCGCTCAGCATCGGTCACATCCGGCGATGACATGGGCACTCTGTCCATATTCTGCTCCCTGGCATGCTCTGCCTTTGTGGACGTTCCGACATGTTCAGACCAAAGAACCCGCTTCGCCCCCATACGGGGCGCATCTAACCGCCAACCTCGCGCGCCAATCCTGCATCCTGCGGCGGGATCATGCGATACGCCGGGAAATACGTTGCGTCCTGCGGCAGAGCGCATCCGTAGTACTCCGTCCATGCCTGGCAGAGATCGGCATACAGCGTCGGATGGCGCACCCGTCGATACGTTGAGAAACGTGCGCG
>JAGHYV010000019.1 GCA_017743475.1 Roseiflexus sp. | reverse complement strand
CCCTCCATTTTAGTTCTTATGAAAATAGTATACCACTAAACCTTGATGAAGTCTAGTAAAGACTTTGTCGAGTCTCAAACATCAAAGTACTGCTAACTTGTATCATGTATAACTCGCTGTGGCATTTCCATCAAGTAACCTCATATTGGATCAGGCTTTCGAGTAGGAGAGGTTGTTGTCGTGCTTTCCGGGCATGATCTTCCGATCTGGAAATCACCATTTTGTAAGTATGTTCGTCAATTTCTGTACAATACGCTATTCGGGACATCAGGCAAGAAACTAACCCTGCTGTACAAAGACCGCCGAAGGGTTCCCATATGACATCCCCTGGATTTGAAGAAACCTCAATAATAAGTTCAATCAGCTTGATCTGTTTTTGATTTAAATGTGCATACTTTCCTGATCCTTGTATTCTTAGTCTTTCTTCGTTGTGAAGAGGAGGATGATTCCAGACATTAGTTACTCCATATTTCCCTTTGAATGTGGGAAATAATTTTATTCATCCTGAGTTGCTGGTCTTTTTCCGTCAAATGAAAAAGTAAGGTCTTCCCTTGGGATCGCCGTATTTTTGGCATAGTCGACCATTCGTTCGAATATCTCAGGTGGCGGGGCGTATCATAAGTGATCTCGTGTGAAATACTTTCTTGATGCAGCATTTATTACTCTGCATGCCTCATTGGTTTTGTATATTGGCAAACCTGTTCTTTCCCATTCATTTCTCAGCCATTCTTTCAAACTTAATAATTTTCCTTCGTGATAAAACTCTGTACGTCGAACATATTGTACGCAGACCTCTGTGACGACAGGAAAACCTTTCGAGACTGGCAAATTACAATTGCCAGCGATATGTTGAATACCCTTGTTCCAGATATTGCAACCGACATACTCCCAGCCATGCTCGTCAAGCACTGGATGCACGATTGCCCATCCGAGTGTTCCCGAACCAGAGTGTTGTGCCAGGTCTGGAGTAGCGCGACCACGATTGGATATGACCGAGATACCACGCTTTCAGTTCCGCAGGTTCTCTGGCGTCGCCCTTAAACCCTGATACTCCATATCTGCCATCAGAAATAATGACATCAGGAGTTGGCCAATCCTGGTAAACGAGAGCAGCGTCTTGATGGTAGATGGTAACATTTTCTAATTTGAACATGCGTTGTTCAGCCATGTCCTGCCTTTGATACGATCAAATAGGAGCGACAACGACATTCATTACCGCAAAATAATTATAGGAGCATCTTTACCGCTGTTCAACAACGCACGGTCCCGGCGTTGCGATCACGGTGATCTGCTCGAATTCGAGCAGACGGAGGAACTGCTCCATCGAGCGTTTCGCTTCATCGGCGGCGCGCTGCATGATGCCATTTTCGCATGCCGCTGCCAGAATCTGGCGTTCCGCCTCCTGGCGTGCCTGCGTCTCCAGGTTCGGGTCCTGCCCGCCAGTCAGTTGGGTGAGCAGGCGAGTCTGGCGGTCGTACACGCGAGTGCGTTCGTTGTTCAGGCGCGCGCTGAAAATTTCCGATGCGGGAAGGGTAAGCGTGACGCTGGCGCCATCAGGTGAAATTATGACGTCGCGCTCGGTCAGTTTGCTCAGATCGACCCCGGCAACCACATCGCCGCTAGCGATCAGCAGCAGGCGCTCGCCAAGGAGCGCGTCGAGCGGATCACCTCGCGCTGTCGAAGCTTCGACCACCCGCTCGATAGAGAACCGCTGCGTTTCCAGGCGGTTGAGGTTCTTCATCTGCTGAATCGCGCCACCCCAATCACGGATCGTCGGCGTTGGGGTTGCAATCACCTGCAATACCTGCTGCGGCACATTCAGTGCAAATGTTGCGACGATCCGCTGCCAGAAGAGCATGAGTAGCAGCACAACGGTGATGGCGCCAAGCGCCGCATACAGTGCTGTTGCTGCACATCCTCCGCCTGCCAGCGGCATGCCGTAGCGCACCGTTCTGACCGGGTCATACGGGAGATAGAGCGGCTCTTCTTCGATCACATCGTCCACCTCTTCACCGCGCGCACGGCGCAGGCGACGCTCCATCAGCGACTCGCGGCGCAGTTCTCGACGACGGAACTGATGCGGTCGTTCCTCCTCTTCTTCAGATTCGTCGTCATAGCGAGGCATAGCGACCTCCGGGCAGCGTTACCCGCGTTTGATGCCGGTATGGATGGCGGCCGCACCCAACCCCACCAGGCGGTACATCACGTCGCTCCAGCCAGCTGCGCGCATGATCTGCGCCAGTTCTTCCGGCGGCGGGAAGACACGCGCTGACTGCGGCAGGTAGGTGTAGGCTTCAGGATCGGCACCAAGAGCGCGCGCCATCAACGGCACAATCCGCTGGAAATAGAACCAGTGTCCCGCTCGCAGCAGCGGGTGGCGCGGGCGGGCCACTTCCAGACATGCGATGGTTGCACCAACGCGCGCGACTCGCCACATTTCGCGGAATGCTGCGGCGATGTCGGTTACATTTCGCAGGGTAAAGCCGGTTGTGATGGTGTCGAAACTCTCATCTGCAAACGGCAGCATCAGTGCGTCGCCCGCCACAAACACTGCGCGTCTGTCCCTAATCTTGGGGAGACCGGCACGCATCATCGGCACAGTAAAATCCACGCCAACTGCCAGTCCGTCTGGCATCCATGACGTCAGTTCCACCAGGAAATCGCCAGTGCCAGTGCCAACATCAAGCGCGCGACCACAACTCGGCGGCGCGGCAAGTGCAACGGTCATCGCACGCCACTTCCGGTCCAACCCCAGCGTCATGATGCCGTTCATGGTATCGTAGCCGGGCGCAATCCGGCTGAACATCTGCTCGACATATTCGGCTTTTTTGTCGGGCGGCGGTAAAACATTCGTGCTCATGATCGGTTCATCTCGTAGATCAGTCGCAATCCCTCCAGCGTAAGGTATGGTTCAACAATGGTAATGGCTTCAGTTTCGGCAGCGATCAATTCTGCCAATCCCCCCGTAGCCACCACCGGGCAGGATGTGCCCAGTTCAGTCTGCATCCGATGCACCAACCCCTCGACCAGCCCGGCATATCCCAGGATGACACCCGACTGCATGTGATGGATCGTATTCTTCCCAATGACACTCGGCGGTCGCACCAGTTCGACCTGATAGAGTTTTGCCGCCAGGCGGAAGAGCGCATCGGCAGAAATGCCGATGCCAGGTGCAATCGCACCGCCAATATACTCGCCGTCAGCAGTAATCACATCGAAGGTGGTGGCCGTGCCGAATGCCAGCACGATGACCGGACCACCATACCGGCGGAAGGCTGCTAGCGAGTTGGCAATCCGGTCGGCGCCGAGTTCGGCTGGCGTATCGACGTTGTAGCGCAACCCGGTTGGCGTCGCTGCGCTGACCATCAACGGCTCGACGTGGAAGTAGGTGCGGCACAGCGTGCGGAACTCACCGGTCAGCGGCGGCACCACGCACGAGATGGCGCACCCATCAATCTCACGTGGATCGATGCCGCCAAGGTCGAACAGGTTATGTAAGAGCACCAGGTATTCGTCAGCAAGCCGATGGCGTTCAGTCGTGACACGCCAGTGCGCGGCAAGCCGCTCATCCTGATAGACGCCAATTTTGATATTCGTGTTGCCGATATCAATCGTTAGCAGCATAGATCACCGAATTCTGCATTCACTGCTCCACACTCACCACATCTTCTCGTGTTTGATGTCACATAGCTTGTCGGATGACGACTCATTACGGGAACCAGACGCGCACATCCTCCGGACGACGTGCCGTCCCCAATGCCAGCATCAACTTGATCCGCGCTTTCGGACCGTTGAGGTGATGAGCAAACAGCACTCCCAGGCGGGCGAGGTCATGGTAGGCGCCGACGTAGCCGTACTCATCGTACAGAGCGCCATTGCCGGTGCGCGTCGCAATCACGACCATAATGCGTTGCGCAATCGCTTCCTGAATGGCGGGCAACCACCACGGGGGCACGCGACCGCTGCCAAATGCTTCGATGACAATCCCGGCCACACGATCGGCAATCGAGTGGCGCAGCAACCGGTCGTCACTTCCCTGACCGAGAGTGATGAGATCGACTCGCTCTTCGAGGTGCATACAGGGAATGTGAATCCGCTGCGCTGGGCGATGGCGCAACCAGATCCGATCCGCCACGATCCAACCGATCGGACCCGATCCCGGCGCCGCAAATGCCTCGATGGACTGATTGTACACCTTTTGCACGTCGGCGGCAGCGAAGATCTGTCCGGCAAATACGACCAGCACGCCGGTCTCACGCACTTCCGTTGCTGCCGCGACACGGATAGCGCTGGCGAGATTGGACAAACCATCATAGCCGGGAGTTGTTGGAGGACGTGCGGCGCCAGTGATGATCACCGGTTTCTCGTGGCTGATGGTCAGATCGAGGAGATATGCCGTCTCTTCTAGCGTATCGGTTCCGTGCGTTACGACAACGCCCGACACTGTTTCGTCGTTCAGGAGCGTATCAATCTGGCGCGCAAGTTCCAACCCCTGGGCTGGAGTAATATGGCTACCCGGCAGGCTGCTGAATTCGCTGAATTCTGCGGCAATGCCACTGTTCAGCAGTTGGGTGAGCATATCTTCGCCATCGATTGGAACGAAGGCGCCAGTTGCTGCGTTACGTTTGAATGCAATACTACCGCCAGTTGTGACAACAATGACTTTCTTCACAGGTGCCTACCGCTTCCGGGCAACCCATACAATGCGCTGCGTATGCTCGCTGATTGGTTGCGTGGTGAAACAATCATATACTGCTTCAATCGTCAACCCGGCGCCAGTGATCAATGCTGCGACCGTTTCTGGCGGATAGGCACGTTCGATATGGATCTCCTCGAAGCGTTCGTACCCATCATCGTCGTTACCAGCGAACCCGATCAGGTGCATTGTCGAACAGGCGGTTTCCGGGTCGAAACGACTGCGGTTGATTTGAATGAAACCTGGCCGTTCGATGATCTCAACCTCGCCCCACTCATGCTCCAAAAAGTGGCGCGTGTTCATGTCTCCGAGGAACAATCCTCCTGAAACCAGCGCTTTGGCAGCAGTTACGAAACACGCCGCCAGGTCTTCTTCGGTCAGCATATAGTTGAGGCTGTCGTAGGTGCAGGTAACCAGGTGAAAGGAATCTGGCTGCACCTGGTCGGGCCACTCACAACCCTTGCTCTGGTCTGCCGTCCGCCAGAGTCGTCGCATATCCGCCTCGATGAAGCAGGGGCGGATGGAAGGTTCCACTGTTTGCGCGCGGTTGCGTGCGATCGCAATCATTGCTGGCGATTGGTCGATGCCGATGACCTGCCATCCAGCGTCGGCAAGAATGAGCGCCAGAGTTCCGGTGCCGCAGGCGAGATCGAGTGCCCGGTGCCCGGTGACCGGATGCCGTGGCAGGATGTCGCCCAGGAGATAGTGAGCAAACAGGACTGCAAATCGGATCTGACCGCTCCCATCGTAAAAGGGCGCATAAGCGTGATAAATATCTGATGTTTCGCCGGGCATATGCTCGGTTAGGATACGCTTGTTATTTCCAATGTGCGTATTGTACCATACCGCATTTTGTGCGAAGGCACAGGGTTTGCCCTGTGCTGTGGCACGCTTTGGGACGGGAGCAACCGGAAATAGCACGGGTGTCGCCGGAGAACGTTGAACAACGTTGAACGTTTAACGTTGAACGTGCAACGCGCACCGTGCACCGTGCACCATGCAACCTGCAACCTGAAACCTTCAACCTTCAACGACGCGAACCGATGTGCCGCCGCGTGCAGCCGATGCCCTGATGGCATCCCACAAACGCGCCATCCGCAATCCGACTTCCGGCGGACACGGATTCTCCTGTTTGCCAGCACGTGCTGCCAGGAACTGTTCCCACACACCATGAGACTCGGGCACAGGGATCGCAGCTGGCGGTTTGTCGCCACTGTACTGCACCTCGAGCCGTTCGCCCCAGACTCCAGTGTACAGAATGGCGCGCTCGCAGAAGACCCGCACGTCTGAATGGCATGACGGAATGGCTTCGCCACATGCATGCAGCGTGACCAGCGCCCCCGACCGCATCCGCGCGATCACTGCACCCAACGTCTCAACCGGACGCCCCTGGTTGTCCAGGTATGCTGCAACCTCAGCGATATCCTCGCCTGCCAAATCGACAACAGTGTTCAACAGGTGGGCGCCAGTGTCGAACAAGAAGCCGCCGCCAGATACCTCCGGTTGCTGTCGCCACGTGCCGACGGTCATCGATCCCCAGTTCTGCCAGACGACGCCGCTGATGGTGATAAGCCGCCCGAATACGCCTGAGCGTAACAGTGCGACAGCAGTGCGCACGTTGGGCGAGAGGCTTCCGGGGAAAGCAACCACCAGCAATCGTCCAGTGCGATCACGGGTTTCGATCAGGCTCCGTGCTTCATCGGCGTTCATAACCATTGGCTTTTCGAGCAGCACGTCGAGACCGGCTTCCATGCATACCTTTGCCTGATTGTGATGATAGACATGGGGAGTGATAATGAACGCTGCATCCAGTTTGCCGCGATACTCCGCGAGGAGTTTCTCCAGGTCCGGCTCGTTGGGCAGCAGCGCGACGCCAGCCTGCTCGAAGAGGGCAGCAGTGGCTTCGTAGGCGGATTGTGACGGTTCGCACACGGCAACGATCTGTGTGCTGCCGCGAAGTTCATACATGGTGCGCAGATGGTGTCGCGCCATGCCGCCACATCCAAATCATTACCGTGCGTACAGGTTGGGGAGCCATAGAACCTCCGGCGAAAATAACGCGGAGGTCTGCGACCTCCGCTCTTGCTGTCAAAACCCGATTATACCGCTTTTTTGAACACTCACCGCGTGATGGTGAACAGTTGCCCATCCGACCTTCCAAACACCTCGGGGAAGAAACTCTCCTGCGCGACAGTCGGAATAACACGATATTCGCCCGGTTGCACGGCGCGGAATGTGTAACTGAAGAGGTACGCGCCACGCGGCAGGTAATCGGCGAACAGTGCAACCTTTTCGTCGCGCAGTTCAACCCGGTCGTACCAGCGCCACCACCGGAGGTACGGCGTCGTAGCGTCCGGCGCTGGTTGGAGCGTCGGTCCGACATTCGTGGCGATCGCGGTTGTTGCCAGGGTTGGGTCGATGGCTTCGCCACCGGCGGGGAGCGGGTCTGTCACCTGTACGTAGGAGAGATCGCGCTCTGCAACGATGGAAAGTTCGACCCGCACGGTGTCGCCAGCTTTGACGCTGGTCAGCGTGGGGCAACGCGGACCGTCGGTGCAGTCTGCCGCCACATAGCGGCGCGTCACGGCAATGCCCCGGTCGAGCGCCCGCACCTGATCGGCTGGCAACGCAAGGTTCAGGTGCGCGGCGTAGTACAGCCGTCCCGGTCCCTCACTGCGCCCCACCGCTACCAGCGATGGATCGCCGGTCAACAGTTCGGTCGTCGGGATGCGTGCAACCGTCGGCGACGTGACGTTGGTGGAGTCGATACGACCGGCGATGCGTTTGTTGCCGTTCAGCCAGACGGCATAGTCGTAGTCGCCGTTGAGTTCTCCGGTCAGCGCCATCCAGTCGGTCAGCGCCAGCAGCGCCCACACCGATTCCTGGGTGGTAAGCCAGATGTCGCCGCGGCGAGCGACCATAAGCCAGCGCACGGCATTCGGGATGATCTGGTTCTGCGGGTCGAGCCGCACGAGCGCCTGGAGCGCAATCGCGCTACTGCACGTGTCACTGCTGAATGCCCAATAGTCTCGCCCGGCTTCTTCCCAGTGGACCCCGGTCGCGCTTACAATTGCAGCATTGTTCAGATCGGAAAGCAGGGTTTTCAGGCGGGCATCGCCGGCATTGACGCGGTGGATCGCCAGCGCTAGCAGTGCTTTGCCATACACGCCCAGGCGCTCGCGGTTGTTGTAGAGCGCATCCATCCGTCTGCCGTCCGGTCTGCCGCCATCGGCAAGGACGTAGAGCAGCCATGCCTGCCGGTTCGCCTGCTGCGCAGTGCGCACATCGGCGTCGTCGGCGAGTTGCGCGACGAGATACTCCATCCCGCGCGCCAGTGTATCATCGCGCACGGTGAAACCTGCTTCGCACGCGCGCAACATGCCGAACACCACATACGCGCTCATATACGGATTGCTCTCATCCTCTGCCCACCAGCCCCATCCGCCGTCTGCATTCTGCGACAGGTAGAGCTTGTTGAGCGCATCGGTCACCAGCGCTGGCAAACGCGCCTCCAGTTCGGCATTCGCCACGCCCAATTGACGCAGCGTCCGCAGCGCAGCCACATTCGGCACGAAGCGCGACACGGTTGCATCGACCGACTCATACGGGTATTCCTCCAGCGCCCGCAAGCCGTCGAGCACGCCAGCTGCCAGCGAGGGATCGATCCGAACGCGCAGTTCTCCCAGGCGCGCATCGACATTCGGCGGCAATGCCACTGCCTCGACCCGCGCGCCTGCCGTGTCGATCTGCCCGCCGGTCGCAACCGTCTCCGGTGCGCTGTAGCGATAGACCGGAATGCGTCCACCTGGCGCGTTGGCGATCCGCGGTCGCGCTGCATCGCTCAATTGACCGGATACTGCGCTGAACACCAGATCGACCGCCTCGACATCGAGAACGGTCACCTGCCAGGTTGCCGACACCTCGCCGTTCGCCGGAACCTGGATCGTCTGCGTGATCGGCGCATTGACCGTCACTCCGTCGGCGTCCAGTTTGACCTCTGTCACCAGTGGCGCATTCGTGCGGTTACTGACATTCGCCGTCAGTTCCACCACATCCCCAACGACGAAGAAGCGCGGCGTGACCGGACGGATCAGCAGCGGTTTGGTGCTGATAAGTTCGCCAGTCCCTTCACCGACGCGCGTATCGGCGGTGAGCGCCACACCGCGCATCACCCACGTCGTCAGGTTGTCGGGCAGCATCACCTGCACGCTGGCGCGCCCGCCGGCATCGGTTGCCACAATCGCCTGCCAGAATGCGGTATCGGCGAATTGCTCACGAACGGTCAGCCCCTGCGCGAGTGCGGCGTCGCCTGCGCGCGCAGGCATTGCCGCTGCCGGTGCTTCTGTCGGCGCTGCCCCGACCATCGGTACGGCAGCCTCCGGTCCAGCTGCGCCCGCGCCTGGTGGCACATTGCTTTGCGCCTCGTCCAGCAACCGCTCGAATCGCTCGGCAGCGACCGACAGCCCGGCGCCGGTAAACACCCCCAGCGGACGACGACTGTAGAATGCCTGCACGATCGCGTCCGGCTCACGCGGTTGCAGCGACAGCACCGCTTTGTCGACTAGATCGAGCGACAGTTCCGCCGCCACCGGCGCGCCTGCCGCATCGGTAACGCGCACCTCAAACTGTACCGTATCGCCAGGCGCTGCCTGTGGCGTTGTGGTTGTCACGGCGACCTGCAAGGTTTGCAGGACGGGTGCTACGCTCAACGGCAGGATGCCGACCTTGTAATCCGCCGGTGCGCCATTGCTGTCGGGCGGCGCGAACAGCACTGCCGAAACGAAAATGTTCGGCGCATGTTCTGCGGTGATCGGGAGTTGATAGACCAGGCTGCCGCCGCTGACCTGGCGCACCTCATGGCGCAACACGCCGCCGCGCTCGACGGTCAGCAGCGCCCAGTGCGGTCCGGTGAACGGCGAGGGGATGAGGATGGTCGCCGTCTCGCCGGGGCGATACTCGCCTTTATCGGCGATCAGGTTGATGCGGTCGTTATTCTCGCGCAGCCAGAGTGCATCGCCGCCATACACCCAGACGTAGAGCGATGAACGCGCCTCGCGTCCGCTGGCGTCGCGTGTGCGCGCCAGCACCAGATAAGCGCCGCCTTTGTCGGGTGTAAACGAAATGACTGCATCGCCATTCCCGTCGGTCGTGACCGTCTGCGTGCCAGCAGGCTCGCGCACCTCGCGCGACTCCCACCGTCCGCCAGCGTCGTCCTGCACGAAGCGGTTCTCCCACGTGATGCGCACCAGTTCGATCTCAACCGTGCGGTTTGCCAGACGATCGCTGTGCGTATCGATCGTCACCAGATCGATCTGCTGCGCAACGCCTGCCCTGCCGACGTAGGTGCGGGGCGCCAGACCGACATACAGGTCGCTGGCGTGCACGATGACAGAGGTGCGTCCACTGATCGCCTGGTTATCGCGCCCGGTGACGGTCGCCTCGACGGTGAGGCGCACGCTGCGGGTGATGACATTCCCTTCCGAGTCGCGCAGTTCACCCGGCAGACTGATGACCACCTCCCCCTGCGCATCGGTCGTCGCGCTGCCAGAGAGGATCGGTTGCGGTGGAGGTGATGGAACCCACCAGCAGAAACGGCAGAGCCACAGATCGCCATATTCACCGAAGGTGTACCTGCCTGCCCAATCGGGTACAGGCGTGAACGGTTCAGCCAGCACATTCCACTGCACCGGCAGGTTCGCTGCGGGCGCACCGAAGAAATACCCGGCGCGCACCGTCGTTTCGGTTGGTGTGCCGCGCACAACCTCAGCAGCGCGCGGCGTCACCGTGACTTCGATCTCCGGCGGACGGTAAGCGGCGACCTGGAACGGAAAACTGAACACGCGCCCGCCGACATTGAGGTTGATTGCGTACTGACCGGTTGGCGCACCCTCCGCCAGCGCGAATCCGCCGTCGAACGTGCCATTCAGATTGAGCGTGATCGGCTGCTGGAAGACTGCTTCGCCGGCGGCATCGTAGACTGTGACCTGCGCCGCGTTCAACCCCTGAATGAGAGTGTAGCGCACATCGTTATCGGCGCGCACTGCGCCCTTGAACCACACCCGCTGACCGGGACGATAGATCGGGCGATCCGTGTAGACGTATGCGGTCACTTCGGGAAGATCGAACGACGTCGGGAGGCTGAAATCCCACGGGCTGACCCCCGCGCCCCAATCGGCGCCGAACATCGCGAACGGTTGCCGCGCCACCGCCAGCAGTCCCCGATATTCGGTACGGTTCAGCGTCGCAACTGCCACCCCGTTCGAGTCAGTGGTCGCCGTTCCCAGCGAACCGCCCTGTTCATCGAACAACTCCAGCGTCAGACCGGAAACCGGCGCGCCGGTCGTCAGGTCATTCGCCCACACCAGCGCATTGCGTTCCGCCGCCTTCAGCGTCAGGTGCAGCGCAGAGACGACCAGCAGGCGCGCTTCGGTCGTGCCCGCAGGTGTATCCAGCATAAGCAGGTAGACACCGGGATCGAGGCGCTCCCCCCGTTCCGTCAGATCGACGCGCACAACTGTCGGCTCATCGCGCGGCACACTGAACTGCGCCTGCCAGCGACGCACCGGCGTTGCGCTTGCGGGAGGGTTGATGCCGTCGGAGGCGAGGATGTCGCGTTGCACCACTGCTTCGACCGGCAGGCGGTAGAGCCTTAGCGACGCACTGGTGACATTAGTTGCCATCAGCGCAATCTGGGGCGCGCGGTTAGCGTCGAACGTCGTGATGAAACCGGGTGTCAGCGGATAGACCCAGGGATCCAGCGGCGCAGTGCGGAAACGCACCGTCAAGGACTGACCGGTGCGACTCCCGTAAGGATCGGCGATATCCGGTCCAATCGTGACGGTGTACTCTGTCGAGGGCAGAGCATCGATGCCGATGAAAAATGAATTGTCGTACTCATTGCCATACGTATAGACCTGCGTCGGCTGTGGCGTGATGGTCATATTCGGCATAACCGTTGTCGGATCGACTGGTGCGTTGAAGCGGATGGTCAATCCATTGCCGGGCGGCACGTTCGTGGTGCCATCAGGCGGATCGGTTCCAAGAATGCGCAATCGCGGGACAGTCTGAAAGGTAGCGCGGAAATCGTTTGCCATGCCAGACCCGCCCGAAACGCCGGTCAGACTGGCGGCAACCTCGACAGTGTAGCGCGTGTCGAACTCCAGCCGTTGGGCAGGGGTGAACACCAGCGTTGCGCCATCAATCTGAAGATCGCCGGGCACGGTGGCGCCATTCGGTTGAAGCAGACGAAACGCAGCGCGCGCCGACGCAGGATCGACTGGCACATTCAAGCGCAACGTGATGCGTGGTTGCAGCGGTACGAGCGTTGCGCCATCGGATGGGTCAATCGTCACCACCTGCGGACGGGCGACGGTGAAACGCCAGGTGTACTCCGACTGGAGCGGATTACCGGTCACATCGGTCAGGCTGGCGGCAACGCGCCCCGTGTAGGTCGCGCCGCCGGCAAGCGGTGCATCCGGCGTAAATGTATAGATTGCCGTATTCAACCACTCGCCACGTCCTGCAATCGGCGGGTCGAATGTCACCGGTTGCGGCAGGTTCGCCTGCGACTCAATCGCCGTAAGTGGTACAACCGGGCGGTTGAAGAAGACCGTGATAGTCGAATTGGGCTGCACATCAGTCGCGCCGTCAGCAGGGATCACCTGCCCGACCTCAAGGAATCCGGCAGTGGCGAAGCGGAAGCGCACCGGCGCCGCGAGTGGCAAGCCGTCCTCGCCCTTCGCTGTTTCGCGTAGGAAAACCTCATATGTGGAATTGCGTTGCAGCGGCGCGGACGGAACGAAGCGCACCGTGCGCGCATCGGGCCATTCAATGGCGCCGGTCACACCGGCGACACTCAGCGCCGCTGCCACCGACGCGCGATCCATCGGACGGTCGAAGACCAGTTCAATCGGCGCGCCCGGATCGAGCGCCTGTCCCGGTTCGGGCGAGCGGGCGACCAGGATCGGTGCCGCGCGATCCGGCGGTGGGGGAATATCACGTTGCGGGGCAACCGGAGTGGGTTGCGCAGTCACCGGGGTTAGTTGCGGGCGCGGTCCGCCGCATGCAGCGAGAGTCACCGCAAGTATCAACAGGATCGCAAACTGGCAGTAGAGCGGAGGCATATCATCGTCTCTCCTTGCGTCGGATAGCATCTGTACTCTCAAGACGCTGACAGGGTAGCAGGAGTTCCGTCGAACGTTGAAGGTTGAGCGTGGGAAGGTGGAAGGTTAGCGTGGCGCGCCTTCCCGGAGTAGAGACGTTGCAGCCCATAGCAGTTCGTTATTCTTCATCAATTAGCGTGGCACGTCTTCCTGGAGTAGAGAAGTTGCAGTGCAGCGTCTCCGCTTCGGTCGGGCGGAGCGTAGCACCCTATCGCCACCTGCGACAGCGATGCGTCCTTCCAGTGTGTTATCATACCCTTCAGGACGAGAGCGGGTTCCGGTTGTTGGTGTTCAGTTCTGGCATGTACTCTTATGCGCGCATCGCTGCAGCACCACGAGACATTACTGAACGAAGCCCACCGTCTGGCGGAACAGATTGGTGCGCTTGGTGCCGCCAGGGTTATTCTCTTCGGTTCGGTGGCGCGTGGCAATATCTCGCTGTTCAGCGACATTGATCTGCTGGCGCTGTTCGATGATCCCCGCTCGCCGCGCGAGTTGACGCGCTGGGTGTACAGTGTCATCGACAGCAGTGAAGGCGCTGATATTCTGGCGTACAGCATAACCGATTTCGAGCGCGTACGACAGCGACCGTTCTGGAAACATGCGCTGCACCACAGTCAGGTGATCTATGAACGACCCGCAATGTGAATCCGACCGCTGGTGGCGTCAGGCGAGCGCCGATCTCGCCTTCCTTCCAATTGCGGAGCAAGCCGGGAAGTATGACACGTGCTGTTTTCTGGCGCAGCAAACAGCGGAAAAGGCGCTGAAGGCGTATCTCTTCAGCCAGGGAGAAGAACTCATCTTCACCCATTCGATCTTCAAACTCTGCGACCTCGCTGCACGTTATGATCACTTTTTTGCCGATCTAAAGGAAACCGTCAAGACGCTGGACTACTACCACGTCGAAGCGCGCTATCCCAATACGCTCCAGGACGTTATCCCCGCTGAGTTCTACAGTGCGCGCGATGCAGAAGAAGCGATCCGCATGGCGACCGATGTGCATCGCACTGTGGGAGAACGCCTTGCGCCGCCCGATCCGTCCGGATCATAATGCCCCTGGAACCATTGCCAATCGCAAAGGCATTTACTGGCTCTGAACGCCTATTCCGTCTCCCTCATTCAACAGTTCATCGGCGGCGGCGAGGAGCGCGGCAATACGCTCTTCGGGCAGCGGGGGCGTTTTCTGCCGCAGGTACAACTCCAGCGCGCGGCGCGGCGTCAACCCGTCCAGCACGCTCGTATCGCTGCTCGCTAGGCGTCCGCGCGCACTGCGTTCAACTTCAACCGCTATCGCAGCAACAAACGATGCGCCTGCCTCCTCAATCGCCTGCCTTATCGCTTCCGTTCGTACCATGCCTTCCTGTTCGGGACGCGCCTCGATCTTCACTCGAACCACTGCGCCACGCAGCGAACGTCGTCCGATCGCATTCAACACCGATTCCATCGGGTCGCTCACGCCACGAACATCGACCGCAATCGTGACAAAGGGGCGCGCCGAGAGTTTGTGAAAGCGCCACTGCGCTTCACCCTTCGCGCCCAGATCGACGATCACGCATCCCTTGTCTTCCCCCTCTTCCCCAAAATCGATGCGCTCGATGCTGCCGGGATACACGATCGGCGGATGGTCGCCGAGCGCCTGATGACGATGGATGTGACCCATGGCGACATAATCGACATTCGGTAGCGCCACTAGGCTGCGCGGGTACACCAGGTCGCGCCCCAGTAACACCTGCCGCTCCGCGCCGAACGTCGCGCCGTCGATAGTTCCGTGGACGGTCAACACGGTCGGCAGGGTCGGATCGACATCGTTGGCTGCCTGGCGCAAAAACCGTTCCACCCGCTCGATCAGCATTGTTTCGATCTCCAGAAACGATGCCATGCGCAGTTCCTCTCTGGTCAGCAGCGCGTGGCGCGTTACCCAGGGCAGTGCGATGACCTGAAGCAGACCGGATCGGGTGTGCAGGGTGTGGATGCGCGGCCTGTCGGCGATGGTCACTCCATCGACCGCCAGCGTGTCAAAGATTTCGACCGCGTGGGCGCGCCCGGCTGCTGGCGACACATCGTGGTTGCCGGTGAGAATGAGAACCGGCAACCCGAGCGCGCGCAGGCGGTGGATGCGCCGGGCAAACTCGCGCTGCTGCGTGGGATTGGGGGTGCGGTTTTTGTAGATATCTCCCGCGATCAGAACTGCATCGACCCCCGCATCAAGCCCGATATCGATCGCCTCATCCAGGCGTTCCAGGTAGTCGCGCAGGCGGCTGTGCAATCCAGTCGCCGGATCGACGCGCCCATAATTCTCGATGCCGATGTGCAGGTCCGCAAGATGGAGCAGGCGCATAGAACCACGGTACCGCATACTCTCGCCAGTCGTGAAAGACTGGCGAACAACAAACCCGAACGATTGTACGCCGTTGCAATCGTTGCGTCAAGCCATCCTGCTACAGAATCGTTACCCGATCTGCTGTAGAGATTGCACCGGTTGTAGTACCAATGTCACATCTTCGCCAGTACAAAGGTTGGAGATAGTTGGTCTTCTCATTCCGGAGGTTGGCAGCTATACTATCGAGCAGAGGAAATCAGACACGCAGCAGGGAACCAACCCCCAGCCGCGACCTGCAGACGGCGTTCGTGCGCGAAGCTGCGTCTCCCGCGCACCGGACGCCGTTTGCGTGGATGGCGGATCGCCCTGATCAGAGTACGGGCACGGCATGCCGTGCCCCATGACGCAACGCGGTGCAATGGGACGATGCCAGTGCCACGAGACACCACGCAGCAACTGCTGAAAAAACGCCTGTCCGTAATGCGGCGCGTGGCGCCGGATCGGATGCCGCGTCCGCTGCCCCGTCCCCCGCCCGGCGGCGAGACACGTGGGCGGTTCAAATGTTTGCCGTCAACGATGGCGTTGTGGTCTGTTGGATTGTCGGACAGGAGAAACGTGCGGCGTGCGTCCGTAGCAATTGTCGCCGCATCGCACTAGAAACGGAGATGCCATGCTGACCCTGACCCTGCTTGTGCGCCGCAACCTCGGCGTCATCGCCCTTGCCCTGACTGTCGTCGCCATCGTCGCCGTCATTGCAGGCGCGTCGCTGCCCCCCGCCCGCGGTGCCACGCCGCTCGGCGATCCCAACGCCGTCGTTGTTGAACCGACCGTCGCCGTTCCCGACTCGCTGCCCCCCGTGGCGCGTCCGGGCGTCGTTCCCGTTTCGTCGACTGAACGCTTGGATACGACCAGCGCCGTTATGCAGATTGATCCTGCAACACGCCGACCTGACGCCAGCGTTGCGTCGCGCTTTCACGCCGCCATCGCTTGCGTCGCCGGGCGCGATCTGACTTTCGACCCGTCGCTCGACGCCGCCGCCGCCGATCTCTGGTACGTCGAAACCGTCTATCGCGGCGACTTCAATCGCATGGAGCGCGTCATCCGCGAGCGCAACTTGGCACCGAACTTGAAGTTCTCCATGCTCATTCCTGGCGTCGTCGCCGCCCGTCTCAACAACCCCGACCCCTGCATCGTCGGCGACGTCGATCTGCGCGATATCTTTACCGCCGCCGATTTCGATGGCATCGACGCCGCAGGCGTCGCCTTCTTCCCGATGCCGGGATTTGACAACCATCCAGTCGCATCGTTCACCGTCATCTTGCTCGATCTTGATCCGCCAGCAGCGAAGTAAGCAACGCACGCAATGAACCAACGCAAAGGACAATTAGCAATGAACCGCAATGCACTGCACCGTATCGTCGCGCTGCCGCTCGCAGCGATTATGCTCGCATTCATGCTCAGCGCATCCGCGCCGCCTGGTACGGGCGCAGCGGCGCTGCGCCCCGACGCCGCGCCGCCCGCCGATGAGATCGCAGGAGCAAACGCTGCGGCGTCGCGCGTCTACCTGCCGCTCGTCGTCCGTCCCGAACCGTACCCGCCGGTCAACCGTCAGTGGGAACTGGAGTTCATTCGCCTGCTCAACGAAGAACGCGTCCGCCACGGGCTGCACCCGCTCCGCGAGCACCCGCTCCTCACCCTCGCCGCCCGCCGCCACGCGTATGACGTGGGGATCAATCAGATGTCGCGGGGACCAGAGTACTGCTCGCACACGGGCACCGACGGCACGGAACCGTGGCACCGCGTGGAGCAGTCCGGCTATCCCGGACGTTACGAAGGCGAGACGATTCATTGCGGAGCGCACGATGTCGCATTTCCGCTGCAATGGTTGCTGAACAGCCCGCCGCACCGCGCCTTCTTGCTCAGCCCGATCCCGGTCGAGGTCGGCGTCGGCGCGCATCCGATCATCTCGGATGTCGAGTGGCGCAGAGGATCGCACAGCACCGTCGTGGTGCTCGGCGCGCCCCGACCATAACGCAAGCACGGCGGCGCGGCGCATCGTTGTTGAACCATACGGAGGAATCATCATGCACGACCATTCCAGTCTCTCCGCCGTTCCGCGCCGCCGTGCGGTTATGCTCGCGCTACTCCTGCTCGTCCTCGCCGCGCTCGGCGCCGCCAGCATGGCGTGGGCGGACGGCAGCACGACGCCCGGACCCGGATGGGTCGCGGCGGACGCCATTGTGTCATCGGAGTGCGTTCCGTCTGGTCCCAACCGCAGCGACTGCTTTTCGCGCGTCGTGCGCGCCGAAGGGCTGTACGAGTTCGTCCCGCGACGCATCCCGGTCGGCGCATCGTCCGACCCGCAGCGCCCATCGTCCCCGCCCGTCGTCATCGACCGCCCGCAGTGCCGCGTCAACGGTCAATTCATCTTCTATCCGCCAGGGAACTGGCATTACGGGCAGCGGTGGACCAAAGCTGTCAGAGTTACTTATGAAGTCGACCCCGCCTATGCCGACCTTCCAATCCAGTACCGTCGCTACAAGGTGATCATCACATCTGAATGGCGCCCGACGTCGGGTCCGCACTACGCCTTCTACGCCACACAGGGGTGCGAGCGCGTTCCGCACTGGATTCCCACCGCGACGCCGCTGGGCAGCGGGGGAACCCTCACCCGTCCGCCGGGCACGCCCCCGCCGGGCACGACCATCACCCCCACGCTGCCGGACCCTGGCCGTCCGCCGACGCTGGTTCCGACGGCGACGCCGACGCCGCCGCTGTGCATTCCCGTGCCGATCGACCCCATTCCGCAGACGCTCTTTGTGGGGAACACGAACCACTACAACAACAACGGGCGGCCGTTCACGCCGTACAGCGGACGCTACTCCGGCGCCGACGGGTCGAGATACTATGAGCGCGCCGAGTGGGGGCAGATGCTCCACGGCGTCTTGACCGACCTTGACGGCATAGCGCAGGCGCGCAATCTCTGGACGCGGGTTCCGGCGAACGTCGTGGTGGAGGCTCGCTATCACTTCGAGTTCGGACGCCGCATGTTCGCCCCCTCGAATGTGGACCGTTCGCGCGATGCGATGGTCATCCTCCAGGACCTCGGCACCGATATGCAACCGGGCGGCGGCAACGACCGCTTGCTGGCGTTCTTGTCGATGGGCGACGCGCCTCTTCTCGATGACCCAGCTCGCCGCCACTTGGTCGTGCAAGGGTCCTTCCTCGACGCCTATTCTCGTCTCAACTTACCCGGACGCCCGTCCGGGTGGCAGGCGGCGCTGGCACCGGGTGTGCAAGTCTGGAACAACGCCTTCTTCTCCTGGCAGGGGAACCAGACACCGCCGTACGCCTGGCGTCCGTGGCCACAGCCGGAGCAGCGCGACGCCGACGGCAATCTGACGCGAATCGCCGAAGACTGGCTTTACACGGACGAGAAGGGAACGAACCACGGACCGCTCATGCTGCGATTCATCACCGAACGCGGGCGAGCGTACCGGATGGTGATGCTCAACACCACTCCGGGGTGCGATACCGATATGCTGTCCACCATCTCGCAACTCTACTTCTTCACCGACCCCGGCGCGAACGTGGCGGTGGAGAAGCAGGCACCGGAGCGCGCGTCGCGCAACCAGATGGTCGGCTATAGCCTGACGGTGCGCAACACGTCGCAAACGACGGTCAACAACGTCGTACTGACCGATACGCTGCCGGTCGGCATGCCGTTCGGCGAAGCCGACCTTGTGCTGCGCGACCCGACGACGGGTGCGGAGACGACGACGCGCGTGGCGGCGACGGCGAGCGTTGCACCGACGTGGACGAACGGACGGACGCTCGTGTGGAACCTCGGCAATCTGGCGCCGGGGGAGGCGCGGTCGATCTCCCTGTCCGTCCCGGCGACCAATGAAGCGCCGGACTCTGCGACCAACGTTGTGGTCGTCAGCGCCGCCAACGACGGCGACCCGAATGACAACCGGGCGGAGGCGACGACCGTCTTCGTGCGCACGAACGTCGGGGTGCGCATCACGACGCCGCGCATCGTGCGACCGGGGCAGACGTTTGAGACGGTCATCACATATTACAACAACTCGCCGGAGAACGCCTCGAACGTCTTGCTCGACTTCCAGATCGCGCCGAGGATAAACATTATTGAAACGATGCCGGGGTACCAGGAGACGGGCGGCGATGGTCGCTTCATCTGGCGCTTGGGGACTCTCAACGCTGGGCAGAGTGGGACGGTGCGCGTGCGCGTGCAAGTCCCGCCAGAGGGAAGTCCAGCGTTGCCAGTAGCGCTGGTGCATCTGGCGCGCATTTCGGCGGATGCGGACGCTAATCTGCTGGACAACGCGGTGCAGGCGACGACGACGGTGCTGGTGGTTCCGCCGCCACAGCGCGGCGTGGAGCGCTTGCGCATCCACTCGGAGTTCGACCCGCAGCGCAGGGTGTACGTGAGTAGCGGAACGACGGTAACGTGGCCCAGCGGTGAAGTGATGGACTTCACACCGCTCATCACGGTGGACGACAGGCAAGTCGGGCTTCCGTACTACCAGTTGAACAGGAAGGTCGTGGCGTGGAGTTTCATTGGGTCGGGCGGCTTGAACGTGAGCAGCGCCGGATGCAAGGCGCGCGAAGAGCCGCACGCGGACGAGACGCGGCACGCCGACTTGTCGCGGATGCGGGGATGCATCTATCGCTACCACGTCAGTCCGTCGCTGGAGCAGATGCGTTGGCAGGGACATCTGTTCTGGGGACAGTACGCGCCAGAGCGGATGCGGGATGATGTATACGTCATCACGCCGCTGCCGATGAACGGAACCGACTTGCGCATTCAGTACGCCGTGCTGACCGAAGCCGTGGAAACGGGGTACGAAGACGTGGACGGCGACGGGCGCACCGACAGCGTGCTCGAACGGCGCACCGACGTGTTTGATGTGACCTATCGGGTGGAGTTCGTCGTGCCGCGTGATGCGCGGTAGAGTACGTTCTGGCAAGCGAGGAAGACTGATGAACCATCTTTTTGAAACCCAACGAACGGATCGCGCCGTTGACTTTGAAGCCTGGAAGGGTCTCTTCGGCGCGATGGCTGGGGTCGGCGGCTGGATACTGCTGGCGGATGCAGTGGAAGCGATTGCGCGCGCCGGTGACGCCAGTGCTCCAGCACTGGTCGGGTTGATCGGCGCTGGCGCCGTAACCGGTGGCGCCACTGCGCTGGCGCTCCTGCATGCCGTTTCGGATAGCGAAGATAAGAGATCACCGCCGATCGACATGTGCAATGCGTTGCGTGCGCTGGCGCTGATCACCATTGGTGCGGGTGTGGCGGCATTGACCCTGGCAACCGATCTTGCGTCGGGTGCTACGGCATCCTCCACAGTTCTTGGTCGGGTGATGATCGGCATGGCGCTGATCGTTGGAGGTTTCGGCGTCGCGGTGCTGGTCGTTTGGAACTTGCGGCGGAACACGCGCCTGGGAACCGGTGATGAAGCCGGTCGGGCAAACACTGGTATGAAAGGAGCCTCGATGACGCAAAAGGCAGATTGCGCTGTCGGCGCACCAATCGCGAACCGGTACGGCGGTCAGGCGCTCATTGAGATGGCGCTTGTACTGATGGTTGTGCTGGTTATCATTTTCGGCGGCGTCGCGGCGGTGCAGGCGATCGGCGCACACTACACCGTAAGCCAGGCGGTGCGGGTCGCGGCGCACCAGGCGGCGCTCCGTGGATCGACCGGCGGCTTGATGTACGACCGGGAGTATCCGCTGGCATCGGCGCCGGGACCGGTAGCGGAAGCGGCGCGAACGGCGTTTGTCGGCAGCGTGTTTGCGGAGCCGCAGTATGCCACCATTCGGGTGCGTTGTGCAACAAACCCGTGCCGCCGCTACAGCAATATCACCGTCACCATCGGGTACACAGCCGAAGTCTGGACTCCTGTTCCGGGACTGAGCGACATCCGGATCAACCGGAGCGCAACGCGCGCAACCGAACAGGATACAGACAACTGAACATCGTGCAGGGAGGCGGCATGGAACAACAACGCAGCAAACAACGAACCGGGCGCCCATATGCGTATCGCCGGGCAGAGCGCGGGCAATCGCTGGTGTTTATTGCACTGGTGCTGGCATTTCTCACGCCTTTCATCTTTACCGTGATCGAGTTCAGCGAACGGCAGATGGAAGTGGCGCAGATGGAAGATGCGTTACAGCAATCGATCCGCTCAGCCGTACAGTCGTTTGACTACGCGCACCTGGCGCACAATGGGCAACGCATCGATCAGCAGCGCGCCCTCCAGACAGCCAGAGAGACATTTGTCCAGAACCTGAGCGCTGTCAGCGGACTGGCAGAGCGCCCGGAGGTGCTGGCGGAGCGGGTGACGTGGCGGGTATTACCGGAAGGCGGAACGTGTTCGTTCAGTGATGGACAGGCGCAGACGTTCGACCGTCCTGCGATGTGCGCTGAAGTACGTCCGGTGATGACCGGTTTTGGACTTCTGGGATACGCGCCGTATCGTCCGCTCATCACGGCAGCTGCGACGCTCGATGCCCTGGAACAGTAGGACTGGCAGCAATCGTATCAACCTTCATCAAAGAAACGGAGCACAATCATGTCCTCAAGCCTCTCCGCACCGCTGAGCAGCGCCCTCACACCAAAGAAATCGCAGGTCGTGCCGATGCTGTTGCTCATCGTCGGGATCATGGCATCACTCGCCGCTGCGGCATATGGCTACATCGAGAGTCGTCGCACCGAGCGCGTAATCATCGCAGCGCGCGACATTCCATATGCGTCACGGATCACGGTCGACGATCTCGCGGTCATCGAATTGCCGCTGCACCGTCCGGTGCAGGTTGCCGGCATCACCGATCCGCAGGCAGTCATCGGGCAGTATGCAACACGGCAGATCGGCATGAACGATCTCCTTAACCCCAGCATGCTGGCAGCCAGCCCGCCTGATGAGCCGGTCTATCCAAACGGTCGCAAACTGGAGCGCAACATGGTTCCTGCACCGTTTGCGCTGACTGGCGTCGGTCCGGTGACCGACCGTGACCGGTTGAATATTGGGTTTATTGCTAACGATCCATCGTTGTGCGACCGGGAGCGCGCGGATGTGCCTCTGGGAACGATCCTGGAAGCGCCGGCAACGGTTCTGGTGATGTCGGAAGGTGCGAGGGCGTATGCCTGCCGCTGGATGTCGGGGATTCCGATCCTGTACATCGAAGGCGAGATCGCCTATCTGGAGATGACCCCCGCGCAGGCGCATGCCTTACGGGCGCTACAGGCGGCAAATGTGGCGCTGTGGGCGGAACGCTACGGCGCTGCCAGCGATCCGTTGCAGTATATGGATCGTCTCGATGCGGCGCAGGTGATACTTCCCGATCTGACGCGCCCGATGACCGAGACGCTGCGTATCGAGCCACAGGTCGTACCAGGTGCAACTCTTCCTGTTCCCGGTGCAAACGCGCCGATCCCTGGCGCACTGGCGCAACCTTCCTCCGACGCCTCACCCGATCCGTCGCCCTGATCGATAACCCGTGCATTGTCAAAAGGAGACCTGTTCAATGTCAGAGTTCTTTATGAACGGTCATACAGAAAAACCGTCGGGGATGCGCGCGCACGACCCTCCCGACGTCGTGCCTGCTCCAGACGAGCGCCTGGCAGAGTTGCGGTTCTGTCAGAACACCGGTCGATTGAGTAACTGGCAGCGTCCGGTAGCGGAAACATTGCTGCGCGCCGGTCTTGGCGAGGGATACACCGCAGCGGAATGGGCGGAAGTTGCCTGGTACGGTCCGCTCGACGCATGGGTTCGCGCTGGCTCGTGCGTCTCGGACATGTTCATCGACGGACCTGATCGAACGATTGTGGTCGTCGAAGAGGGCAATCGAAGCGATACCGGGATTCGCGTCTGCGATGAATGGCTGCGCTGGACGCAGCGCCAGTTGCTGCTGCGAGCTGGATTCGTCACTCCCGATGATCCCGACGACTGGCGCAACGCCGATGGACAGATCGTCCACGCGCTCTACGGCACCGCCGACCGACGATTGCGTTTTGCCGTCACCCGTCCGCCGTACACGCCCGACGGCGCGACGATTGCGGTACGCGTGCTTCCCGCTCGCTGGAGAACGATCGATGATCTGGTCCAGCACGAAGGAAGCGTGCTTTCACGTGAAGCTGCCGACCTGTTGATCGAAGCCATCCGGCGCGGCGTCACCCTTCTGATTGCCGGAAGCGCAGGCAGCGGCAAGACGACCCTTACTGCCGCTCTGCTCCAGGCAATCGCTGCTGAGAAGCGCGTCATCATCATCGAAGATGCGCGCGAACTGCCGCTGCCGCCGGACGGGATGGCGGTAGAAGTGCTGCGCAGTCGCAGCAGTTTTGCACACTGCGTCCGGCTAACTCTCCGGCAGCGTCCCGACCTGATCGTTCTCGGCGAAGTGCGCGGACCGGAAGCGCTGGCGATGCTCGAAGCCGCTGCCACCGGACATCCCGGCATCTGCACGATCCACGCCCCCGATACGCTGACCGCACTGCGCAACCTGGAGCGATTCGCCACGCTCGATGGGCTGGCGTCACCGGGTGTGGTGCGCGGCATGATGACGAGCGGCGCTGTACCCCTGATCGCGGTGCATATTGGCATCTATGGCGGGCGTCGTCGTGTCGGGCAGATCGTCGAGGTTATTGTTACGAGCGGCAGTCAGGCAGGCGATTCCCTGCCGCACAACCCATTATTCGCATTCAATCACGCTACGAACCGTCTCGAACGGAAATATCCCGTTCAGGGCGCGTGGGGCAAAGGTCGGCTATAAACAACCGGTTCCCCCAGATGATAAGGAGGCGTCCATGGCAATCGAACTCTTACTGGTCACCAACACAACGGGTCTGGTCGAAGCGCTTGGGTGCTACAACGGCATTCTTCCTTTCCCGGCACCGAACCTGGCGCGTGTGCGCAGCCTGGTTGCAGGCGATCAACCACCGCCAGTGGTGTATCTGGAGGACACACGCGGCACTATCGCTGACCTGTGGGAAACCATTCACGTGGCGCAGGCGCACGGCGTGCGGGTGCTGGTCGGTCTCCAGAGCATCGGGATGGTTCACGCCAGCGACTTCACCGACGCCGGGCTGTCGGTCACAACGATGCGCGAGCCTGAAGCGCTGGCGGGCTGGATCGCGCAGCAACTCGGCGTTGTCAGGCGTCTTGCCGCGCGCCAGGTGACGATTGCAGTCGCCGGGGCAAAGGGCGGCATCGGGAAAAGCCTAGTGGTCGCGTCACTCGCTGAGGGAATGCGCCGACGCGGTTTACGGGTGCTGGTGGTTGATGGCGATCTCTCGAATTCAGGGCTGGTGCCGGAGTTTCGCATTCCGGCAGGTTTTGGTTCATTTCTGACCCTGCGCCAGGAAGGGCGCGGGCACACTCAGTTTACGCCAGCCAATGTCGCTCGCCTGATCTGGCGACACGCTCCCAGCGGCATCGATTTCCTGCTTGGCGCCGATGAAGCGGCGCTTGCCGCCGACTTCACCCTGCCTGACTGGCGCGCGCTGATGCAGGCGGTTGGCAGTCTGGGCGAAGTGCTCGAACAGGATTACGATGTTGTTCTAATTGACACCGGTCCTGATATGAAGAAGCGCCCCTATGCGCTCGAAGCGGCGCGCAACGGCGGATGGGTCGTGTTGCCAGCGCCGCCGGGACGCAAGGAACGCGCGGGGGTCGGCATTGCGCTGCAACAGTTCGCTGCCCATCAACCCGATCTGACCGATCGCTGCATGCTGATACTGATGGAACCTGAGCGCGGCGTAACGGTTGGACTGCGTCAGGTTGCGCCGCTGTTCGCCCGCCACTGGCCCAGGGCGCGCGTCATTGGCACGCTCCCGCGCGATCCGTACCTGGTCAGCCTGGCAAACGAAGAGTCGGATCGCTACGTTTCGCCGCTGGATGTCGGACGATTTCGCCCCTTCTCGCTTGCAGTCCACAACATTGTCGAGGAGATGTGTCGCATCATCGGGCTGCCACTCCCGCAACCAAAGCCATCTGTGAGCCTGTTCCGGCGCTGGTTTCCCGGCAAGCCGGCGCTGGTCGTGAATGGCGCGCGGTGAAGGTGCGCCATGAAAGGTAGAAACGCCATGAATCATCCAAACCCATCCACTTCGGGAGGTGCGCCGCCACTTTCCATCGAAGAAGATGGTGGTCTGGCAACCCTGCTTGGCGGACCAACCGATACGCTGGGGCGTGAAGCAGTGTTACGCGAGGCGGCGATCCTTCAGGCAGCCCGCGACGAACTGCAACACGCATTCAGCACCGACGAGCGACGGCGCCTGCTGAACCCGTTCGCGCCAGCCGGCGAGCGGAATACTGAAGTCATCACTGTGTTGCGCCGGGCAATCGGGCAGCATCGGACGCGCGGCGGACCGCTGGCGCGCGTCCCGACCGATGACGAAACATTGCTGGCAATCTTTGCTGCGACCATCGGATGGGGACCAGCGCAGCGCTATCTCGACGATCCGCGCGTCAACGAAGTCAAGATCATTGGGCGTCGCATTCGCGTGCAGGAGAGCGGCAAACCGTTCCTCACCGTCGCAGAACAGTTTGCCAGCGCTGCCGAAGTGCGGGATCGCGCAATGCTCCTCGCATCGCTCATGGGTGTTCACCTCGACGCCCAAAACCCGCAGGAGACACTGCCAGCCGATCATGGAACGCGCATTCACGCGACCATTCCGCCACGCATCCCCACCGATGATGGTGCACTGATCTGCATCCGTCGCGGACGGCGCGTCGCCTGGGACGTGCACGACCTGATGCAGCGCGGCGCGTTCAACCAGCAGATCGCAGATCTGCTCCTGCTGCTGGCACGGGCGCGCTGCTCCTTTTTGATCGCCGGACGCACCGGCAGCGGCAAGACGGCGCTGCTCGAAGCGCTCGCCAACTCCTGGCCCGGCGACCCGCACATCCTTACCATCGAAGACCACATGCAGGAGATCCATATTCGCCGAGCCGATCTCTGGACGCGCGAACAGGTGAACACGCAGCGCGATCCTGACGCCTTTGGGCGCGTCGCCAGGGAAGCGCTGCGCCAGACGCCTGATCTTCTCTGTCCGGGCGAAATCCGGGGCAATGAGGCTGGTGCCGTCCTGGCACTAGTTCTCTCCGACCATCCAGTGATCACCACACTGCACGCGCGGTCGTGCAGTGAAGCAATCGAGCGCTTTGCCAGTTTTGCCGCCATGCCAGGAGCGTATATGTATGAAGGTCGGCGTGGCGATGCGCTCCGTGATGCCGCCAGTGGTTTCGATGTGGTGATTAAACTCGATAACTGGGAAGAACTTGGTCTGCGCCTGATCACCGATATTGCGCTCCTCGACGGTGCTGTCGTGGATCAGGGCGTGCTCCGCCCGGCGCTGGTTCCGCTGGCGAGGGTCGATGTGCTGCCCGACGGGAGGATTGACTGGCACTGCCAGGCGACTGTGGGTGCTGGCGGGTTGCTGGAATGGGACGAAGGTGACCCGACCCCTGAGTCGCTGCGTGAGAAACTGGTGCGGGCGCGCGCGCTGGCGCAGGTGCGCCAGACCGCCACATCTCTCGATACGGTTGCCGATGCGATTTCACGCGCTCAAACCCACACGCTGGCAGGTGAACCGGAACGCGCTCTCGCCACGCTGCGCAATGCCTGGTTGCAACGCCGCGATCCGCGCCTGATCGGTGCGGCGCAGGATGCGCTGAATCAGGCGCCGGGTATGTTTGCCAGTCTGATCCAACAGGCAGATGCGGAAAGCGCCGCACTGCAACGGCTCATGGCGTCGAACCGCTGGCGCGACGCACGCCTGGCGTTCGATGCGATCATGACCGATCTGGCGCTTGCCGCGCACGCTGCCCCTCCCGGTGGCTGGGAAGCGGTTGAAGCGCTGATCCGCCAGGGAATTGCAGCGGAACTTGCCGCAGAAGAGGCGCGGATCGAGGCGGAGCGCGCCCTCGATCAGGGGCAGGCGCGTCTTGCAGTAGATATGCTCGCCCGTTTCACCCCTTCGGATCTGCCGCTCTCCATAGCATTACCGCTGATCCGTGTGCGCGAACAGGCAATGGAACAGTTGGTGAAGGCAGGTCAGGGTTCGGCAGCGGCGCTGGCCACCGTGCGCGCGCAACGGCGTGCGCTCGAGACTTCTAGTGAGCATCACGTCTCAGCCACCACCTCTGCATGAAAGGAACTTATCCTATGGATCCGACGTCGATCATCACGCCGCACACGACCCATCCCGAAACTGCATGGCTGGCGGACCTGACGCCGCTGGCAGCGACGATTGCCGCAATCCTGATTGTGACGTTCCTGATGCAGAGCCGACTGGGATCGGCGCTCGATGCCTGGCTTGCGCGACGATTCGCTCCTTCCGGCGAAGATATCGTCGATCCGGCGCTGCGCTGGCGCCCGCCGGTTATTGCCGCGTCGCGTCTGCTTGCCGTTTGTGTGATTGCAGCACTGGTCATCCTGGTAATCCTGAGCCAGGTGGGACCGTTGCTCGTCGCCGTTGTGCTGGCAGGACCGGCGACTGCAATGATCGTCTGGGCATTGCTCTGGCTTGAAGAACAACGCTATGTCGCCCGTATTGACGCGGCGCTGCCAGCATTCGTCGGACGGTTGGAAGTGCAGGTGCGCGCCGGCAGTGGTCTGCAACCTGCGATCGAGAAGGTCATCGCCGATATGCCCGCGTCGCCGCTCAAAGCTGAGTGGTCATGGTTTCTGGAGCGATTGGGGCAACCGATCGCCAACGGATTCCTTGCCACAGCAGCGACCGTGTGCGCTGCGTTGCGCGCTCAGACACCATCGCGTCGCCATGCCACGTTTCTCGGCCATCTGGAAATCGCCATTGAGCAACCGCACGCTGCGCTGGTGCAGCGGATTCGTGCTGCATACGAGGCGATGCAGGCGTCTGATCGCCGCGCCAGTATGCTGACAACGGAACTCTCCCAAATGCGTAACACCGGCATCGCCCTGTTCCTGATCAATGTCGGCATCACCCTCTACCTGTTCGTCGTCCAGAACGAACGGTTTCTGACAGCATACCGCAGCGAACTGGGCTTGATCGTAGGCACAGTGCTGGCACTGGTCGTCTGTATGCCGCTGATCGGCGGTTATCTGCTCGGACACGCCGAAGACGTGACGTACTGAAGCAAACAGAACGAGGTAACCAATGAGCGACATCTTCATCCTACCAGGGGTCTGGACAGTGTTTATCGGCATTGCGGGGGTTCTGATCGCTGCTATCGGGATGATGCAGATCGATCATGCCCGCGCACTGGCGAGTGGATTGCGCACCCTTCCGTCGCGCTGGGGAATGACCGGTCGGTTCGTGCTGGGGCACCTTGCGGCGCTGCCGCTGGCAGCGGTTCCTGTGCTTCTCATCGCTTCTGCTGGAGTTGATGGCATGCCGCGTTTGCTGCTCGCAACCGCCGCGCTCGGCATCTACCTCTATGTTGGGATTGTCATTCCGCGCAAGCCGGTGACAAACAGACAACGGGAGCAGAAACGATTGCGACAGTTGACCCCTTCCTTTGTTGCGTATGTGCGCGTGGCACTTGCCGGGTACGATGCACCGCCGGTTCTGCTCGAACGCTACCTGATGCGACCGGATGACCGTTATGCCTCGATGCAGCGTGTGGTTGCCGATGCCCTGAATCTGGTGCACGATCGTGGCATCTTGCCGTTCGATGCGTTGCGACGCATTGCGCGCGACCGTGGGTGCCAGGAGTTGATCGATGTCACCGAGGCGCTGGCGCAGGCTGAAGCGGAGGGGTCCGATCCGCAGGCGGCATTGCTGGCGCAGGAGACGACGCTCAATCAGGTGCTCCACGATGAGTTTCGCCGCACGATTGAGCGACGCAAACTGTACCTGCTCGCGCTTGCGGCGCTTGCGGTCGTCAGTGTGCTGGTGCAGATCATTTTTGTGATTGTGATGGGCAGCGGTGTTATGGAACGTTTCTGAAAAGAGACCAGCAATGAAACCCTTTCGCCGCCCGCGTTCTCGACATCGTTATTCACCGCCGCAGCGTGCCGCTCGACGCTGGAACGATACCGTCAGTCCGCCGCTGAGTGACCGCCTGGTATCCATCATCCTCGCCTGGCAGCCGCTCGACCAGTTACTGACAGGGATGATGCGCTACCCTCGCGCGCTTATGGGTGTTGCCAGTGTGTGTGGCATTGTGATCGCCATCTGGTCTCTCATCCGGTTCGGGGATGTGATCCGGGATACGGAATATCGAGACTCATTATCCATAATTCAGAGCGCTTATACGCAATTATCTCCGGTGCACCCGCTCCCGCCTGTGCCAGATGATATGGTTCGCTTTCTGGCGGCGTACAACCAGGCGAGTGTGCTGGCAGCGATGCAGGGCAGGGCGGACGTGCTTAGTCCTTACCTGACGCCCGATGGACCTGCGTGGCAGGCAGTGATTCAGGAGTATGCACGGCGCGCGGAGACCGGTGAACGCCACCAGGCGACGCTGGTGCGCTGGGGGGTTCTGGCGAGCGACACCACACCTGAAGGCGCGTGGGTCGATACTCAGGAGCAGTGGGACGTGATCATCACTATTGGCGAACGTATCGTCAGCAGCAGACGCGGCATCCTGACACGCAACCGGTATGTGCTGCGTCAGGACGACGATGGGTGGCGGATTGTTGATATAGCAACAACAATGCTTATCCGGTAAAAAGTTCAGGAGACCGGGGAACTGATCTGCACCTGCGGGCAGGCGCATGACCCGCGTAGATGACCGTAACCCGGACATCATATGTAGGGGAGCGCTGCCAATGACATCGCAGAACAATAGTGCAGATACCACGGCGCAATCTGTTCCTCATAGCTCGACATCAGGCACACTCCACGCTCAGACGCGCCATCTTTCTGACCGCGCACGTCTGGCGCGCACTCCACGGCAGGTTTGGCGATACGGCCTGTGCGTGTGGATGGTGTTCCTGGCGCTCGCGCTGTGTCTCCCTCTCCCGGCTTATGCCGATGCGCCCGGCACCCGCGGCGATCCGCCGCTGCCGGAAGGATCGACCGCCCAGATCAGCGCCGATGCGTCACTTTGGCAGGATGTGCACCCGCTGGCGCCGCCAACCGCAGTGCAGCCACGGAATCGGTACGACATGGTTTCTTCGTCCGAGCCTTCGTCCTGGTTTTCGCGCTCACTCAATCCGGGCATGTGGGTGCTCGACGCTGGCATGGGCGTCTTTGCCGGGGTGATTCTTACCTTTGGCGAGACGATCCAGCGTGTAGCAGCCGCTCTGATCAAGGCGGGTGAGAATGTTCAATCATGGACGATCATTCCATCGAGTTGTCGCGACAACGCTGCAACCAACTTCGTCTTCTGCACGCCTTCCTCGCTCACCTACAATCATCCAGGCATGCAGGCGATCTGGAGCGTGATGCGCGCCGTTGCGCAGTTGCTGGTCACGCTCCTTTTTGTAGTGCGGATGAGCCGATTGCTGGCAGAAGGGCAGCAGAGCTTCGTCACCGAAGGGAAGGGGTTGGTGCTGACGTTCCTGGGTGTTTCATTGTTCATCAACTCGACCCAGGCGACGCTTCAACTGGTGATCGATCTCTTCAATGCTATCAGCGACGAGTTGCTGACGAGAGCCTCCTTCGAAATGCCAACGCCGATCGGGCACGAGTTGAACGCAGGTGCGGCGCTGATCTATGCCCTCTTCTGGGTGGCGATGGCATGGTTGATCATCAAAAACGCCTTTCGGGTTGTCCGCATCATGGTGCTGGTCGGACTCGCGCCGCTGGCAGGCGCGTTGCTGATGGACCGCTCGACGGCGCCACGGTTCTATGGATGGCTTGGTCGTCTCTTCGATCTGCTGATCGAGCAGATTGCGCTGGCAGCGACGATGATCGTCGCCGTGGGAATGATAACACCGCTGCGCGGCGGATCAGACCAGGTGTTCACCGGTTATGTGCTTGGTTTGCTAACGTTGCTGGTGACGGTGCTCGGCTCTGAACGGTTGACCGGCATGGCGCAGTCGGTCACGCATGGCACGCCGCTGGTGTCGCGGATTCAAGGGTTCATGTGGCGGCACAGCAGGAACGCTGTTGTCACAGGAGCAACCGGAGCGGCAGAGAGGGTTGCTTCCGCCAGCGGCAACTTCCTAGCGCGACGCGGGGTCGATGGCGCGTTCGAGCGAACAGCGCGCGAAGTTTTGAAGCCTGATGGGAACGGGCGCTCAGCCGCTGCACCCCGCCCCCTCGATGGTCGGGTTCCCTTCCGCATGCCCGTCGCCGACAGTCGCACCCGACGTGAGTACGACCGCCTAAGAGTCCGGGCAATTGCCGGGGAGCGACCTGACGAAGCGCGGCGAAAGATGGCAGCGATTCACGCGCATGGTATGCGGGTTCAGGCTGATGAAATCCGGCGCGGCATCGGGTTTAGAACACCCGGCGATGAGCGTCTGGCGAAAACGCGGAGCGCTGCCGAGCTTGAACGAAGAGCCGGGCTTCAAGAAGCATTCGCAGATGGTCGCCTTCGCCCGCGCCCGTCGCCGTGGAGCGCCGATCAGCAGCGTCGCCGCCGCGACATTGCCCGCGCCGCGCTGCTCGAAGCGCAGGCTGAGCATCGTATCGAGCGTGAAGAGACAATGGCGGCGCTGCAACGCGATGAGCGCGACCTCCTCGCTGCTCCGCCCGATCAGCGCGCAGTGATCATGGCGCGCATCCAGGAGCGGCAGGCGCGGGTGGCTGCGTTGACCCCCGCGAAAGGAATGACTGTCGCCGCAGCGACCCGCGCACACGCGGCCGCACTGATGCGACAACGACTGGCAGCCGAAGGTCTTGCCACACCACCCCGCACACGCGAACCCTGGAGCATGGAAAAACTATCGTCGCCGCTACGTCGTCCCGCCGTCGTGACAGAACGTCGCGTTCCTGCAAGGAGTCTGCGGTCTCTGTCACGCTCCCCGGTCATGCCGTCAGTGCTTGCTTCTGACGAAAAGGAGCGCAACCCATGAATGACGATGCGGACAATCGCCGGGCGCCATCACCGGTGCGTGATGCAGCGATCAGCGCGGGTCGCGTTGCCGGGCAACGCGCGCTGCGGGCAGTCGGGTCGGCGCTGATGAAAACCGGCGCAGCCGCTGGCGGAAAGGTCGTAGTCGTTGCAATGCTGGTTGCGCTGACGATCATCCTGATCGGCGGGCTGATCCTGATCATTGTGGGCGCGCTCGGCGCCGTCTTTCAGCACACCGCGCTGCCCTGGCCCGTGCCGCCGGACGTGCTGCCCGACGGAACCTACCGCGCAGGCGGTTGGGCTATCTCCAGTCGCTTCGGCTGGCGTCGTCATCCGATCACCGGTCAACCGGAGTTCCACGATGGCATTGACATCATCAATCCGACCGGCGCATGCCCGTTTGGATACCGCTGCATCCTCCCTGCGATGTTCGATGGGATGGTCACCTATGTCGGGTGGGACCCGAACGCGCCACGTCGTCCGGCGAAGGAAGGCGGCGGTCAGATTGTCATCGTTGAAAGCAGTCGCGGCGCATATCAGACGATCTACGCTCATCTGGAACCATACCGCTTGTATGTGCAACTCCAGGGGCGGATCGTCGATGAGTATGGGCGCTACGACGAGTATGCCGACTACCAGCCGATCGGCAGCGGCGAACTGGTTCCCGATGTGGACGAAGGGTCGATTGCGATCTGGTGTCAGGGAGATAAGCCGGTCTTCGTGCCGACACGCGACGGCGGGACGATCACCTTTCTCTACGACCGCCCGGCATCCTGCCAGACAGGTGTGATCTGGGGGAAACGCGGCAATGGCTGGCGCGGCTGGACTGCCGACGATCCCCCGGCGGACAGGCAGGGACGGGCCACGTTGCGCTGGCAAACGCCGCTGAGCGGTGTGCGTGGTCAACGCCGCGCTGGGGATGTCGCGCTACGTTTCCGCGCGCATCTCGTGCCGCCGCCACCCCCGCCGACCGCAACCCCGACGCCGGGGGTGCAGACCCCAATCGCAGGCGGACGCGCGCCAGACATGAACGACCTGGCAGCGCACCAGGGCAACCAGCGAACCAGCGATCCCTGCCGACCATACGGCGCTGGCGTGTACTGCGTGTGGCGACTGGCGGACATTCCGGTTGCGTCGCGGCATGATGATCGTCACCGGGTCACGTCTGGCATGGGAAGCCTGGAACGTGAGATGCAGACTGGTCTGTTCTTTCACCTGCCTGACGTACCTTCACCTACCGCGACGCCACCCCGACAAACCTCTTCCTTTCTCACGCTCAGCATGAGCACAGTCGGCGCCCCTCGTCTGCCGGTGGGCGGACGTCGCCGGGTCGCGCTGTCTGCCACAAGCAGCGACTGGCCCCTGACAGTGGATGTCGATGTCGGCGCGAACCTGATAGTGTTGGGTATCACCAACGTTTCCGGCGACGTGCGATGCACTCCCACAGCGCACACCGTCCGATGCGAAGGGGGTGGTCCGTATGTTCTCTTCACTGAGTTCGTGGTGGAAGCGTTGCCGGGTGCAGCAATGAACAGTATTCAGACCCTTCGCAGCGTGGCTGCATCACCAGTGCAACAACGGACAACGATGCTGAATCTGCTCATTGAGCCATACGCGGTCACACCCGGACCCTGGCCTCCGCCAACTCAGCTGCCAACCACTACACCGGCACCCTACCCAGCGCCGGTAATGCCAACGGTTCCCCCAGCGCTCCCCCTTCCACCGGAGATTATTCTCCCGGAAGTGACACTGGTAGCCGGACCTCCGCTAGGACCCGGATGGGGACCGGGAGACTCGCCGCTAGTGTGTCGGGTGCAGGCGCTCGTTCCCTTGCCCGGTGTTGTGAATGCTGCTGGCACAACAACAAACATGATGCTCGCCGAAGATGCAGCGCGCAGTTTTGCCGCAGTGCGCGCCGAGATTATCGCCACAACCGGACACGATCCACTCGCGCGGCTTGCCGATGCGCTGCGCCAGCCGGAGTTTCGCTCGAACAAGCCAGGGGTTGCGCTGATGTCGTGGCATATGACTGGTCGAGCTATCGATGTGGACACTGGCTTCCCCTGGAGGCGGGTGCGTGAAGGGCGCATGTGGCGGTTGTATCTCAACCTGACCGATGTGACCGCGATCTTCGAGCGCCATGGCTGGAACCGTATCCCGGATCGCGCTGATTCCCAAGAGTGGTGGCACTACGAATACCGCCCGAATGGGATCAGTTGGGCGAGCGCCATGCTGGAAGTCTGGAATATACAGCGTCTGCAAGCCGCATTTCCGCAGATCAACTGGAGCAGTGTCGGTTGCCAGGCGCTGCCGCCGGGCAGCGATACCTACCCGGAAGGTGATATGCGCGAACGTTGCGTGGCAGGTATTCCTTCGTTTGCGCGTCCCGTCGAAACACTACCAGGATGTGGTCCGCCAGTGCGTCTTGGCGATCGGTTGTATCAACTGGAGTCGCCGGTGGGGTTTGTTGGGCTGACGGGGCGTACTACCGGACCGCACCTGCACCTGGGGATGCGACAGCGCGATTACACGGGCAGCTTCCCGATGATCAATATCTGCACGCCCGAATGGCTGCGGGATCTCCAGCCGCCGCCGGAAACAAACTGCTGGACAGATATGGTCGATCCGCTGGCATTTCTTCCGCTGGCGCCACCAGACAACCCGGCGGGCTTACCCGAAGGAGCGCCCTATCAGCTGCCGCCACCGAACTACCCCGGTTCGCTCTACCGTGAGCCACGTCCTGGCGAACCGTCAGTCGGGCAGTACTGGTCACCTGATGCTGATGGCGGACAGTATGGCGGCGGCAAGGCAGGCAGATCGACATCAAGGTGACTTTCCACCCGGCATCCTGTGCCGTCGTGAATGTTTTCTCATCATCTGAAAGGAGCTGGCACAATGGAACCCATCATCACCACAATCGGCGCACTTGGACCCCATCTCCCGGCAGATCTCTGGCAGATCGTTGCCAATCCGCCAAAATTCGATGGACTGTTCAAGGCGCTCTTCGACTGGCTGAAGAACATCATTGCCGTTGCTGGCGGTTTCTTCCTGCTGATCGATATGGCAAAACATATCTTTTCGTCCCCGCGCGACTTGCGCAGCGCCGGAATCGATCTGGCGGTCTTCGTCATTCTTCTTGTGGTTGCCAACCAATCGTCGAGCATTGTGGCGTGGGCCATGGGATTGACCGGATAGACTGGAAAGGAGTGTGCGTATGAGCGATTACCTGACTGTAGCGCCGCCGCGACGTTTGCGGCTGCATGCGTCGGTGCAGATTGCCGGCATGCGCCTGCCTGCACGCGCGTTTCTGATGAGCATCGGCATACTGACGGCCGGAGGGATCGCCATAACGCTCGGCGCCGATATCGAGCGCACGATCTGGGCGAGCGGTTGCCTGATCTTTCTGGGACTGGCGCTGCTGGAAGGGCGTTTTTGGGGACGTTCATCGCGTGAAGCGGCTGGCATCGCATGGCGACATCTCAAACGTCCGAAACGTCTCCGCCTGATCCAGCCGCACATAGTGCTACCGCCCGAAGAAGCATTATCACCCGTGCTTAAGCAGCGTCGTCCGCACTGGCACTATCAGGAGGCTTCTGATGAGCACGACTGAACTGCACCGTGCGATTCCGCAGCGTATCGTGCGTGGCGCAATCCTGCGTTCCGACGGATGCGCTGTCGGACTCGTTACTGGCGGCGCCCCCGCCTGGGATTTACGTTCGCGTGAGAGCAAAGCGCGCCTGGCGGAGACGTACCACCGCACCCTGCTTGCGCAGGATGCGCCTGTCGATATCTACATCATCGACGGACCTCCCGACCTGGATCAGGAGATGACCGAACTCTACTGCCGCAGTAATCAGGCAGGGCATCCGACGCTGACTGCTGTCCTGGACGATATGGCGGCATACCTGGAGGAATGCGCCGGTGCAACCGCCAGTCGTCATCGACAAACAATCTGGGCTATCGCATGTAGCGATGGACCGGCGGGCGTCAGACCCCGGACGATTGGAGCGCTCTGGAGCGCAAACAAAGTCGCCGGATCGACGTCACGCGCTGCTGCATTGCTTACAGAGGCGGTCGAACGTGCGCGGCGACTGGCGGATGCGCTGATGGCGCTTGGTGGTTCGCCCCAACCACGCCTGCTCGAACCTGAGGAGATTGCACGACTCTGGTTTCGCCTGGTTGATCCGGTGCGGGCGGCGCGCTACCCGTTGCAGGGCGTATTGCTCGAACGAATCCGCTCCGTGGTGCGAGACCGTTGAGTGCTGAAAGTGAGGTTGTATGTCACTACGCGAAGCGCTATCCAAACCGATCATCGAGCCGGCGCGTCATCGTCGCAGTCCAAATGCTGCGCTGATCTCCGGCGCGACCACGCTCACCACGTTGCTGGCGCCGGACGGCATTGACCGGCGCTGGAGCCATATGGTGCAGATTGGCGATTCGTTCATGACCACACTGGAGGTACGCGCATTTCCGCCGACACTCTCGCTGGCGTGGCTCGATGATCCGGCGTTGGGTCTCGACGCCCCTGGCACGACCGTCCACCAACGCCTGGTTCCTGTACCCGACGCACTGGCGCGTCGGGTGCTGGCGCGCAGTGAAGACGCGGCGCTGGGCACGCTGGCAGGTGATGCGCAGGCGGGTACGCACTTCGACATGGAAGCGCAACAGGGGGTCGAAGCGACGGCGGCGCTGCGCCATGATCTGACCGCAGGAACGGATCGCCTGTTCCAGGTAGCGGTGACGATCACAATTGCTGCCGCGACACCCGAAGAACTGGCAGCGCGCGTGGATCGTGTGCGTCTGGCTGCGGCTCAGCAGGGCATCCTGCTGGGTGTTGTGCAATTTCAACAATGGGAAGGGTATCTGGGCGCTTTGCCGCTCGGATACGATCAACCCGGACTGCTGCATGACACTAGCGGGCGCGCCGCTGCGATGGGGTTGCCAACCGCTGCGCCGGGGTTGACACGTCGCGGCGGGTTGCCCATCGTGTGGGGAGAACATCCCCGCAGCGGCGCGCCGATCGTGTATGACCGCTGGCAGGCGACCAATCCGCATATGCTGATAGTCGCCGAGTCGGGGAGCGGCAAAACCTACACCATGGGCGGATTGCTGGCGCAGGAACTGGCGCTTGGCGAAGATGCCCTGCTCATTCTCGACCCGAAGCGACAGGAATACCGCTCGCTGACGACGGCGCTTGGCGGGGCGTACATTTCGCTCTCCGGTCGTGCCGGGTACCATATCAACCCCCTGGAACTGCCGCCGCTCGCGCCGGAGCGCGCCCGCGCTGTCGCTGCGCTGGAGGAGGACCTGCTTGGACAGCGGATCAGCGTTGTCAAAGCGCTGATAACGCGTGAACTGAAAGCACAGGGCGCGGCGATCGACGCAGTTGGCGCAGCAGCGATCCAGGATGCCATTGCTGCCGCCTATGCAGCACGCGGGATCAGCAGCGATCCACGCACCTTCACCCAACCGATGCCCACCTTCAGCGATGTGCAGCAGCACCTGGCGGCAACCGCCCCCGAGCTGGCGCGCGCATTGACGCTTTTCACACGCGGCACGATTGGCGATTTGTTCAACCATCCATCAAACGTGCCGACCGACAACCCGCTGCTGGCGCTCGATCTTTGGACACTGCTCCAGAGCAACGACGAAACGCTTGCGCGTCTGTTGCCCGTGATCGTCATGGATTTTTTTGTGACCACTGCGATCAACCGTCCCACCGGTCGTCGTAGCCATCTAGTGCTCGACGAAGCGCACGCCCTGCTTCACTCGGAAGTCGGTGCGCGCACCCTGCAAATGATCTTTCGCATCGGGCGGAGTTTGCAGTTCAAAGCGACTGTTATCACCCAGAGCCTCGACGATCTGGACGAAAGTGATCAAACGCGCGTGTTGCTGGAGAATGCGCGCACCAAACTCATCCTCGGATTGAACCGCGATTCGGACGCAGTTAACCGGGCGACTGCCATTCTGCACCTGAATGAAGAGGAGGCAGCGTATCTGGCGACCTGTCGGATCGAGCGGGGAATTGGCGCAACGGCGTTGCTTCTGGCGGACGGTGAACGCACACCGCTCTTCATTCCAAAGTGGCCCGAAACGATCCATCGCATCGTCACGGGAACAGGGGGCGACCGATGATTATTGCAGGGTATCGAATCAACCTCGACGCGCTTCTGGCGCGGATCGTCTATCGCTGGCACTGGAACATAGCCGTCGTCGCGCTAGTTGCCAGCGCACTGATCGGCGTCACAAGCGGATTTATTCCACCTATCTGGCGTGGACGTGCCGAACTCATCATTCAGACCGTCCCAGGCGCATCCATCGATGTCGATGGGCGACCCTGGACAGGCGACATTTATGCAGGCACGCACACTGTTGTGGCAACCCTGCCGGATGGGCGTCGATCCTGGACGCGTCTCACGCTTCGGTCGGGAGAAACCGCGACCCTTTCACTTCCCCCCGGACTTCCAGCGCCGCGTGTGCGTCGGATGCCGTCTGCCGCGCCCGGTATGCCTGTCGCCGCGATCTGGCGCGCTGGCGATTCGTGGCGGGTACAGAGCGTGGCAGTGCTCCCCACCGAAACCAGGGAAAATGACGCCGACCATCGCGATCTGGCGACGCAGACGATTGCTATCGGTTCACGCGGGGTTGAACGATTGATGACCATCGATGCCTATCGCGGGCGTGCCGATGTGTTAACTGTTGGCGACGTTGGCTACGAGGCAGTGTACGAACCCTCCCGACCCGGCAGCCAGCAGGAGAGTCAGGTCGTGGTGCGCGGCTGGGATCGCGTAATTGCCACAGGCGTCGGCAACATATCGCTGCTGCGATTTGCGCCGGATGGTCAGGCGCTGCTGCTAGCGGAACGCACCGTAGCAGGCGAACAGATCCGGTACATGACCCCCGAATCACCACCGACTCCGGTGGTTGCCATTCCTGGCAGAATCACTGGGCTTGCCTGGCATCCAGCAGGAAGCGCCGTGCTGATCGCCAGCAGCGAAGGCGAACAACGGGCGCTGACTCTGGCGCGCCTGCGTCCGACACCGGTCGCGACTGTCATTGCCGAGCCTGCCGCAGACGGGTTACCGCCCTATGCCTGGGGTGACAATGGCATTATCTGGATCGCACCCGACGAAGAAGGAAAAGTGCATATGTGGAGTGCAAGCCTGGACGCCCTGCTGCCAGAGCGTCACGTTGCTCTCGATGCGCGGGCAATTACGCGATGTGCAGATGGGATGCTACGCCTGGTTACGGTTCAGGAAAGGCGGGTCATCATCGGGCGGCTGGAAGGCAACCTGATCATCGGTGAAGCGGTTCTCGCAGAGATACCGGCGCACCCCGATCTGACCGGTGAGTGGTACGGTAATGAATTGCTGCTGCGGAGCAGCGATAGCGCCTGGTTGATAACGATCGTGGAAGGAGAGCAGGATGCATGCACCACGGATTGAAACGCTGCTGATCAGCCTAGTGCTGCTAGTTGCCGCCGGGGTCGCGCTGGCGGCAGCCTATGCGCCTTCGATTGCTCCGCCGCGACATGCCGACCCTGGGCAGGAACGGGCGCACAAAACGCCGCCCTCTCCAGGAACGAACAGGCTGGACCGTCCTAGGAGCGCTCTTCAGGAAGCAACGCACGCTAGTGATGACAGTATTCCACCATTACCGGACATCAGTATCGATGCGCAGCGCGCGACTGCCAGTATGACTATTGTGGGCGGAATAGGAGCACTCGTTCTGGTCGTTGCCATTGCAAGGCAGCGAATCGGCAAAGTGGCACTGCCACGCTGGCGCACAACCGGACCAGGCGTGCCTGTCGATCGGTGGCGTGCAGATATGTGCGTGTTTGGACGGAACGCACAGCGGGCGGTGTTATCCGTCGTCGTGCATGGCGGCGCTGCGCTTCAGAGCGCCTGGATCGCAGCGCAGCACGCAGCGTCTGCCGCCTTTACGCATGCGAGGTGCGTCCCCGGTCAACTCGATGTGCACGGCGATCAGCATCCACTCATGCCGTGCGAACAGTGGACGTCACATATCGAAGCAGGGTATCACGTCCCGCCAACATGCTCGCCGCCAACTGATGACCATGCCGGGAAACCGGGCGCTGATACCGCAGACGCACCGGGCATAGCGGGAAGGATTGTCCCGGACATCGCCCCTGATGCTCAGGATCGGATTGCCACAACGACTCACGCGCTAGCGGATTATCCGGGCGACAGTCAACTGAAGGATGCCCGGCATGAGACTGACGTTCGGCAGAACCCGGCAGCGCCAATCCAGGGAGTTGAAGAAACAGTTGACACCGGCGACTTAGACGCGCCGCTCTCGATTGATGTGATGACGGAGAAAGCGGCAATGGTTATTGCAACGATTCTCGACATCAGTGAGCGACAGGGAGTGACCCGCAGCGTGGTCACATTCGGCGAAGCGTCCATCGATCACCGACGTGCACGGGTGCATCTGATGATCGACGCTCATCCTGGTGAAACCGAATTGCTTACGGCGTTGCCCGAAAGGGTGAAGACCGCGTTGCCGGGAGCGCAGGCGCAGTGGCGGCAGACATCCCATGCCCAGGCAGTGCTGACGTGCGTGATACCCGGCAACCTTCCGACGACGCAGATCGGGCGACTTCTCCTGCCGGTTGGGCGGCACGAACCCGTCTCGCGTCTCCCGACGATTCACCGCGGTGCGCCAGCAATCTCGTTCTTGCCATTGCGCACCTGGCGACACATCGGATTCTACGGCGGCAAAGCCATTGATACAGCCAGTTCCGCGCTGGTGAGCCTGTTATACGCCGAGGCGCCAGCAGCGCTGGCAGTGACAATCATCGACCAGGGGCAGATCAGCGCATATTACAAAGGCGCGCCACACCTCGTTCCGATGCCCGGTTCTGCGACAGAGTCGCTGATCGCCCTTGGTCGTGCAATGCGACGTATCGCTGAGTCGGATGGCGTCGTTCGACCGTTGTTAATCGTGCTCGTTGAACCGGATGCATCAACGTTTGCAGCGTATGACGACCTTATCACACGCCTGGCGCGGCATCCTGCTGCACCCGTGTACACTCTTCTGGTGCAGCACCGTCTTCCGGAGTTCCATCGATGGCGACATGCGAGCGTCATCACGCACAGTGGCGAACCGCAGCGTGCGGCAGACGAAAGAAGGTCATCATCAGAAACGCTGCGCATTGTTGCGCCACACCTACGTATCGAACGGCGCTCTTGCGCCTGCGATGCAACGCTCCTGGCAACCCTGACAGCGTCGCTACGCGGCGGCTTGAGTGCGCAGGGGATGCCTTCGGTGTGGAACCTGATCCAGGTATCTTGACAATCTCACAAACTTAGTGCTACACTTCACATACTTTCTATAACAATAATCTATGTCCCGTATCGTAACATCTCATACCAGTACGCGTGTGCTGGAGTAACTGGCTCAACTGTGGAGGTCTATGTGGATCGGATGGAAGAACCCCCTGACGTTGTAATCCGGCGATTGCCGTTATACGCCCGCAGTCTTCGCTATCTGCTTCAGGAAGGAGTTGAGTCCGTTTCCTCGCAGGAGCTTGGGGACCGAATTAATGTCACTGCCGCGCAGATCCGCAAAGATCTCTCGTACTTCGGCGAATTCGGCAAGCAGGGCATTGGTTACAACGTTCGGAAGCTTCTCCAGCAGATCGAAGACATTCTTGGTCTGACACGCGAGTGGCCCGTAGCAGTGATAGGTATTGGTCATCTTGGCGAGGCAATTGCCCGATATGAAGGGTTTCGTCAGCAAGGCATTCGCATCGCCGGGCTGTTCGATAGCAACCCCTCGAAGATTGGCAAGGTCATCGATGGCATGACGGTTCAGAGTATCGAGGAAGCTGATCGCATTATCAGGGAGCAGGGTATTCGCCTGGCGATTATCGCGGTTCCGGCACGTAGCGCTCAGGAAGTGACTGATCGCCTGGTTATGGCGGGGGTACGCGCCATCCTGAGTTATGCGCCAACGGTGCTCCAAGTGCCGGAGGGGGTCTGGGTGCGCTACATCGATCCGGTCGCAATTCTCCATAGTATGACCTACTATCTCGCCCGCGACATTCACAGTACGCGGCACAACAGTCCCGAAAGCTAGGCAGGATCATTTCTCCTTCCGGTGCGCCATCGCCCGGCAGCGTGTGACAATGGCAGGTGAGCTGGCAATCACTGGGCCGGTGCCAGCTTTCACACGTGCGTGAGGTGGCTGGCTCACCGGTTCCTCGATGCGAACCAGGATACTGTCCTGGAGACTGGCAAGAGTGTGACGCTGGAAGGCGTTGCGCAGGCAAGCCTGCGCTTGTGATCAAAAGTGGACTCCAGGTCTTCCGTCTCCCGCTCCTGTAACTGTTCTGTAACTACGGTGCACTACGCTCTCCTCGATTCGCCTCGCTATAATGCGATATCGCTATGGTGCGGTTTCTGCTCACCGGGTAATCCAGCGTCTGAATCTCTCATCTTTGAACATATGCATGTTGGCAGATCCTTCGCCGGATGCCTGGTGCCTGTGTACACCGGGTATGCGTCGAGTCTATTCTATTCTGCGTGCATGCGGGCGCTGCCTGTCGTTCCTGTTCCTCGAAAACGCGCGGCGGTAGTGACTGGGATGACAATTCGCTGCAACCCGCGATGATGTCCCGGTCGTTTGCGCACTGGCACGATGGTGGCCGCTCCGGCAAGACCAACGCTCCTGCTGGAGCGAACGGTCGGTTACCCGATTCCGGGAACAGGCGTGGATCGAGTTGTAACCGTGCCACTCTTCCCTTAGCGCCGGGATGAGCGATTCTCGAAGGAACTGCGGAATGCACAAGGTCAGGTTCTGTGTTCCGCTTTCCTTGATAGGAGGAAGATGTTTCCGAAGGAGGCCAGTATGAACCATGTTCGTCTGCTTACGGTTCTCACGCTGCTGGTAGCGATGATCCTCGCAGCCTGCGGCGCTCCAGCGGCTACGCCGCCGACGCAACCGCCTGCGCCAACGCAACTACCTGCGCCGACGCAACTACCTGCGCCAACGCAACCGCCTGCGCCAACTCCAGCGCCAACCGAAGCAACGGCGGCGGCACGTCTGACGTGCACTGAACCGGTGAAGGTGGGATTGATTACAGATGCCTCTGGGACTCTCGCCATCTATGGCGCGCATATTCTGCGTTCGTTCATGCTCGGCATGGAGTATATGGCCGGCGCACCAGGTGCAGCAGGCGAGAAGTTCGATTTCAATACCACTAAAGAGAATACCTTCAAGGTGGATGACTGCGAGATTCAGGTCTTTGTGCGCGACGATGCCAGCAATCCGCAGAATACTGCCACTATCGCGCGTGAACTGATCGATGTAAACAAGGTCAATATCCTGGTCGGCACCGTTTCGTCAGGTGCGACGGCAACGCTTCAGGGGATCGCCTTCGAGAACAAGATCCCGCTCATTGTTGCTCCAGCTGCCGCCAATGACATTACCGGCAAGGATTTCAATATCTATACCTTCCGCGTGAGTCGCAACAACTATCAGGATGCAATGAACGTCTGCACGTACCTCACTCAGAAGTACAAGAAATTCGTGCAGATTGCGCCGGATTACGCCTTTGGTCGTGGATCAGCGGCAGCTTTCCGCGATGCGTGCGGCAAACTCGGCGGTGAGTTCGTTGCCGACGATATTTTTGCACCGGCGGATACCACCGACTTTACGCCGTATATGGAGCGGATTCTGAACTCAGGCGCGGAGGCATACATTGTCACCTGGGCTGGTTCTGGCTTTGTGCCGCTCTTCCAGGCTGCGAATGATCTCGGCGTGAATGACAAGATGAGTCTGGCATCCGCTTTCATCGATAATGCCTTGATGCCGGTCTTCTACGGCGGGGCAGTTGGCTCGACCAGCGGTATTGTTTACCACTACACCGTGCCGAAGAATCCAGCGAATGATTTCCTCGTCGCCAATACCAAACCACGCTATGGCGTCAACCCCGACATTTTTGACGCCGACGGCATGAATGCCGCCATCTTGCTGGTCGAAGCCTTGCGCAAGACGGGTGGCGATGTCAGCAGCGAAGCGCTCATCAAAGCGATGGAAGGCATGTCGTTTGAAGGACCGAAGGGTACGGTTTACATCCGTCCCGAAGACCATGTGGCCATTCAGGACATGTACATCCTCAAACTGACCAACCTGACCGATCCGGACGCGAAGTTCTACGAGTATGTCGCCACAACTCGCCCGGAGCCGCCCTGTCTACTGCCCGAAAATCTCAAGGGACGATGTGGCGGCCTTCCCTATGGCAGCCTGAGCGGTCAATAAACCAGGTTGGGACAGGCACCGGACTGTTCGACAGTACCCGCGAAGGTAAACCGGAGGAGAGCGGAACGCTCGCAGGGACGGGTTTCATATCCCGCCCCTGCACATCTGAGCAGCGCGAGGTCTTGCAGCGGGCGCTACGGGTTGCAGTACAATTCCTTCAGAGATTGGTGAAACGCATCATACGCTGGACTCCTGCTATGGATACCGATATTGTTCTCGAAACTCGAAGCCTGACCAAAGCCTTTGGCGCACTGGTAGCGGTGGATCGTGTGAATATCAGAGTTCGCAGACGTTCGCTGCATGCCATTATTGGTCCCAACGGCGCGGGGAAAACCACACTGTTCAACCTGTTGAGCGGCAACCTGGAACCGACCAGCGGACAGGTTCTGTTCAAGGGGCGCGACATCACCCGTCAGCCAGTCCACCGAACCATTCATCTGGGCATCGGTCGTTCTTTCCAGATTACCAATATCTTTCCCAACCTCACCGTTTTCGAGAACATCCGTCTGGCAGCGCAGGCGACGGGCGGCGACAACTTCAAGTTCTGGCGTCCAGCAGCGCATTTCAAAAGGTATGAAGTGCGCGCCTGGGAGGTGATCGAGAAGGTGGGGCTGAAAGAACGCGCATTCGCACTGGCGCGCACCCTGCCGCATGGCGATCAGCGCAAACTGGAACTGGGTATGATTCTGGCGCCTGATCCGGAGGTGCTGCTGCTTGACGAACCGACCGCCGGAATGGCTGCCGAACAGGTGCCCGAACTGATTGCACTCATCCAGGACATTCAGCGCAGCGGCGAGAAAACCGTCATGCTGGTGGAACATAACATGAATGTGGTAATGAGCGTTTCCGATACCATTACGGTGATGCATCAGGGGCGCGTGCTTGCCGAAGGAACGCCTGCTGAAATCGCTGCGAACGAAGAAGTGCAAACCGCCTATCTGGGTGGACTGTATCAGTTGAGCATGTAACCTGAACTCATGACGCAGATTCTGGAACTTCACGACATTCATACCTTTATCGGGCAATACCATATTTTGCAGGGAGTGAGCTTCACCGTTCCCGTGGGATCAATCACTGCGTTACTCGGGCGTAACGGGGCGGGCAAAACCACCACGCTCAAGACGATAATGGGATTGACGCCACCGCGTATCGGCGAGATTCGTTTTGAAGGTCGCAGAATCAACGGCATGCGCCCCTTCGAGATTGCTTCGCTAGGGATTGGTTTTGTGCCGGAGCATCGTGCTATCTTTCGCGATCTGACCGTCGAGGAGAATTTGAAAATTGCCGAACGCAAAAAAGGTGATTATGTGCGCAAACAGGAGATGATCTTCTCCCTTTTCCCTGATCTCAAGCGCCTGATCAATCTGCGTGGTGCAAATTTGTCGGGCGGGCAGCAGCAAATGCTGGCGATCGCGCGTGCACTGGTCGCCGATAACCGTTTGCTGTTGATCGACGAACCAAGCGAAGGGTTAGCACCGGTCGTCATCGAAGGACTGATCGGCGCCATTCGCCATCTGGCTGCCGACAGCACTGTTGTCCTGGTCGAACAGAACTTTCTGGTCGCCAGTCAACTGGCGGAGTATTATGTCATCATCGAAGAAGGGCGCTCAGTGCAGAGTGGCCGTATGCAGGAGTTGGTGAATGATAAAGCAGCGATTCACCGTTATTTAGGGGCAGCGTAAGAGGCAGCTTATGGAACAGATACCGGCGATCATGCGCAAAAACCTGGTGTTGATCATCACCCTGGCAGTTATGCTGGTGCTCTTCGTTGCTGCCGCGAGCGGTATGAGCTGGCAGGATTTCGTCATAACCCTGTTGCGTGGTCTGGCAGTAGGAGCGTTGACATTCCTGGTGGCGTCCGGTTTTTCGCTTATCTTTGGGTTGCTCGACGTGCTCAATCTGGCGCACGGCACACTTTTCATGGTTGGCGCGTACATTGGCTGGACAGTGTATGTACGTCCCGATACATTTGTGGATATTCTGACGCCACTTGCGCTGATCATCAGTGGATTTACACTGGGGGACGTATGGAGACTGCTAGCGCAGCGCGTGCCGCAGTCGGGCTTGTGGAGACGGGTGTTGCCATGGGTGGCGATCGTGCCCGGTGTGCTGATCGGCTTTGGGGTCATGCGTGGCTACCCGGTTGCGTCCTGGAGTCTTGAGAATTATGCTGAAAGTCCCGTCACGTTTTCATTTCTCGCCAGTCAGGGGCAGCGTGTGATCCCTGCGCCTGCCACCTTCGGTGATGGCTCTCCGCTGATAGCATTCGGCGGGTTGATCCTGGCAAGTATGCTGATAGCGTTTGGACTGACGCTGCTAAGGCAGAGCGACATCCATACAGCAGCACATGTATCGTGGCGTCATGTTGTGCCCTTTGCCGGTCTTATTGCGGGAGGGCTGGTTGTGTTTACCGTCAATGAGCCGCTCACAGCGTGGTTGTTTGCACTGGATACCAACTGGTTGTTCCTGATCGCAGTGCTGGCGGCAGTATTGAGCGGCATGGGGCTTGGTGCGCTGATGGAGTCGACGTTGATCCGACCGCTGTATGTGCGCCCGATCTATCAGTTGATGCTCACTCTGGGGCTGAGCGCAATCGGGATTGAGATAGTGCGTGCGATCTGGGGACGTCCCGAGTTCACCATGCCCAAACCGGCGCTGTTCGCCGGAAGTGGCGAGGGATGTCCGGCAGAGTCGCTCTGGCTGGCGCTGCAGAATAGTTGTTCGACGATGCTGTTCCAGGGTGGGCGCATTCGCATCTACAATGAGATTTTTATCCCCCTGGTCGGGCTGATTGTCTTGATTGCCGTGTGGTTGTTGCTCAGGCGTACTCGCCTTGGCATGATCATTCGCGCTGGCGTGCAGGATCGTGAGATGGTCGAGGCGCTGGGGATCAATGTGCGACGGGTGTTCACAATGGTGTTTGCGCTGGGCGTGGGGTTGGCCGCGTTGGGGGGTGTGCTGGCGGCGCCGTCAATCGGGCTTTCCAATACGATGGGCGAAAGTTTTCTGCTCAATGCGCTTATTGCGCTGGCTATCGGCGGATTGACCAGTTACCCCGGCGCGGCAATCGGTTCGTTGTTGGTCGGGATGCTTCAGCAGTTCATTATCAAGTACGGTCAGATTGGCATTGCCATCCCGTTGACCGGAATTGTTTTCAAACCTTCGCCGCCGCTGGTACCCGCATCGACTATTCTGCTCATGGTGATCATTTTGCTCATTTTGCCCAACGGTCTGCTTGGCAGGAAGGAATAAGCGATGACAACGTCCGGTTCTTCCTTCGTGCAACGGTATCGCATTGCACTGCTGACGCTGCTGGCGTTGGTTCTCCTGCCATTTGTTATCGGGCTGTTCGAGGGCGCGTCACCCTTCGAGGTGTGGTCGAACCAGAGTGGTATGTCCAGGTTTATTCAGGGATTGGCAATCGAGATTTTCATTCTGGCGCTGTATGCCCTGAGTTATGACCTGATTTTCGGTTTTACAGGCCTGTTGTCGTTTGGGCATAGTATGTTCTTTGCGGTTGGCGCCTATCTGACCGGTATCGCGCTTAAGAGTTTCGGGCTGAACCTGTGGCAAACCTTTGGCATATTGATGCTGGCAGCTCTTGCGCAGGCGCTGTTGTTCGGCATTGTGCTGCCGCGCGTGAAGGGGATCACCTTTGCGCTGGTCACACTGGGTCTGTCGAGCGTGTTCCATATTGTGGTCATGTCGCGTGAACTGGGCGATTACACCGGTGCAGACGTGGGGTTGCAGGGGGTCATCATCCCTGATTTCATCAGCCCGGCTACGGAACGTCTCCGTCTGTACTTTGTGACGCTCACGATACTGGTCGTGTTCTACCTGATCTACCGCCGATTCGTGGATTCGCCCCTGGGGCGGGTATGCAAAGCGATCCGCGAGAACGAAGGGCGCGCGCAGATGCTGGGGTATAACACGTTCCTGTTCAAACTTGCGGCGCTGATCCTCTCGTCTCTCACCGCTGCAATAGCTGGTGCACTGCATACCATCTATCAACCGATTGTCAGTCCCGACATCGCCGGGTTGGGTTTCACCGTCACTGCCCTGCTGATGATCCTGATCGGCGGCGTGGGCACACTCCACGGCGCGCTGGCAGGCGCGGCGATCTTCCGCCTGCTCGACTTCGGACTGCGGCGCTACCTGGGAGAGAGCGCCAGTTTTGTCAACGGCGCGATCTATGTGCTGATTGTGCTCTTTCTGCCCTATGGAATTGTCGGAACGTGGCAACTCAAAGCATCTCTCTCCATAGCGCACATGCGCCAGGGTTGGCAGCGTTTGCTGGAAATGGTTGGTGTGAACGTCGAACGTCGCGCGTCCAGAGAGTAGCCGCACGATAAAGCCATTCGGTCAGCATCCAAATGAGAGATGAAGAAGGCGCGTGATCCTGCAACACGAGCGTGCTCATGCCTCTGCTTACCTGTGACGATAGATGATGTCGCGCCACCCTGCTGCAACCGGCAACCTTGACGACTATTCTCGAACGTGATACACATGGGCTATCGTGATGCTGTACAGAAAACAGGCATGTGTGGTAGAATGTTTACACGTTTCCGTGTTCTTTTCCGAGTCCTACCATGACCAATCTGACCTTCTACGAGTTCTTTGCCGGCGGCGGTCTTGCACGCTTTGGTTTGGGCCCGCAGTGGACATGCCTGTTTGCCAATGACATCGATGAGAAGAAAGCGGAGGTCTACCGGCGCAACTTTTCCGGCGCACCGGAACTGGTTGTCGAGGATATTCGCCACATCACGACTGCGATGCTTCCTGGTCGTGCCGCACTGGCATGGGCATCGTTCCCCTGCCAGGATCTGTCGCTTGCGGGGAAGGGCAAAGGGCTTCGCGCCGAACGCAGTGGTACGTTCTGGCCCTTCTGGAATCTGATCACTGCCCTCAATCGGGAAGAACGAGGCGTTCCGATCATCGCAATCGAGAATGTTGTTGGTCTCCTTACCTCGAACAACGGTCACGATTTCCAGGAGTTGATAACTGTTATTACTGCGGAAGGATACCGCCTGGGCGCGATGGTTGTCGATGCGGTTTATTTCGTTCCCCAATCGCGACCAAGGCTTTTCATCATTGCCGTTAAGGAACATCTGCCGATACCGGATGATCTCACAACGTGCACGCCGCACGCCATCTGGCATCCGGTTCCGGTCGTTCGCGCGTACCGTCGCCTGTCGCCGTCGATGCGCGAAGGGTGGATCTGGTGGAATCTCCCTTTTCCCGATGATGTGCGGCCACGCCTGCAGGACGTGATTGATCCAGAGCCGATCGGCGTATCCTGGCATAGTCAGGAAGAAACGCTCCGTCTCCTGTCACTGATGTCCCCGGTCAATATCGCCAAAGTACGTCACGCTCAGGCGACCGGTCGCCTGCACATCGGCACTGTGTACAAGCGAACGCGCACACAGGATGGGGCCAAGCGCCAGCGCGCTGAAGTGCGGTTTGATGGCGTCAGCGGTTGTTTACGCACGCCTGCTGGCGGTTCCAGCCGACAGACCATCCTGGTCGTCGAGGGTGATACCATTCGCTCCCGCCTGCTTTCCGTGCGCGAAGCGGCGCGGCTTATGGGATTGCCCGACAGTTACTGGCTGCCGGAACGGTATAATGATGGGTATCATGTGATGGGCGACGCCGTTGCGGTGCCGGTTGTTTCCTGGCTGGAGACGCATATTCTGCGTCCGCTTGCAACAGGACGTGTTGAGATCGCAGAGAGTGACAGATATGCCGACAAAAGAAATCATACCTTGTGTCTTATCTGATGAGACAAGACGTTTGATCGATGCGTATGCGGAAGCGCTCAGGAATCAAGCGTATATGATCGGCGATCATGGTTTGAGCGAGGAGGAGTTTTGGGCTTCGGGGCTTTTTCGTGGCGCTATCGAGCGTCTTCGCGGACAACAGGCAGCTAGCATGGCTCAGAAGCGTAGATTCATCGAAAGCGTTCTTGAATACCTGAAGCAGAACAAAAGAATAGAGAGATGGGATTTCAGGGGCACCAGAGAGCGCCACGATTATGAAGTTCACATCGACGGTCGTATTTGTGTTTTTGAGGCCAAAGGATGTCTTGATGGCAATAACACAAATATCTTCGAAAGACCTGCGAATGCAGACGAATTCATTCTCTGGTCACTCTGCCAGAATCCTGGAGCAGATCCGCGTCACAATGCCTGGTCAGGCATACATACCCGGCTAAGTGCAGAAATTGTTAAAGAAGAAAAGCGTGTAGATGGATTGATTATATGGGATATGATCTGTGGAACAAAAGGTCGCATCTGCCCGAAGTTGTCTCAAAATCGTGCGAAAGTAACTGATATAGGTAATGGTTTTTATGTTCCACCACCGTGTTTGTATCTCTTCCCTAGAACCGTACCAGAGGTGCGCACAAATCCTCGTCCAAACGTTTGGAAGATTAAGGAAGTTGCGTTTCTTAAGGTTCTTTACGATACATTTTTCCTGTCAACCTGATGATGTGGTGGAGGTGAGTATAGAAGTGAGACAGAACGGAAATTATGTAGAAAGGCGCACAATTTGCACTCGTAAAGAAATAGAAGTTGCCTCTTCAGATTGGACGAAGATAAAGCGCTAAGTTATGCCGGATGTATTCAATCCTGAAGAACGCAGCCGCATTATGGCAAAGGTTCGTGGTGAGAACACGTCGCCAGAACGCCTTGTGCGATCGTTAATTCATAAAATGGGGTATCGATTTCGATTGAATGTCAAAGATTTACCCGGAAAACCTGATATTGTCCTTAAGAAGCATAAGAAAGTTATATTTGTGCATGGGTGTTTCTGGCATCAGCACGAAGGGTGTCCCCATGCTGCGCGACCATCGAGCAATACAGAATACTGGAATAAAAAACTGGATCGGAATATGATTCGTGACCGGGAAAATGTGCACAAACTGGAATATCTGGGCTGGAATGTGCTGATCGTGTGGGAATGTGAAACAAGAGATCGCGAAAAACTGTTCGACAAACTGAAAGGCTTCCTGACATCCTGATGTCTCACCGCGTTCACCCCATCCCCGTTATTATCGATCTGCCGCTGAACGAGATCGTCGATCAGCGGCGCATCGCCCGGATTGCGAGCGGAGCGGCGCTTGCCGCCGCCGTGCATGCCGGGTTGCATCTGCCGGTCGTCTGGAGCGCCGAGCCGCGCGAAGCCAGCGAGACACACTTCGAGGAACTGGCGCAGGCAGTTCCTGCCGATATCGACGTTATCTACGGCATCGGCGGCGGTCTGGCGGCGGATGCGGCGAAGTACGTCGCATGGCGCCGCAGTCTCCCGCTGGCATTGATTCCGACCGCCCTCTCGGTTGATGCCCACTTCACCTGGGTCAGCGGCGTCCGCCGCAACGGATGTGTGGCGTACCTCGACACCGGTCCGGCGCAGGTTGTGTACGCCGATGACGGGTTTCTGGCGCACGCGCCGCCCCATCTTCGCGCCGCAGGCGTGTGTGACCTGCTCTCCATCGCTACGGCGCTCCACGACTGGCGGTACGCGGAAGAGTGCGGCATGAATCCGCCGGAGCAACGGTATACGCCGTGGGTTGCCATGGCAGCGCAGGCGATCCTCGATGGCGCGATCACTGTTGCCGAAGCCGCAGGGCGCGGCGACCTGGAGGGCATCCGTGAATTGCTGCGGCTCCTGGCGCTCGAAGTGCAACTGTGCAATCTGATCGGGCATAGCCGACCGGAGGAAGGTTCAGAACACTATCTGGCGTATGCGCTGGAAGCGCATCCATCAATCGGCAGCGGTCACGCCCACGGTGATCTGGTTGGACCGGCAATCCTGCGCGCTGCCGCCTGGCAGGGGCAGCATGTCGCTCCGCTGGAGCAGGCGCTGATCCAGGCTGGCGTACCACTTGATCGCGTGCCGGAAACGGTCATGCAGGAGGTGATCCGGGAGTTGCCGTCGTATGTTCGACGCCACCATCTCGCCTTCAGCACCGCGCACGACCTGTAACCTGCGCGCCGCCCGGTGGTACAATGCGGGGCAGTCCTCTGGATGCGAGGTGAAATATGAAGATTGTTGTCATCGGCGGCGGCAGCACCTACACCCCTGAACTGATCAAAGGTCTGATCGCCCGGAATCCAATCCTGAATCTGCACGAAGTGTGGTTGGTCGATCCTGACGAGGAACGCCTGCGGATTGTCGGTTCGTTCGCGCAACGCATGGTCAGCCACGCTGGTGCGGGGTTTCGCGTAGAGTTGACCGCCGACCGGCGACTGGCGCTGGAAGGCGCCGATTATGTGGTGACCCAGTTTCGCGTTGGCGGCCAGCAGGCGCGTCACAATGACGAACTGCTTGGACGACGGCATCGTCTTGTCGGGCAGGAGACGACCGGCGTCGGCGGGTTTGCCAAGGCGCTGCGCACCATTCCGGTGGCGCTCGACATTGCGCGCGATATGCGCGCAATCGCACCGCAGGCGATCCTGCTCAATTTCACAAACCCGGCGGGACTTGTCACTGAGGCAGTGGCGCGTCATGGCAGCGTGCCGGTTATTGGGTTGTGCAACAATGCGATCAATGCGCAGCGCGCGATTGCCCGCATGTTCAACGTTTCGCCCGAACAGGTGTTCATCGAACGGGTCGGGCTGAATCACTTGAACTGGATCCGTCGCGTGACGATCAACGGCGATGATGCCACTGATGCTGTACTTGAGGCATATGTCGAGCATCTGCGCCACGACGAGGATCCGATCCGTTTCCCCCCACGACTGATCCAGATGCTGCGTGCCATTCCCTCATCGTACCTGCGCTATTTCTACCTTACGCCGCAGATCATTGCGCAGCAGGAGAGTGGTGCGCCAACCCGCGCCGAAGTGGTGATAGATGTCGAGCGACGGTTGCTGGCGCGGTATGCCGATCCGAACCTGCGCGAGATGCCGCCGGAACTGATGGAGCGCGGCGGAGCGTACTACTCCACTGCGGCAGCGGCGCTGATCGAATCGCTCCACACCGGCGACAACGCCATTCATGTCGTGAATACGCGCAACAACGGCGCTATCCCTAACCCGGACGATGATGTGGTTGTCGAGATGCCATGCACGGTCGAGAAGTATGGCGCTATGCCCATCCCCGTCGCTCTGCTCAAGCTTGTGTTCCATAGTCTGACGTGTCAGGTGAAGGCGTATGAACTGCTGACTGTGAAAGCCGCGGTCGAGGGCGACGAGGATGCAGCAATGCTGGCGCTGCTCGCCAATCCGCTCGGACCGGACGCAGCGCGCGTTGAGACCGTATGGGAGGATATCAAACGAACGAACCGGGGTTTGCTTCCGACCTTCGAGAGGTAACGTATGAATGCGTCTGCCCTGCTCGCTGGCACCGCAACGTGCCGCATTACTCCCCAACTCGATGCCCGTCCAGTTTTTCTGGCGGGATTTCAGAACAACCGGCGTGCTACAGCGATTGACACCGACCTGTATGTGCGCGCACTTGCGCTGCGCTTCAATGAGCGGATCGCAGTGATCGTCGCCTGTGACCTGATCGGTCTCGACCGCAGCGATGTGCTCGATGTGCGCGCAGCCCTCGACTCGCACGGCATCGATCCGTCCGGTCTGGTTATCGCCTGCACCCACACCCACAGCGGCCCGGATACACTGGGATTGTGGGGACCAGACCGGTACGTCAGCGGTGTGGATACGCTCTACCTGGTAGCGGTCAAACAGGCAATCATCGATGCGGCAATGGAAGCGCTGACATTCTGCTGCCCGGCGCGCATGCGCTGCGCAATGACCCGTCTGCCGGGATATATTGCCAACTGATCCGGACATTGTTGACGATGAAGTGGCGGCGCTCCAGTTTGTGAAACTGGATGGCGAAGTGATCGCCACCCTGCTGAACATGGCGTGCCATCCAGAAGTGCTGGACGGTGACAGCACGCTGATCTCGGCGGACTATGCCGGGTATGCATGTTGAGAGGTGGAGGCGCGGGTCGGCGGAGTGGCGTTGCATGTTTCTGGCGCGCTGGGTGGAATGTTATCCCCCGACACGTGCGATCGCACCCCCGCCTGGGCGGAGCGCATGGGGCGCGCCTATGCCGATGCAGCACTGGCGGCACTGGCAGCGTCGGCGGTGATCGATGCCAATCGCCTGGAAGTGCGGCGCACCGAATTCGACCTGCCGCTGGTCAATCCGCTGCTGCTCATGGCGCAGCAGATTGGAGTACTGCGGGTGCGCCAACCGGTGAACGGCGCGATTACAACCTCGTGCACCTTCATCGATCTCGGTGCAGCGCAGATCATCACCATTCCCGGCGAACTGCTGCCACGGCTAGGGTTCGAACTCAAAGCGGCGCTGCCCGGTCCATGCCGGGTGCTCATCGGTCTGGCGGACGATGAGATCGGCTACATCCTGCCCGATGACGAATTCGTGCCCCCGCCGATTACCTGAACCCCGGCAGGCAGTATGAAGAGAGCATGTCAGTCGGACCGACCGCCGGCTCACGTGCACTTGCAGCGGCGCGGGGGCTGATCGGAAATCATCCGTGAGAGCGTCTGCCAGGGGACGCGCCCACGGTTGCCCACGGTTGACGGGCAACATCTCAGCGGTCGATGAACTCAACCACCCGCTTCACGAACTCCGCCGGGCATTCGAGGTGTGGCGCATGCCCGGCGCCCTCGATGACATGATGGGCCATCACCGGGCAACGCGCGCACATGTCGCGTGCGATTACCGTAAACTTCTCATCCAGCGCACCGGTGATCAGCAGGGTCGGTATCGAGAGGCGCGGCAGGTCGTCCCAAAACGACGGTTGCGCGCCCGTCCCCATGCTGCGGAGACTGGATGCCAGCCCTGCCGGAGTGTTGCGCAGGCGCTGTGCGCGTAGCCGCTGCCGCACCGCTTCCGGCAGGCGCCGTTGACTCTCCCACAGCGGCAGTCGCTCCCATTCTTCCACAAATGCAACAATTCCGTTCTGCTCAATACGGGTCGCCAGCGCCTCATCGAGCGCACGCCGCGCGGCGCGTTCCGCTTCAGTCGCCAATCCCGGCGATCCGCTTTCCAGGATCAACGTCCGCACTGCATACGGGTGCAGCAACGCAATCCCCAGCGCCAGGCGCGCCCCCATCGAATACCCGACCAGATGCGCTGGCGTGGCTCCCAGGTCGCGCAGCCGGGCAGCAATATCGCCAGCAACCAGCGGCAATGTGGCGCGCGCCGGGTCTGGCGGCGCAGGCGTGCGCCCGTGCCCCGGCAGATCGATACAAATCACCCGAAACTGGCGTGACAGTTGGTCGATCACCTCCGCCCAACTCTCGCCGCTGCCGGTAAAACCGTGGAGCAGCACCAGCGGATCGCCAACACCAGTCTCGGCGACGTAATACGAAATGCTGGTCGAGGGTGACGTTCCGCCAGCGCCCATCATCTGCGGGTTGTGAAGTGCCATGTGATATTGAAAGATCAATCATCATAGGTTCCGGTGACCGTTACTTCAATAGTCGTAAATGGCGGCAGTGCCTAAGCCGGTATGATAGCCACGCCTTTGTAACCGGCAGGAAGGTTTGTTGTTACAGAATGGGGCAGTGCTACTCCTGATGCTGTGCGCAGGCTTACACTGCTGATACCAGGCGTCGGACCGAAGTATGGCCAGATCAGAGTAATTGGCAACTTTATCGAAGGAACATCCGGCTGGTTACTCCCAGGATACCGTACTGACCAGCCGGAGAAGGTCGTATCTTGATCAAATCGAGCATGCGTTAGAACATCCAACCCGGCAGCGCTGACCCCTCCCGTTTGGTAAAATCCGAACCCAAAGGTCAGAGTCGTTGGATACAGCAACCAGGCCCGATGTCCAACCGACATCATCCAGCTATCTATCGCGTCCAGCAGTTTCCAGGCGTTGCCCGATCCCAGCCAGACATTTCCTTTCTGGGCACATGTCTGCCCTGCTCCAGAAGCCCAGGGAAGCGACGGATTCTGGTCATGGGTCAGCACGCCGTTTTCCGCCATATAGCGCGCATGTTGAACACAATTGTCATTCAAAGTCGGATCGGCAGTGACCGGCGGAACACCAGCACGGGCGCGATATGCATTGACTCGTTCGAGCCAGTCATTCGATGGGAGGGATGGTTGTTGCGATGCCTGCCCAATGTGCTGAATTTCATTGCCCAGCAATCCTAACAAGACACGGTAAGGAGGGGCAAGTTCCGGATGCACCTCGAATCGCGCACGCTCGAACCACTGCACCTGATACGTTTTGCCATCGCTCAGTGTTTCTGAAACAAGATTGCTCAACGGCAAGCCGAAGAGCGCCAGACTCTCAGCCTCGGTCGTACCATGCCGACCATCGAGTTCAAGTCCATTTGCACGCCACGCAGCAAGAATATCCTCACACACATTGTGACCTGTCTCTGGAAAGAAACGGCGTCCTGGTTGCGGTTGACTCCGCGGAAAGGATCGCCAGTCGCGTCCCATCTGAGAGAGACGCTCGGCACCCAGTCTTCCCAGTAAGACATCGTAGGGCGGACGATTGCCTGGATTCAGTTCGAGGCGATTGCGCTCAAATTGCTGCGCGCGCACCATACGCCCTTCAATAGCTATGTCTTGCTCAGGTCCTGTGGGAAAACCAAACACCGGTAATCCGCCGTTCTGTTCCCAGAATGATCGTATGCGTCCTGAGATGCAAAAGCCGGTTTCAGCGAAGCATCGTTCAGCACTCCGCCCCGTTGCGTGGGGGATCGTCGAGAAAAACGCTATTCCCGTAATGATAAGGAGAAGAAAATATCGCATATGCAGACGTATGCCTCCTTTCTATGCGCATTATATTAATTGCCGAAGCCCTGTATTCCGACGCTCACGCTGCGTGAAGCAACGACTACCCCAAATTGCACAGGACGCGCTACAATAAGAAAATAACAAACACACTATGCGCTACCGCAATGTCGCGGCGGATGAGAGCGTCGTTGTTATCCACAGCATGGGTGCAGCGGCGCTGCGCCCCTCCCGGCGCCAATCGCCGCCATTTCGGTGGCGTGCGGAGGCGCCTGCAATGCGTATCAGGGCTAAAGAGTTTCCTCCACTGTTCCGTGACCGACGCGAGGCAGGTATGTTGCTGGCGCGTCGGCTCGCGGCATTAGCCGACACTCCCGATCTGCTGGTGCTGGCGCTGCCGCGTGGCGGCGTACCGATTGCGTATGAGGTCGCGCGTACGCTTCACGCGCCGCTCGATATTGTCCTCGTGCGTAAACTCGGCGTCCCCGGACATGCCGAACTGGCGATGGGCGCCATCGCGGAAGGCGGTGTGCGCGTCCTGAACCACACAGTCATCAGAGAACTTGGCATACCGTCAGACATCATCGAGCATATCACCACTGAAGAACAACGTATTCTCGAACAGCGCAGACGCCTCTACCGCGGCGATCGGCGTCCGCCGACGGTTGAAGGCGCGCGTGTCATTCTCATCGACGATGGTTTGGCAACCGGTATGACCATGCAGGCTGCTATCGAAGCAGTTCGACGAGGCAGTCCGTCCGGGATCATTGTGGCAACGCCGGTTGCTGCTCCCGAGAGTGTCGCGGAAATCGAACCGCTGGTGGATGAGGTTGTTGCGCTGGCGACGCCTGAATTGCTCTACGCGATTGGCTTGTGGTACAGCGACTTCACGCCAACTAGTGATGAGGAGGTGCGCACACTCCTCGCCGAAGCGTTCTGTGGCTATGTACCGGCGCCCCGTACTGATGAGGCACTGGAACAGGGCACTACCTGATACGATCCATGATGGCTGAATGGCTCGAAATCATGTGTCATCGTGGAATTCAGGAGGAACGTATGAGTGTTTTACTCAAAGGAGTATCGCGCGAAGAAGTGCGAGAATTAATTGAGCAAGGAGGGACGCCATGGGTCTCGTTCTTCCTAGCGCCCTATCCGCCGGGTGAAACGCTTCAGCGTGCGGTTCAACTCGAAAATCTGCTACGGCGTGCCGAAGCGGAACTAGAAGCCAGTGGATATGAGCGCGATGATATGCGCGCAATGCTGGCGCCAGCGTGGGACATGACCGATGCGCGAGCACTCGAAGCATACCAGGATGCGGGTCTGGCGATCTACGTCGCTCCTGGTCAGGTTCACATCTACCAGTTGCCGCATCGTGTCAGCGATGCGGTGATGGTGGGGCGTCGTCCATACATCAAACCGTTGCTCATCCCGCGCCCTGCAACCGACTCGTTCTATGTGCTGGCACTGAGCAAAAGCCGCGTGCGGTTGCTGCATGCCACGCCATCCGGCATCACAACAGTTCCGCTGCCTGACGCACCTGAAGGACTCGACGATCTGCCACAAACCGACCCGACCGGTCGTCAGGCACAACGCCACGTCACTCGTTCAATGCGCGGCGGCGCAAGTGGCGCCATGTATCCAGGGCATGGCGGCAACATTTTTGATGAAAAAGCGGAGGTGCATCGCTATCTTCAGGCAGTGAGCAACGCTGTCGAGCGCGCCATGAACCGCGTCCGCGATCCGCTAGTGCTGGCGGGTGTAGAGTATATGGTCTCGATGTATCGTTCGCTGAACGGATATGCGCATGTTGTCGATGGTTACATTAGCGGCAGCCCGGATCACCTGAGCGACGAAGCATTATGTGAACGCGGTGCAGACATCCTGATGGACGACCTTAGCCGCCGTGCCACTGATGAGCGTGACCGCTTCGAAGCGTTGCTTCAGTACAATCCGCCGCGTGCCAGCACGAATTTGCGCACCATCTTGCCCGCAGCGCACATCGGGCGTGTCGAGCGCCTTCTTGTCGCCAGTGACCGACAGGTCTGGGGGCGCTATAACCCAGATGAGGAGACCGCCTTACTGCACGACGAACCACTGCCGGGTGATGAAGACCTGCTGGACCTCGCCGCTCACCAGACAATTCTACATAGCGGCGAGGCGATTGCAGTGGCGGCTGCCGAAATTCCCGGCAGCAACGGGATCGCAGCGGTCTTCCGCTATTGATGAAACCGGATACCAGCGCACGCCAGGTCAATAGTGAGAGACACAGGTCGTTCTGGGATGTTCCTGGCACGCTGGAACGGTGTGTGTCCCCACGTAGCCTGGGGTGCAGGCGTCTCGCCTGCACGCAGCGATACGACCTGTCACGGGAGCGAGGGCATCGTATCCTCGACCACTCCACGAATGCGGACGCCCTCGCTCTGTGGCAAACAGTGCAGATTGGAAACGAACATCGCCGTATCGCGTGTCGTGTTCTACCAGATGTGATGTCAGCGACGAGTCGCTGAACAAGTGCTGCTACAGGACAGAACCTCATCATCCTCTTTCACCCCCGGTTCAGCAGAATGCTCTGCATCGATGTAGTTCGTTGATCGCCAGCAGGGGCGCGCGCTAGCGCCAACAAAGAAGGGCAAAGCATTGCTCTCATCATCTTTTCATCTTCGACGCATCCTGCCAGCGTTCTGCCACGCATCTTCCATTCCTCGTATGCGCGCACAGGCGTAGACTCAAGGTGAACAGCGGCATATTGACGCCGCTGAAGAAAGGAGAAAACCATGAAACGCGGGATCCTTCTGGTCACTCTTCTGCTGGCAATCAGCGGTGCGCTTGTTGCAGCAGCGCCGGCGAGTGCAGCGGAACGGCGGCGATGTTTCCCGGAAACCGGCTTCTGTATCTCCGGCGCGATCCTGCGCTACTGGGAGCGCAACGGCGGTCTACCGGTATTTGGCTACCCGATCAGCGAACTACGGATTGAGACAGTTGAGAACTGGACCGGTCCGGTGCAGTGGTTCGAGCGCGACCGTCTCGAGGATCACGGCTCAGTCGGCGTTCTTGCCGGTCGGCTTGGCGCTCAGGTGCTTGACTATCAGGGGCGCCCATGGCAGTTGTTGCCGCGTCCGACCTCGGTTCCAAAAGGATGCCGGTTCTTCCCGGAGACCGGACACTCGCTCTGCGGCAAGTTCCTTGAGTACTGGCAGCGCAACGGCGGCTTGATGCGCTTCGGTTATCCGATCAGCGAACCGATGACCGAAACGCTGGCGAATGGTGATGAACTCTGGACCGGCACGGTGCAGTACTTCGAGCGACGACGGATGGAGTACCATCCCGAACTGGCAGGAACGCGCTACGAGGTGCTGCTTGGTTTGCTGGGGCGTGATATATACCCCGCGGTCAGCGATCGATGCGCACCACCGGCACCATTCCTTGGTTCCACCACACGCGCATATCCGAACATTCTCGGATGTCCATCGCCATTCCCGAAACTGGCGGTTCCGGCAGCATCGCAGCGCTTCGAGCGCGGCGCCATGTACTGGGTTGCCAACACGGGTGACATTGCGTCCTGGCAGGCTGGCAATATCTGGGTGGTCTTCTACGACAACGCGCGCGGCTCGCTTGTCTGGCAACTCCACCCCGATTACTGGCGTGAAGGGGAGCCGGTGAGCGGCGGGATGACGCCTCCGCCGAGTCTGTTTGAGCCGATCCGCGGGTTCGGCAAACTGTGGCGCGAGAATCAGTTCGTCCGCGAGACACTCGGTTGGGCAGTTGAACCGGAAAGAGCCGACAAAGCCGTGGAGCAGTACTTCCGGGGCGGAGCGTTCGCCATCTACCGTATGAATACCGACCGGGTTTACATTATGAAGCCAGATAACACAGCAGAGGACATTCAGTGCATTCGCTGAGTGGGAGTAGTCGGGAATCGGCAGGGGGCGGCATCCCTGCTCACAGGAGTAGATTTTTTGCAAGCCCCTGCGTGCCATCTCCCGTTTCAGCCATCAGGAACGCCCAAACTTCCCCTTCTCCCCTTGTGAGAGAAGTGGGTTGGGGTGATGAGAGGCAAAGGCGCGCGGGAATGCAGAACATCGCTTATATTTCCCAAAAACTCTACACTCGAGAGCAGGATGCCCGCCCCCTCTGTTCTGGCGCAAAAGGAGCGTCCATTTTCGTTGCACTGTGGTAGCGACGTATTGCGCATTCACCATACCGTAACCTCATACGCAGCCTGAAAGATGTATAATTGA
>JAGHYV010000018.1 GCA_017743475.1 Roseiflexus sp. | reverse complement strand
TACTGAAAAAACTCCATTAGCCCGCTTCCCTTGCATTTCTTGTCCTCCTCGATACGCTCAAGACGTATGCCGATCAACGATTTGAGCGCCACCAGCGCCTTGCGCTGGCAAAGGCGCTCCCCAACTCAATTGGTAACCTTCATTTCGGTCCGGAGGTTGGCGTCGGACCGGCGAAGCCTGACACTCCAGTGATTGATTGCTGCGTGGCTGGAAGGCGTGGCTGCGATTGCACGAGATCTGCGCCACTTAAGACATCTCAATCATACTGAAGCCATGATTTACCACGCAGACTCCCGAAGCATTGGAGATGTGTTAGAACCTGCTTCAATTGATGCGGTTATTACGTCGCCACCCTACCCAAATGAAAAGGACTACACACGAACAACGTGGCTTGAGAGCGTGCTTCTCGGTTTTATTCGCAGCAAATCAGACCTTCGAGCGCTCAAGCATCACCTTATACGCTCAAATACTCGCAATAGACATCATCAAGACTTAGTGATATACTATTTTTGTACAACCTGAAGACGGAGAAAAGCAATGTGCAAGTATCGATCCATTATTGAAAATCCCGAAAAATGACGCTTTATGATCGGATTGACCTCTGATGCGTTCCACGCGCCGGTTCCGATCTTCCACACTGCATTTGAAGCGTATATGAAACGTCGAACCATTGATGGTCACGTCCGATAGTACCGACGCTATGTTTCTTATGCAAACTCGCCGCTTCCGACAACGGAAGATGAATTGCTCTTTATTTTGATTTTGACCTTCCCAAAACAAAATCCAACGCACGTGATGCACGGACACATCTTCAGCCGATCGAACGTGAGCAAATGGGTGCACCTTTTGCATGGAGCGCTTAATTATGCGCTTTCACCGCACAATCTCCTGTCAGCGCGCACTGCCGACGAACTGGCGCAGCGATTGCGGGAAGAACCGCCGCATTCGACGGAAACATCCCCCTTTTTATCCATGACGGCGTAGAACGTCCCATTTGCCGTCCAAGCGACAAAGTTGACCGAGAGTTGTATTACAGCGGCAAGAAGAAACGACATACGCTTAAGAATGTTCTCATCGTCGATGAGTTTGGCTCTATTCACTTTCTGAGCGATACATACGAAGGAAGGGTGCATGATAAATGTATCGCGGATGAAGCGGGATACACCCTTCCGAACGCGAGTATGCTCTATCAAGATGCCGGGTTTCAAGGATTTAACCTGCCTGGCGTGCAGATCGTGCAGCCAAAGAAGAGGTCGCGCAATAGAACGCTCACGCCGCAGGAAAAGGAGGAGAACCGGCGTATCTCATCCGTTCGCGTCCGTATCGAACATGGTATCGGCGATATCAAGAGGTATCGGATTATTCACAACATTATCTGTTTCAGTTGTTCCGAATTTCGGGATATGGTCATGGAAACATGTCGTGGATTTCATAACTTCCGAATTCGATTGAAACGCAAAAAGCATTCCGAAAATCAAAACAAATCTTGATGAAGTCTAATGGATTGCGCACCATCCTCATATTCAGCAACTTGCTGACACGATTGAGTCACGTCGGCGTGAGTTGGGGAAGACATCGGGTTTTGAGCGCCTCTACGCGCGAGTCACCAGGCTCTACTTTGGCGGTATGGCGCGACACCTTGCCCAACTCCGCACTGTCCTTCGTCCAGGGGCGCAGCTTGCCTATGTTGTTGGCGATCAGGCGTCATACTTCCGCGTCATGATCCAGACTGGCGTTCTGCTTGCCGATATCGCCCAACATTTGGGATATGATCTGGTCGGCATTAACCTTTTCCAAACCCGGATCGCCACTGCAACCCGGACACAGCTGCGCGAAGAAATTGTTGTTTTGCGCTGGCCTGGTTAAAGACTCATCACTCCTCTTCAACGCCAATCTTCTTATTGATAATCGCGGAGAATGTCCGAACGAGGAGCAGGGTGATCAGCGCTATCAGCGCAACAAGCAGGATATACGCCAGCGCCTGGAAGAATAGCAACCCTGTCTTCGCCGCCATCAGCACGGTTGCAATGGTGATTGCCGCTGTTGGAAATGAGTATGCCCACCACGAAAGATAGAAGGGGATCTTCACAAATTGACGGTACTGAACAAGCAGCAGCATGAACAAGAACAGCCCGACATAGTACAGGATTCGTGCAAAACTATCTAGTTCAAAGCTGCTGATTGCATGCTCCATCAGTTTGATGTATGAAATGAACCCAATCGTAGGAGGCGCCATCATGATAAACAACGTCGGGATAAGACGCTCTGAGAGCTGCGGTTGATGAAAAATAAGCCGGTACAGCACGAGTGTAAAAAGTGCTATCTAGAAGATCAGACCGACGCTGAAGAAAAACCACGAAACTTCGGCGGGAGCATGGTCAATCCCCGCAATTGGCACGATGATATTACCCACGACCGGGATGAACCATGCAGGGTTGATATGCTGGATCTGCAATGTCGATCGTTGCATCCACGCGGATAGTATCGCAATAGTAAGCGCCAGATGCGCTATAGTGCCCACGATCCATACATAGCGCGAAATATCGTAGTTGAGACGCAGAAACGCTATACTAAACAACAGCAAACTGATCGAAATTGTGGGAAAGAAGTTGATTTTGACTGGGTGCGCAAACTCACGTTTGACCGCATCGAAATGTCGCGCAGTCTTCAGAGCATAGATGGTTGCAATTGACAGAAAGGCTGTCAGCGAAAGGATGAGCGCTATACCGCTGATTGCAAAGGGTAGCCCCAACAGACGTTCTGCTCGCTGTAATGCAATTGTTGCACCGGTCAGTCCAAGCACGGCTGCAAAGAACGAGACCGGCATATACTTTAGCCGTATGCGCACATCCACTTTGTGCTGATCACCTGTCGAAACGTGGATCGACGACTGGTCTATCATGGGCGCACTCCTCGTTGATGCTGTACCAGGCAACCCGCGATCATAAGATGAAGCGACTGCGCTTCAGGTTACACAATGACAGGAGTGAGTGCGCCCGATCGGACAGGGGTTACACCTTTTCTGCGCGCGCGACCCCTTCCGCTTGCGCTGCGCGTGCTACCGCCGACGCAATGGCGGGCACGATGTCGCGATTGAAGACGCTGGGAACGATGTACTCCTCGGTCAGTTCCTCGCGACTGATAACGCTTGCCAGACCTTCAGCAGCAGCCAGGCGCATCCCCTGAGTAATCTTTGCCGCGCGCACATCGAGCGCTCCGCGAAAGATGCCGGGGAAACTAAGGACATTGTTGATTTGGTTGGGGAAATCGGAGCGCCCGGTTGCAACAACACGCGCGTAGTGCTGTAACATTTCCGGGTCACCTTCGGGAATGGGATTGGCAAGTGCAAAGACGATAGGGTCGCTCCCCATACTCCGCACCATATCAACGGTGAGGATATTTCCTGTCGAGACGCCAATAAACGCATCAGCACCAATGAGTGCTTCCGCCAGACCGCCACGACGTCGTTCGCGGTTGGTCATTGCAGCGATCTGACGTTGAAAGGGATTGAGCGGCTGATCCTCGTCGGCATTCAGAATGCCTACCCGATCAACAGCAGTAATTTCGCCCACCCCGGCGCTAAGCAGGTTGCGAATAATAGCGGTTCCTGCAGCACCGACGCCATTCACAACTATCCGCATCTGATCAAGACGCTTCCCGACCAGCGTTGCAGCGTTACGCAACCCTGCTAGTACCACGACCGCTGTACCATGCTGATCATCGTGCATTACCGGAATGTCGAGACGCTCGACCAGCCGCTCTTCGATATCGAAGCACTTTGGCGCAGCAATATCTTCCAGATTAATGGCGCCAAATACTGGCGAAATTTGCTCGACTGTCTCAACAATCACATCTGGATCCTGGCTTTTCAAACAGATCGGGAATGCGTCAATGTCTGCCAGTTCCTTAAAGAGCACAGCCTTCCCTTCCATCACCGGGATCGCAGCTGCTGCACCGAGGTTGCCTAACCCCAGCACCGCGCTCCCGTCGCTAACAACTGCCAGGCTGTTTCTCTTGATAGTGAGCGAAAAGGCGTTTTCTTCATCACGTGCAATCGCACGGCAGACACGGGCAACGCCAGGAGTGTAGATCAGCGAGAGATCATCGCGGCTTTTGAGCGGCGTGCGACTATGAATGGAAATCTTGCCGCCCTGATGCAATGAAAATACCCGGTCGCTTACATTAGTGACTACAACACCGGGAATAGCGTTGACACGGCGAACGATGCGGTCGCCGTGAAGTTCATCCTGCACACGAACAGTAATGTCGCGTACAATGTGCTTGCGGTCAACGCGTACAATGTCAATGGCGCCGATATTCCCGCCATTTTCACCAATCGCAGTAGCTATTGTCCCTAGCATACCGGGACGATTTTCGATCTGACAGCGGATTGTCAGCGTATAGGCAATTCCTTGATTCGACACAGTCATGGGCGCTCCTGTCCTTATGGGGTATCACCATTGCCCAATTATACGACACATGTGAGGACACGCTGACAGTGAATAAAGAATACGGGCGCAGTCTACTGCCCGAACACGAACGGCGTTGGATCGATGTTGATCCCCTGCCACCAGATCTCGTAGTGAAGATGGGGTCCGGTCGCGTAGCCAGTGCTGCCGACCGTGCCGATCTGTGCGCCACGTTGCACGACCTGTCCTTCGCTGACCATGATACTCTCTAAATGCCCATATGCGGTAATCCATCCCGTTTCACGGTTTTCGATCCGGACAAAGTTGCCGCCGGGCCAGCTGCCGGGATACACGCGCGCAATCCCGTCGTGGGTGGCGATTACCGGTGCGCTACGCGTCGCTCCTGGCTCAGCATATCCGTCGCCGTCACTATCAATGGCGAAGTCGAGCGCGCCCCAGATCGTTGCAGGTGCATGCGTTCCTTTACCGTACCCCTGCGTGACAACGATCTGCCCAACTGGTGCAATGAGCGGGTAACCACGCGGTGCAGCACGGTCGCCGAGTTTTGCGCCAACGGTCATGGCAGGCGCCACTGATGTCGGTTCGACGACTGGCGTAGACGGTTCTTTGATTAGAAGTGGCGGCAGCACTTCCTGACGAGATTGAGGATCAGTGGCAGTGTCCAGGATTGCCTCAACAAACATTGTAACCGATAGCGCCCCGCCGACAGGTGCTGCTTCCGAAAGGCGTTCAACAGATGCAGCAGGCGGATCGGACGGCGATTCAACCGATTGATGCAGGGCGGGCAGAGACTCGATGTGAGATAACAGCGATGTCGTCAGAGCAACTGTCGTTATCACGATGGCAAATGGCGTCGTCAGACGTTGAAGATCGAAGAGGCGCGGGGAGGGTGCTGCAATCTGGAGCGTGACGGGAAATGTTTCAGGCGCTACTTCCAGAACGCTCGCCAGTTGTGCGCGGGTAATGCTATCGAGGGTCAGGGCGCCAAGTTCGATAGCGCCGAGATTGCGCGCTGGAATACCGGTAAGGAGTGCCAGATCGGTCAGGGTCAATCCGCGACTGCGTCGGAGGGTTCGGAGCGTAGCAGTCATACAGGGCAACAATGTTCAACAATGGGTGCGAATACCTGCACCGAGCATACATCAGAACATTGCCGATGTGCATGACAACATGCTTACATGCCCTGCTACCTGCCTGATGGATATTGAGAACTTATAGCAGTTCTCGCGGAGGTTGAACCTCCTCAAACAAGCACAGTCACTCTTGCGCTCCAAGTGCGGCAACCGCCATGCGTGGCAATTGGAGAGAAGACATCAACCATCATCCGTCGTCAGGCGCGACTCCGCTCGTGCGGGCTAAAACCCTTCCCTGAGCGCATGGAAGCCCCTGCAGGGCTGGCGTGTCCGTCACCCTTCCCTAGGCTGAGGGGCGCCGGGTTGATCCAGCCCTCAGGGCTTGCCCAACCTCAGACAGGGCTTTAGCCTGCCACAGGCGTCCGACGATGGAACGCTCCAGAAATCCAGACAAGGTCAACGTATCTGAGAACTGTTATAATCCGGTATGCTCCTTATGCTGTCGGGCTAATGGAGATTGAGCATTAAGTCCGCTATCCCGAACGAGCCGTTAGGCTAAAGCCCTCGACTATGCGAGGCGAAGCCCGCCTGCGCAGGCTATACCGATTATTTATTCAAAGACTATAAGCCACACATGGATCACGAATACCGGTCAGGTCTGTGCTACGGCATAACCCAACCGCCATCGACTGCCAGCACCTGACCAGTGATGTACGATGCAGCTGGCGAGATCAGAAAAACAACGGCTGCTGCAACCTCTTCCGGCGTACCGAAACGTCCCATTGCAATGGCATCGAGCGCCCACTGTCGCCGTGCTTCCGGCAACGCTGCCAACAGGTCGGTTTCGATATATCCCGGCGCCACCACATTGACTGTAATACCATCGCGCGCCGTCTCGCGCGCCAGTGAACGTGCAAGACCAACCAGACCAGCCTTGGCAGCAGCATAATTTGCCTGACCGACATTTCCTGCCAGACCGGCCAGCGACCCGATCATCACAATACGCCCGTAACCGCGTGCACGCATTGGCGCCAGCACGGCACGGCTACACAAAAATGCACCGGTCAGATCAGCATCAATGACCGATCGCCACTGATCAAAACGCATACGCACAAATGGCGCATCATCGGTCAGACCGGCGTTGTTGACCAGCGCATCGAGTCGGTTCCAGCGTTCAAGGCACGCCGCGACCATTGCGTTAACAGCCGACTCGTCAGCCACATTAGCGGCAAACGCCAGCGCCTCACTGCCCATTGCCGCAATCTTGTCAACGACCTCCACGGCAGCAGCGGCATTGCGCTGATAGTTAACGAGAACACGCCCACCGCGCGCCGCGATCGCCAGCGCAATCGCCCGCCCTATTCCCCGCGATGCACCGGTTACAAGTGCAACCTGGTCCCGCAATTCATCGCCGATCATGCGCCAATCCTCCATCCAGGGTAACTGTTCACACCTGGGGTAACACACGCACCTGGGAGCAAGGGCGTCCCGCCCTCTTCACGTCTCCAAGGGCATCTTGCCCTCGCTCCCAGTGTGAACACTTACCGTCTAGGGCGATATTCCAACAGCATTCCAGTCTATGGTACAATGCAGAATAAACTTGACCTATTCAGCAGTGCGGTTCGCCGCCATTGTCTCTGCACTGCCCTATGAGCACTATTTTAATCGTCGAAGATGAAGCCGAGATTGCAGGGTATCTCCGGCGCGGGCTAACATTTGAAGGGTACACAGTCGAGATTGCAAGTGATGGACGCCAGGCGCTCGACATTGCCCGTGAACAGCCGCCTGATCTGGTGGTGCTCGATCTGATGCTGCCAGGCATTGATGGGTTGGAGGTTGCACGGCGGTTGCGCGCTGCATCGGATGTGCCGATCATTATGCTGACGGCACGTGACGCCATTCCAGATCGGGTTGCCGGTCTTGAAGCTGGTGCGGATGACTATCTGATCAAACCGTTCGCTTTTGAAGAACTGCTGGCGCGTATTCGTGTCCAGCTCCGTCGTCGTCAGCGAGAAGACGCCACAACCGTGTTGCGCTACGGTCCCCTAACAATGGATCTGGCTGCGCACCAGGTTACCGTTGGCAACCGACGGGTCGATCTCACTGCCAAAGAGTACGATCTACTCGAACTGTTCATGCGTCATCCGCAACAGGTCCTCACCCGCGATGTCATCTACGACCGCGTATGGGGCTACAACTTCGGCGGAGAGAGCAACATTATCGAAGTGTACGTCCGCTATCTGCGCCAGAAACTCGAGGCGCACGGCGAACCGCGTCTGATCCATACCGTGCGCGGCGTCGGTTATATTCTGCGCGAAGAATGACGCCTCAACCTGTTATTTCGCAGCAACCCGCGACAAGAACCACTCCTCGAAGCGTGCTGCATCGACCTGGAGTGCAACCCGGGCATTAGCGGGCGCAGCATCGGATGGTTCGCGCATAAGCGTCATACCAGTGGTCAGACGTCCGCTCATTTCGACATCGACACGCAGCGTGCGCCAGGTGACCAGATCGGGTGCCAGGATTGTTGCAACTGCCAGTGGATCGTGCAGATAGGTAAACCCGCGCGCTCGGAACGGCGGGTATAGCGCTACCTGATCGGCAACCGCCATATGAAACGGCGTCCCCACACCCCGGATCCGTTCGACATCAGCGGATCGGATGCGCGTCTGAAGGGTGACATCGAGCGGGACAAGTGAAATGGGAGCGCCAGAACTGAACACAATATGGGCTGCCTCTGGATCGCAGCGGATGTTGTGCTCGACATACGCAATATGCAGCGAGTCGTAGCTCCGGCACGCACCGCCCATAATCGTCAAGCCGGCAAGCGCGTGCGCCAGGCGTGGCTCACGCTTCAGCGCCAGCGCAATGTTGGTCAACGGACCGATCGCAGCGAGATGGATCTGCCCTGGATTGTTCATGACCGTACGCACCAGGTAATCGACCGCATGCTCTGGCTCCGGCGCGAGGATCTGGTCATTTGCATCGAGCAAGCCAGCCCCCTCATGCCCTCCCCAGTATACTGGCTGCAACCCAAGGATTGGTTGAGTTGCACCAGCAAAAACCGGCGTCGAGATGGAACCGCGGAGGTCTAGCAGCTTTCGTACCATGCGGCTGCGGAGCAGTACATCACCATACACACAGGTCACACCTTCAAGGTGAAGTTCGGGCGAGGTCAAAATGAGCGCCAGCGCCAGACAATCATCGACGTCGGTGCCGATGTCGGTGTCGAGAAGAAGACGGATCATATATCCCACCGTACTATAAGCCTTGACACATTGCATGCAACATTGTAACGTATGGCGGCATAGCTGTGATCCGATAGGAAGATCGCGTGCTATACAGGATAACAAGATGTCATGAGAGCAGTTGAACCGCAGGAAGAACTCCAGGAAGAGGCGATAGAAGCGTCTGCCATGCCGGATAAGGCTGGTATGACTGAAACAGACCAGAGCGCACGCACGACAAGGGCGACCAATCCGCTCCTGCGACTGATCGCACGCTGGTCGCTGGTGGCGCTGGCACTGTATATCATCGGCTCAGTGTTATGGTCAACTCGCCCGGTATTGATCCCATTTGTAATCGGTCTGGTGCTGGCATATCTGATGGCACCAGCGGTTGACTTTTTTGATCGCTGGATGCCGCGCTGGCTGGCAATCCTCGCCGTCTATGCGCTGGGCTTTCTGGGCATTGCAGCAACGTTTGCGCTCATCATCCCGCCGCTAATTGAGCAGGTAGCACGGCTGATTCGCCAGTTGCCCAGTTTCAGCGAAGTGCAAATGTTTGTGGACTCGGTCGTCAAACAGTACCGTGATCAGGTACCCCCGTCGCTGCAGCAACCTATCGAAGATAGTCTGGCGAATCTGCTACGCTCGTTGCAGAATAACATCGATACATATCTACAGCGAGGAGGAGCGTTCCTCCTCAATCAATTGATCCAGTTGCTCAACACGGTAACGTTTATTCTGGGTTTCATCTCTTTGCCGATCTGGCTCTTTTACGTGTTGTACGACAAGCAGCAGGGGCGGGTCTTCTTCAACCAACTGGTGCATCCACGCGCCCGTGCCGATTTCTGGAATGTGTGGGAAATTATCAACAACGTGCTGGGTGGTTATATTCGCGGGCAGATCATTCTCTGCGTCACGGTGGGTCTGGCAGTTGGCATCGGACTGGTAGGGCTGGAGATGCTTGGGTTCCCACTCGGCGACTATGTTCTGGTGCTGGCATTGATCGCTGGCGTCACCGAATTTATTCCGGTACTCGGTCCGACTATTGGCGCTATTCCGGGGGTCATCCTTGGTTTTGGCATTTCGCCGACGGCGGGCTTTGCTGTCCTTGCACTGTACATTGCGGTGCAACAACTGGAAAACAGTTTGTTGGTACCACGTATCATTGGCGACAGTGTTGGGGTCCATCCAGCGGTGCTGACCGTTGCCATGATCGTGATGGGTACATTGTTCGGTCTGCTTGGCATTCTGCTGGCTGCGCCAGCGGTCGCAACCACCCGCGACCTGTTCAAATACGCCTACCTGCGTTTGGAGGGACATTCACCCGAAGAGAGTCATCGCCGGGTCGCTGAACGTCACGCGCCGCTCCTTCCGCAGCATCCCGTCAAAAGGGGAAGCGATGCGTAATCCTGTTTGCCCCTCATCCCCCCAACCCCCTTCTCTCACAAGGGAAGTAGGGGGGTGCGGGCATCCTGATGCCTGAAACGGGAGATGGCACGCAGGGGCTTCCCCAAAAACCTGTTCCTGTGAGCCCCGACCTCCTTCTCCCACAAGGGGAAAAGGGGGAGCCAGGACGGCTACGACAGATATGGCCATTTCAACAAAGTATGCAACCTGATGCGTCCCGTCATTGCTCCCGCTCGTATGCCGACGCGGCGCGCTGGCGCACTCAGATGCGGCATGATGGGATCACCTCGTGATCATTGCGGAGCAGGACTACGGCAATGCCACGCCGAAGCGGAGTCGTCGGGGCATGGCATGCCGCGCCCTCACGGGCAATGACGGTACATGTAGCATCTCGTCGTTGCAACGACGCACGAGACTTGCTACCGTGCTGGGACGCCTCGTGCCCATCCGTGGTTACATAAGAGCCCACCAGAGCATCACGCCTCTGCTACTGTGATTGCTGAAACGACAGATTCGCGTCCCGGCAATGTCAGCGCCAGCACTGCCGCGGGGATCGCCAGCAGTACTGTGGCCTGCATCGCCGTGAACAGACCGACCGTATCAGCCAGCGCACCGACCAGCGCGGTGCCGATGCCGCCTGTTGCGAAAGTGAACCCTAGGATCAACCCGGCGGCAAACCCCTGTCGTACCGGCAGTAACCGTTGCGCATGCACCACCAGCACACTGTGCTGCCCACCGATAACCATACCAGCAACACTGCATGCAATGAATGCCGTGAGTGGTGAAGGCGACCATACGCAGACCAGACCGGCTGGCACGCTAATCAGGAGGGGCCAGATCGTCGCGGCACGCATACCAAAGCGATCGGCAATATCACCAGCAATGATATTGCCGATTGCAGCGGTAAACATGAATGTCCCGGCAATCGCACCATAGGCGACCGGCTCCCAGCCGCGGTCAGCAAACAGTTTGGGCAGGAACGCCATGAATACTGACTGAATAGATGAACGGATCGCCACCAGCACAATAAACGCTGCCAGGATCGCAATCCCAACGCGCACTACAGCACGGGCAGCGCATGCCGTGCCTCCCACGGGTATCACAGGATGGGGCGCAGCAAACAGCAGCACTGCTGGCGCAAGCATCAACGCTGCAAGCACCGGCATCAAACGTATGCCATCTGGCGTCGTGAGCAACGCGCCGCCCAGCAGCGGACCCAGCGAAAGACCAAGTTGCCCGCTGAAGAAGAAGATGGCAGTTGCACTCGCAGCGCGTGACGGTGCAGAAGCCGCAGCGCTCGCTGTACCGATCGGGTGGAAGAGACCAGATCCAAGCGCCATTAACCCCACTAGAAGAATGATCAGGGTCCAGTTCATCGAAAGCGCAATGGCAGCCAGGCAGATTGCCATCCACACAACACCGCAGCCTGCCAGCGCAGCTGGTCGCGCGCTAAAGCGATCCGCCAGCCAACCAAAGAGCGGTTGTGACAGCGCACCGGCAAAGATCTGGATCGTGAGCGCAATACCAATCTGGGCATTGCTGAGTGCCAGCGGCACTGCCAGCGCCGCTAGCAAAACTGGCAGAACGCTGTTGAGAACATCAACCGCAAAGTGACCGGCGCTGATCGAAAGCAGAAGACGATTCTTAAGCACAGACGGAGACCTTCGTTTTCAATCAAAGAACGCTTCCAGCGACACAATACCCCTTTCCGGCGACCAGACCTCGCCGACACCGGGATAGGAGTCGAAGATGACCAATTATACAAGATCGACGCCATATGATTGTCATTTGATTGAAAGGTGACATACTAAACCGGTTATGCTATAATTGCTTAACATTAGATTCGCCTTGGTGCGATGATCGTCCCGGCCGTTGTTCTTATTGCGTGATGACGCGCACCAGCCAGCGTTTATGCATCCACACGCCGAAGAACAGCGGTCGGTTTTTCATGTCGAGGGACTATGCGTATCTTGATGTTATCCTGGGAGTACCCGCCACACATCATCGGCGGCCTGGGACGTCACGTCACTGATCTGACCGATGCCCTGGCGCAGATCGGCATTGAAGTTCACATCATCACTCCTCAACTCAAGGAGGGCAGTCGGTACGAGCGCACTGCGCATGGCGTTCATATCTATCGCGTCGCCGTCCCGCCAATTGCTGATCGCATGCTCTTTCCGCTGACCCAGGAACTAAACATTGCGCTGAAGCACGCTGCCCTCGATGTGCAGCGTCACGCTGGCGGCTTTGATCTCATCCACGCGCACGACTGGCTCGTCGCGCAGGCAGGCATCGCCCTCAAACACCTTTGTCATCTCCCCCTCCTGGCAACGATCCACGCAACCGAACGCGGGCGGCATCAGGGGCATCTGACGAACGATCTCTCATTTCAGATCGACCGTGTGGAACGCTTGTTGACGGTCGAGGCGCATCGCGTCATTACCTGTTCGCACTATATGGCGCAGGAGGTTCACACCGCCTTCGATACACCATATGAAAAGATCGATATTGTCCCAAACGGCGTGGTCGTGCGCTCTTCCCCATTTCGAAGCGATGAGGAGCGCGTGGCGTTTCGCCGTCGCTTTGTGCGCGACGATCAACCACTTGTCTTCTCTGTTGGACGGATCGTGTACGAGAAGGGGTTGCACCTGTTGATCGACGCCTGGTCGCGCGTGCTGGCACGGTTTCCCGATGCTCACCTGGTCATCGCTGGCACTGGCGGGTATCTCGATACACTTCGTCAGCGTGCGCGGAATGCCGGTGTAGCTGATTATGTAACGTTCACCGGTCGCATCAGCGATGAGGAGCGTGACCGCCTGTATCACGCAGCCGATGCAGCCGTCTTTCCGTCGCTGTATGAACCCTTTGGCATCGTGGCACTAGAGGCAATGGCAGCCAGATGTCCGGTCATCGTGGCGCACACCGGCGGTCTGGCAGAAGTGGTGAAGTTGCACGAAACCGGGCTAACAGTGTATCCCAACAATGTCGACTCGCTAGTGTGGGGGATTACGCATACACTGGCACACCCCCACTGGTCCCAGGCGCGCGCGCTCAATGCGTTCCAGGATGTCTGCACCCGGTACAACTGGCACTCAATTGCACAAATGACACTTGGCATCTATCGCCGGGTTTGCGACGAGTGGCGCCAGGTGCAACGTCATCCGCGCATGGTTCCAGCGTTCCAGTTCGCAGCGACGTATGGGTAGAGCGATCTGAGGCGCAGCGGACCGCTCTTGCCCTCCGTATGCTGCGTACCCCGTAGCACTGCGATAAACAAAGCGACGACGCAATCTCCCGGTAACTACCCCCGAGAGATCGCGCCGTCTTCCATTTGGCGCGTATTACTCAGCCAGACCTGTCAGCGCCGACTGCCTAACCCTTCTGCTCCTCCAGCACTGCCTGCGCTGCCGCAAGGCGAGCAATGACGATGCGATACGGGCTGCACGAGACATAGTTGAGACCGACACGGTGGCAGAACTTGACACTTTCCGGCTCACCGCCGTGTTCGCCACAGATACCGGTCTTCAAGTCAGGTCGGGTGCTACGCCCACGCTCGACAGCCATCCGCACCAGTTGCCCAACGCCCTCCTGATCCAGCACCTCGAAAGGATCGTCCTTGAGCAGTTTGCTTTCGACGTAGACGGGCAGGAAGCGTCCAGCATCATCCCGGCTCATACCGAATGTCATCTGGGTCAGGTCGTTGGTGCCAAAGGAGAAGAACTCAGCAACTGTTGCGATCTTGTCGGCAGTTAGCGCGGCGCGCGGCACCTCGATCATAGTGCCAAGCAAATAGTCGATCTTTTGCCCGGTTTCTGCCATCACCTCATCAGCAACCCGCCGGACGATGTCCCCCTGCATTCGCAGTTCGCTTACATCACCGACGAGTGGAATCATGATTTCGGGATGAACGCGAATGCCGCGCGCCTGGCATTTAGCAGCGGCGCGGAAGATGGCGCGCGCCTGCATCTCAGTAATCTCCGGATATTCGATACCGAGACGGCAGCCGCGGAACCCAAGCATCGGGTTCGCCTCGCGCAGACTTTCCACTTTTGCTTTGAGCTGAGCGGGGTCGATACCCATTTTATGCGCCAGTTCCTCAATTTCCCGGTCACCGTGCGGCAGAAACTCGTGGAGCGGCGGATCAAGGGTGCGGATCGTTACCGGCAGACCGTCCATGACCTCGAAGATACCCTCGAAATCACCCTGCTGTAACGGTTCAATCTTTGCCAGCGCTTTGCGACGATCCTCAGCAGTCTCCGCCACAATCATCTCACGCACTGCATCGATGCGGTTTCCCTCGAAGAACATGTGCTCAGTCCGGCAAAGACCAATGCCTTCAGCGCCGAACAATCGCGCAATCCGTGCATCGGCTGGCGTATCGGCGTTAGCGCGCACGCCCAGGCGCCGTACTTCATCCGCCCAGCTCAGGAATGTGCTGAAGTAGCCGTAGAGTTTCGAGTCCTCGGGCTTCATCTGGCCACGAATGACCTGAACGACCTCGGCTTCTCGCGTCTCGACCTGACCGGCATACACCCACCCGGAGTGACCATCTACCGTGATCCAATCGCCCGCCTTAAGTACTGTGTCCGTTCCATGGACGTGGATCGTGCCAGCTTTGTAGTCGATCTCCAGATCACCGCAACCGCAGACACAGCACTTCCCGAGTTGACGCGCCACCACTGCGGCGTGGCTCGTAAGACCGCCACGTGCGGTCAGGATCGCCTGGGAAGCGACCATCCCATGGAAGTCTTCTGGCGCCGTCTCGGTACGCACCAGGATCACGCGCTCACCCTGCTCCGCGCGCGCTGCTGCTTCGTCGGGATCAAGCACGATTCGCCCCTGCGCAGCACCGGGACCGGCTGCGAGACCGCGTGCCAGCTTGGTGGCATGTTCAGCGGCGCGGGGATCAACAATGGGGAAGAGGAACTGATTGAGCATCTCTGGCTGCACTCGACGGAGCGCGGTGTGCTTGTCGATCAACCCTTCGTTGACCATATCAACCGCGATCTTGACTGCTGCCATACCGGTGCGCTTGCCGTTGCGCGTTTGCAGCATCCAGAGTTTGCCACGCTCGATGGTGAACTCGACGTCCTGTACATCTTTGTAGTGACGCTCGAGCATCTTAGCGATCTCGGAGAACTGCTGGTAGACTTCGGGCATCTCTTCGCGCAGTTTGCTAAGTGGCTTCGGGGTGCGAATGCCAGCAACCACATCTTCGCCCTGCGCATTGACCAGGTACTCACCGTACAGTTCATCCTCGCCAGTAGCCGGGTTGCGCGTGAAGGCGACACCCGTAGCGCTGTCGTTCCCCATATTGCCGAAGACCATCATCTGTACATTGACGCCAGTGCCCAACGTATCGGGAATCTTATAGACACGGCGATAATCGACAGCGCGGCGTCCCATCCAGGAATTGAAGACGGCAGTGATTGCCATGCGCAACTGCTCGTAAGGGTCTTCCGGGAAATCGATACCGGTATCTTCCTTGATGATCGTCTTGAATGTCTCAGCTATCTGCATTAGCTCGTCGGCTGTCAGGTCGGTATCCTGGCGATCCTTCCCTTTGGCTTCGTTCATCACATGCTCGAACTTCTCGCCATCGACACCGAGCACAATCTTGCCAAACAACTGAATGAACCGTCGGTAGGCATCGGCAGCAAAGCGCCGATTGTCGGTCAGGCGGGCAAGACCTTCGAGCGTTTCTTTGTTGAGACCGAGGTTAAGCACAGTGTCCATCATGCCGGGCATCGATTCACGCGCACCGGAGCGAACCGATACCAGCAGCGGATTGGTCGGGTCACCGAACTTTTTCCCAACCTGCGCTTCGATCACCTTCAGCGCTTCGAGGGTCTGTTCCCACAATCCTTCGGGAAACTGCCTGCCGCGCGCGTAGTATTCATTACATGCTTCAGTTGTGATAGTGAAACCGGGGGGAACGGGAACGCCGGTACGGGTCATCTCAGCCACACCAGCGCCTTTGCCACCAAGAAGATCGCGCATCGACGCGTTACCCTCGGTAAAAAGGTAGACCCACTTCTTTGACATGGTGTTTCTCCCTTCGCAGAACTGCCTGTGTCCCGGCGTGCTGTAGCACAAGAGAGCGGAGCATTTATGAACGCTACAGCCATTGGAGTTTGATTAGGATATTACATCAGTATGAAGAATTGCGCAACAGACATAATCGCGGGCAGGAGAAGAGAAACGTGTACAATGAGTTGAGACGTGAGAACTGAGGACCGGGAACCGAGAACCAAGAATCGAGAACCGAGAACCAAGGACTTGGAACCTGGAACCGAGAACTGAGAACCAGGAACCAGGAACTGAGAACCGGGAACCGGACGTTGTGCAGAGACTGGTTGTGCCTCTACCCGGCGTTTGATGAAGAAGAATATAAACCGGTATGTGTCTGATAGCCTGGCGGCTCATGAAGAACGTTCTGTCTGTGGGGCTGATGAAGTACGTTGACCATCGTTCCTATCTGGCCATATCGCACGAGGCGCCTGCTGCCGGCAGAGGGTAGACCGAAATTCATTTCGGTCACGGCGTGGTGCGTGATGTTCGTTGCGGTCGTCCAAAAGTGTTTAGCCTTGTCCAACAGGTTCAACCTCTGTGAGAACTGCTGTAAATTCTCAATCTCCACAAGCCGGTATTCGTACCAAGGCGCTTGACATACAGCGGCAGAAATGGGAAGGGCATACCGAAGCCGACGGCTGCTACCAGTTGAGCGGCAACCAGGATGAAGAGCGTTGTCGCCGACGTGTCATGCGATGACCGTGCCTTCGCCTGCAAGCGCGTGTGAGACCGGTTCGGATACGCGCGCGTCACCGAGGATGACCCGCCCCACGCCCTGGCTGAGTGCTTCGGATGCGCCCAGGATTTTCTTCTTCATCCGCCCCTGCGCTAGCGGCAGGTACGCTTCGACATCGGCGCGCGGAATGTGCCGCACAAGGGTGCTTTCGTCGGGAAAGGCGCGCAACAGACCGGGAACGTTGGTCAGCAGCACGAGCGTGTCGGCGCCAAGCGCTGCCGCAATCGCCGCCGCTGCACGGTCGCCGTCAACATTGAGCGCTTCGCCGATAGTGCTGACGGCAATCGGTGCAATGACCGGAAACAGTCCGGCGTCCAGCAGCAGACGCAGCAGGTCAGTGTTGACCTGTTCGACCGTTCCGGTCCAGTCGTCACGCAGGATTTTCTGTTTGCCGTTTTCGACGATGCGAATGACTGCCTTGCGCTGTCCCTGAAGGATGCGCCCGTCGAGACCGGAGAGACCGATGGCGTTCACTCCCAATCGCTGGAGACGCTCAACGATCAGTTTGTTGACTTTGCCGGCGGTCGCCATCAGAAAGAGTTCCAGGGTCACACGGTCAGTGTAACGGCTGGTGTACCCGGAGGGTGATGTCACGAAGCGAGGTGGATGTCCGAGCCGTTCGGCAAGGGTGTTGGTTTCGTGGGAGCCGCCGTGCACCAGCACGAAACGCTGACCGGTGCGTGTCAGCGCCGCCAGGTCGTTGCAGAGTGTGTCATAGGCGATGCCGGCGCCACCGCCGACTTTGACGACGATCATGCGCATGCCTCCTTTGGACGGTAGAAGAGTCGGACGATCTCCATTGCCTGGTGATGGGTGATCCCGCCTTCGCGCACGCTGGCGCAGCGGATCAGCCGCGCAGCGAGTTCATCGGCGGTTGCCTCGTCGGTTGGGATGTGCTGGCTCTCTTCGGCAAGATCATCGGCGTAGGGCGCAATTCTGAGGCGAATATCGTCGGGATGACGCAGGACCAGGTGTTCCCGTTCGCGCCAGAAGCGCACGTTGCTCTTGCCGCATCCGAAGCAGGCAAGCACCGGCGTGCGCAGCGGCATGTCGTAGGGCGGCAGCGCCCCGGCGTAGGCGCTGTTGCCCAGATCAATCGCCCGCTGCCCTTCATAGCCGTTTTCCAGCGCCAGACGAAACGCGCGCAGGGTGGTGTCGGCATGGACACCGGAACCATCGTACTCAGTGTTCGATGAAAACGGGCTTCGGTCGAACACAAAGCCGCTGCGCGCCAGAATCCGGTAGAAGAATGAATCGAGGTCACGGTAGCGGTTGACGAACAGTTCACCGTCGGGCAGGACGCCAAGCTTCTCGCGCACTGCCTGACGGATGGCGGGCATCGACCGCGGGTAGAGGAGCAGCAAACGCCGGTAGATAGCTTCAATTAGCGAACTGAGACCGATCGTGCCGTTGCGCTCACCAATCCCCAGGATCGAGAAATCGGGAAGCATTATAATGCCAAGCCGCATGCAGAGGAGCAACGTATCAACGTATAACCGATCGGCGTGCCCGATGTCATTGTGGATGTGACATTCGAGAAAGGCAAATCGGATGCCAATATGCTGCAGAATGGCGATCCGGTCGCCAAGGTCGTCGATTGTACCGACGCCAACGGTGTCGGGGATGCCGATACCGTCAACGTGCAGGTTGTGACGGATCAGGTGATCCTGCAAGCGCTCATAGAAGGCGCGGTAGTCCTCCAGCGGCGTGCGGTAGGCGTCTTCGGTGCTGATGCGCACACAGTCGAAACCGAGTTCGCGCGCCAGGCGAATGGACTCGAACGCTTTGTCGGCAAGTTGGGTTGCGTTTGCGCGCACCGTTGCCTGCTTGATCGGACTAACGCCAATGTAGAGGTGGAGGCGACGGAATCCGGTTTCGGCAGCAGTGCGGATGTCGGACATCACGCAGCGCGCGTGTGCGGCGAAGGTAGTTGTCAACCCATGAGCTGCCGCGCGCTCCAGCAGACGGCGGTTGAACGCCTGACCGGGTGGGTTGGCGGGAAATGCCGGAAGTTCGATCACCCCGACTCCGAGCGAGTCCATGCCGCGCACGGCTTCCCATGCTTCATCGACGGTCAGGTGGAATCCCTGAAGCGTCCCGTCGCGGCATTCGCCGACTGCCTGGAGGGACTCGCGGATGCTGAAGACGCCCCAGCGCACGGCTTTCAGATAATCGAATAGGGCAAACAGTTCGATCGCTTCGTGGTAACGCGGCTGTGCCGGGTTTTCGCTGCGCAAGAACTCTGGTATTGGTGACATGTCCATATGTCTCTAGGCGATAGGTGATAGGTGATAGGCGATAGGTGATGGTGATAGGCGATAGGCGATAGACGATAGGCGATAGGCGATAGACGATAGGGTCACCGTTGAAGTTCGCGTTCCGTGCAGGTGCGTTCGCGTTCCATAGCCGAGGGCTTATGGTCTTTGAGAAATTATTTAGCCATAGCCTACGCAGGCGGGCGTTGCCTTGTATAGCCGAGGGCTTGAGCCTGACGGCACGCGGCGCGTACCGGATCATAGCAGTTCTCAGATACGTTGACCCTTGTCTGGATCTGCCGTGTCGCACCAGGCGCGCGCATCCGCTGCGCTCCCCAGCGCCGCGCCTCCGCACCTCCGCGTGAGCCGGCCCAATGCATGCGGAGATGTGGAAGACGCGGAGGGATGCAGTCGCCGCATGCGGGCAGGGACGCCCGCGCACCCAGGATGCAGGTGGTTCAATCATTCTGCGCACCGCTATAATGCTCAATACGATCCCGACGGCACGAGACGAATATCAGTCTATTTCCTCATTCTTCATCAACCGCCAGCTAGACGCACGACCGGTCTCTGCACAACATCCGGTTCTCAGTTCTCAGTTCTCAGTTCTCAGTTCTCAGTTCTCAGTCCTTAGTCCTCAGTCCTCAGTTCTCAGTCCTCAGTCCTCAGTCCTCAGTTCTCAGTCCTCAGTTCTCAGTCCTCAGTCCTCAGTCCTCGGTTCTTGGTTCTTGGTTCTTGGTTCTTGGTTCTCGGTTCTCGGTTCTTGGTTCTCCTAAATAGGATGTAATCCGGGGAACTCCAGACCGGTACGCTCGTCGAAGCCGCACATCAGGTTCATACATTGGACAGCGGTTCCGGCTGCGCCTTTCATCAGGTTGTCGATGGCGCAGATCGCTACGATCCGTCCGGTCTCTTCATCAACGGCGAACCCGACATCGGCGTAGTTGCTTCCCGCCAGGATTTTCGGTTCAGGCAGGCGGTACACCCCCTGCTTTTCACGCACAATGCGCACGAACGGCTCACTGCCATACGTAGCGCGGAATGCGCGCCACAGGTCTTTTTCGCTCACCGGTGCGCCGGCGAATGCGTGCGCAGTGGCAAGCGCACCACGCACTAACTCGACGCTCGTGATCGACAGGTGCACCCGCGATAGCCCGAGTTCCTGCACGACCTCGGCAGTGTGCCGGTGACCGACGGGCGCAAACGAGCGCACTGCCCCACTCCGCTCCGGGTGGTGCGATGATTCACCCGGCTGCGCGCCACCCTCCGACGAGCCGACTTTCACTTCGACAATCACATCGCGCGTAGGGTCGATCAGTCCGGCACGCACCAGCGGCAGCAACGCCAGGTTGGTCGCAGTCGCGTTGCATCCGACGCCGCTGACGTACCTGGCGGTGCGGATAGCGTCGCGGTGCAGTTCCGGCAGACCGTACACGAACCGCTCCAGCCAGTGTGGCGCCGGGTGCGTTTCGCCGTACCAGCGAGCGTACAGCGCCGGATCGCGCAGACGAAAATCGGCGGAACAATCAATAATCTTTGGTGCAAGCTGCGCAAAGCGGTCGATAGCGCGGGCAGCGTCGCCGTGCGGCAGCGCCAGAAACAGGACATCGCACGGCGTCAGTCGATCCTGCGAGGTAAACTGCACCTCGCGCGCTGCGGGAATGCCACGCAGGTTCGGATGGGCAACGGTGATCGGCTTGCCCGCCAGACGCTCGGAGGTCGCCTGCGCGACGGTTACCAGCGGATGAAAGAGGAGCAACCGCAGGAGTTCACCGCCGACGTAGCCGCTGCCACCGACGATAGAGACACGGACGCTCATGCGAACACTCCTCCCGGTTATCCCTTCCTTGCCGCCGCCAGTGTGTAATCGATGATCCGCGCCGGGATGTCTACGCCGGTTGGTGCGATGCTGTTGCGAAACTCCATGGTGTAGTTCACTTCGTTCACCAGCAGCCTGCCATCGGGTGCTTCGAGCACGTCGATAGCCACCACTCCGCCACCAACGGCATACGCTGCGCTGACGCACAGGTCTGCCAGTGCTGGCGTCACCGGGCAAGCACTTGCGATCCCGCCGCGCGCAGTGTTGGTGATCCAGTGCTCACTCGTGCGGTAAATCGCGCAGATGCACTCGTCGCCGACGACGAAGGCGCGGATGTCGCGTCGGTGCGGTTTGGGAATGTACTCCTGAATGTAGAAGATCGAATGATGGTATGAACCGAGGATCTGTTTGTGTTCGAGCAATGCTTCCGCTGCCTCGCGGTCGTTGACCTTAGCGATCAGGCGTCCCCAGGAGCCAATGGCAGGTTTGAGAACGACCGGATAGCCGAGGTCTTCGATAGCGCGCAGCGCCGATTCCGGCGTAAACGCCATCCGGGTGCGCGGCGTCGGCACGCCAGCGCGGATCAGCGCCTGGGTAGTCTTGAACTTGTCGCCGCAGATGTCGGCGACATACGCGGTATTGACCGTTGGAACGCCAGCGTCGTTGAAGACCTTCAGCGCATAGAGCGCGCGTGAATGGTGAATGCTTCGTTCGAGCACGACATCGTACTCGTAGCGTCCTTCATTGAGGTCGAAAACGACATCATTGTCGTCGATACGTTCATAGGCGATGCCGCGTCGTTCCAGTTCCGCGAAGAGTAGTTTCTCTTCGACACGGATGCGTGAGCAAAGAACGCCAACTCGCATACGTTACTCTCCCCAGTCCTCTTCAACTTCCGGCGCAAGCGCCAGTTCTGGCGGATTGATACTGATGACTTCCAGTTCGGCAGCGCAGTCGGGACATGTGAGGATCTCGCCTTCGACTGTGCCTTCGGGAAGGGTGATTTCGGCTTCGCACTCCGGGCATGTGGCGCGCATAACGATGATCCTTTCTCAGGTATTAAACATATGTGAAAGTACCACGTTGGTAACATCGGTGGTGGTTGCGATGCCACCCAGGTCGGGCGTGTGTGGACCAGCAGCGCGCACGTGGCGAATGGCGCGCTGGATGCATGCGCTCCAACCGCGCATGGCGGAAGCCAGGTCTGCCGGTGCACGACCGGCAAGATGGTCGAGAAGCAGCGCAGTGCATCCAATCGCCGCCAGCGGATTGGCAATACCTTTCCCGGCAATATCAGGTGCTGCGCCGTGCACTGGCTCGAACAGCGCATGCCGTTCACCCAGGTTCGCCGATGGTGCCAGACCCAATCCGCCACCCCAGGCGCATGCAACGTCCGACAGAATATCGCCGAACAGGTTGGTGGTGACGATAACATCGAACCGTTCAGGTCGGGTGGCGAGTTGGAGTGCGCAGGTATCGACCAGCATCTCATCGATCTGGAGATCGGGGTACGCCTGTGCGACCTCAAGCGCGACGGAGCGGAACAGTCCGCATGTTTCGCGCAACACATTCGCTTTGTGAACGATGGTCACCTTTCCTGGCGGCGCGTCTGATCCGCCACGCGCGCTGCGCCGGGCGCGCGCAAGGTCGCAGGCGACGCGCATGATGCGTGCGCTGGCACGCCGGGTGATGACACGCTCGGCAATCGCAGTCGCCCCATCGTCCTCGACACGTTCGCGTCCGGCGTACACATCTTCCGTGTTCTCGCGCACCACGACGAGATCAATCTTCCGCCGCTGAGGGTTGCTGCCATTCTCCGGCAGGTCGTCGAAGACTGGGCGGATATTGGCGTACAGATCGAGTTCGCGGCGCAACCGGACAATCGGGCTGCGATACCCGACGACCGGGTAGATGGGCGATGCGACGGCGCCAAACAGGATCGCGTCTGCCGTCCGCGCAGCGGCAAGCGTGGCCAGCGGGAGCGCCTCCCCCTGGCGCTGGAAACATTCCCATCCGGCATCGGCGTTCTCGAAGTGCAAGGGCAAGCCGGTAGCGCGCAAGACTGCGACCGCTGCCGGGATCACTTCACGCCCAATGCCGTCGCCGGGGATGACCAGAATAGTGTACGGCGCTGCGTTCATACCGTTACGGCTCCAGGGAAGCGTCGATACTTGCGGTAAAACGGAATGATGCCGCTCTCGCGCCAGACCTCGCGCATCCATTCAGGCGGCGGCGGCAACTGAATGGTGCGCCCATCGGCAATGATAACACCGATCTCGACGTTGAACTCAACTTCCTGCCCATCCTCCAGTTGATTAGTCAGATCCGCCTCGAACAGCGGAATGCCCAGGTTGAGCGCGTTGCGGTAGAAAATGCGCGCAAAGAGCGGCGCGATAATCGCTCCGATGCCGACCATCTTGAGTGCCAGCGGCGCGTATTCGCGCGATGAGCCACACCCGAAGTTCGGACCAGCAATGATCAGGTCGCCAGGGCGCACGGTCGAAGCAAACTCCGGGCGTGCCTCAATGAATGGGTAGTTACGCAGTTCTTCCTCGCTCTTCAGCATATAGGGTGCGTAACGACCGGGAACGATCTGATCGGTATTGACATTGGCGCCAAAACGCCAGATTCGAGCCATTGTTCTGTCCTTTCTGCATCTCATCGATGAGAATAGAAACCGGTATTCGCCTCGTGCCGTCGGGCTTATATTGAGAATTTACAGCACTTCTCAGATACGTTGACCCTTGCCCGGGTCTGCCATGTCGCACCAGGCGCTCGCATCCGCTGCGCTCCCCAGCGCCGCGCCTCCGCGCCTCCGCGTGAGCCGCTCTGATGCACGCGGAGATGTGGAGGACACGGAGCGATGCAGTCGCCGCATGCGGGCGAGGACGCCCGCGCACCCAGGATGCAGGTGGTTCAATCATTCTGTGCACTGCTATAATCCGCTATGCCGAATGAGCCGTGGGGCTAATGAAAATTAAGAGTATAAACCGGTATTCGCCTCTTGCCGTGGGGCTGAAGCCCTCGACTATACTGGGCAAAGCGCGCCTGCGCAGGCTATACCGGACTTAATAAAGATCATAAGCCCTCGGCTATCTAGGGCGACGCCCGTCTGCGCGGGCGATTCCCGGCAAACCTTCATCCGTGCTGATCCGTAGCATCCGTGCCGATCCGTGTTCTCTTCCGGCTTCCAGGGCGAAGCCCGCCTGCGCGGGCTAGAGCGGAATAATGACACAAAGACCATAAGCCCTCAGCTAGCCAGGGTGAAGCCCGCCTGCGCGGAACGCGAACTCCAATGGCGACCCTATCGACCATCGGCTATCGGCTATCGGCTATCGGCCACGATAAACCCTCGGCCCCACAGTGCGAAGCCCGCCTGCGCAGACCAGACCGGATTTATATAAGAACCCATTCACCTCTGCGGCGAAACGCCATCAACCTCCAGCGCCTGCGTCAGGTCGGCGATCAGGTCATCAGGATGCTCAAGACCGACCGAGATACGCAGCAGGTTGGGCGGGGTAACGCTCTCCGGTCCCTCAACCGATGCGCGATGTTCGATCAGGCTTTCGACGCCGCCCAGACTCGTGGCGCGGGTGATGATCCGCACCCGCGCTGCGACTGCCATTGCCGCCGCTTCGCCGCCCTGAACCTCAATCGATATCATGCTGCCGAAACTGCGCATCTGCCGGGTGGCGACCGCATGACCGGGATGGGTTTCCAGCCCCGGATAGTGGACACGCTCGATGCGCGGATGGGTTGCCAGAAAACGGGCGACCCGCATTGCACTGGCAGCGTGGGCGCGCACCCGGTACGTCAGCGTCTGAATACCGCGCAATGTCAACCAGCAGTCGAACGGTGACGGAACCGCCCTGCCGTTGATCTGCAAGAAGCGCACCCTTTCCGCAAACGCATCGTTCTCGCGAAAAACGACTGCACCGCCAAGCACATCGCTGTGCCCGCTGATATATTTGGTTGTTGCGTGCATTACCATATCCGCGCCGAGTTCGAGCGGACGCTGCTGCACTGGCGTTGCCCAGGTGTTATCGACCGCACATAGCGCGCCTGCCTGATGGGCAATGTTTGCAATCGCAGCAATATCAGCAATTTTGAGCAGCGGGTTGGAAGGAGTTTCGATCCAGACCAGGCGCGTATTCGGGCGCAGCGCAGCCGCAACGTTCTGCGGATCGCGCATATCGACACGGGTATACTCCAGACCCCACGGCGCCATGATGTCGCGCAACAATCGCGTCACCCCGTGGTAGGCATCGTCGGGCGCAATGACGTGGTCACCGGGACGCAACGCCTGAAAGATGCTCATTGCCGCCGCAAGCCCCGAACTGAACGCCACGCAGGTCGTGCCGCCTTCAAGCGTCGCCAGACAGGTTTCGAGCATTGCGCGATTGGGGTTGCCGTTGCGGGTGTAGATGTACCCGTGCGGAAAACTCCCATCGGGCGCACGCTCGAAGGTTGTCGTCAGGTAGATCGGCGGGATGACCGATCCGGTTGCCGGATCGATCTCCTGCCCGGCGTGGATGGAGATTGTTTCGAGATGCACCGGTCGTCTCCCTCTACCCTGAGCCTGACAGACTGCCAATCGTCAGGGCACTGATCGCGGCGATGGCAACCCATTACCGCCCATCCATAACCTCCGCTGGGTGAGCGATATACCCCAGCACTGCTGTCGCCGCCGCAACTTCAGGCGACGCCAGGTAGATCTGCGCCTCTGGCGATCCCATGCGCCCGCGGAAGTTGCGGTTGCCGGTGAACAGGCAGACCTCGCCGGGCGCCAGGACGCCCATGTGCCGACCAATACACGCGCCGCATCCGGGGGTGCCAATGGCTGCGCCGGCTTCAAGGAGTATCGCCAGCGTTCCATCCGCTGTCGCCTGCTGCAACGCCTCGCTCGACGCTGGCACGACTAGGAGGCGCACGCCGCGCGCCACTTTGCGCCCCTTTAGGATGCGCGCAGCAGCAGCAAGGTCATTTGCGTGACCGTTCGTGCAGGTACCGATATAGACCACATCCACATCAACACGCCCTAGATCGCTCAGGTCGCGCACATTGTCCACGAAGTGCGGCACGCTCACCTGTGGCTCAAGGGTGTTGAGATCGACCTCCACGGTGCGACTGTAGCGCGCTCCTTCTTCGACGCGCAACCATGACGGGACGGTGATGCCGCGACGGTTTGCGTGTTCCTCCCAACCGGGACCGACGGGCGGAATGATCCCCGCCTTCGCACCGATTTCAACAGAGAGCGTAGCAAGCGTCATCCGTTCGCCGATGCTCAATTCCTCGACGCCGTGCCACTCAACTGACTGATAGGTCGCGCCATCGGCACCGATCAGACGCGCTACGCGCAGCCCCAAATCCTTCGCGCCGACGCCGGGTTGAAACCGCCCACGCGCCAGAATGCGCACCGTCTCCGGCACACGCAGCCACGTCTGCCCGGTCGCCAGCGCCAGCGCCATATCGGTGGAACCCATGCCGGTGCCAAACGCCCCGACCGCGCCATACGCTGTTGAGTGCGAGTCGCTGCCGATAATCAGCATACCGGGACGCGCCAGCCCCTCTTCGATCAGCACCGGATGCGAGATGCCGCGCCCGACATCGAAGAAATGCGTGATCTGCTGCTGACGCACCCACCGTCGCAACGCCAGTTGATGCTCAGCATTCTGGATCGTCGCCGCCGGTGCAACGTGGTCCACCACCACTGCCACACGGTCGCGATCCCACACCCGTTCGGCACCCAATTCGTGGTGCAGGACTTTGATGATGCTCGGTGAGATGCTGTCGTGCATCATCGCCAGATCAATCCTGGCGACGATATTCTCGCCGGCAGCGACCGGACGCCCGGCAGCGTGCGAAAGGATCTGCTCTGCAAGCGTTTGCCCCACGATACCCTCCTGAGACGCAAACAGAAAGCCCGCTTCACCTGGTCTGGCGAAGCGGGCGCCCGTCTACCACACTGCGGGACAAGCGAGCCTAACCAGACCAGGAGTCCGGCTGTTTGCTCTGCTTGACCTGCTTGGCGAACAGGGAATGCATACCGAACTCTAACTTGTGCGATAATGCATTGCGCAGTGTACCACTAGGACGCCGGGCTGTCAAGTGTGGGCGCGGCGTTGTAGGGCTTTTCAAAGTTCTCATCTTATCCTCCCAGGAGAGCGAACGCCAACGCGGGCTGCGCGGCAATCGCCCGTTGCGCATCGGGAATGTACCGATAGTCCAGTTGACGCAGGAGCGTGATGGCGCCGTTCCGAATACTGCTCAACCCATGCCCGATCATTCGTCCGTGCAAGCGGTCCTCATCATACGTGACATCACGCACCCGAAAGACCCGGTTTTCAATCGTCCAGTGGGCCTGCAGCCGGGCGAGCGCGTCGTCTGGGGTCAAGGGCCAGGGAAAGGCAGCGCCGGCAATCCAGACGTGGCAGTGCGTTTCTTCCCGTCCGGCGCGCCAGCGCGTCCGTTCGATCCAGCCGCACCACTGCGCGCCGGGCCAGGCGCACGCTTGTTCCAGATACGGGCTGAGGTCGCCGCACGGCGCCATCCACAGCGACCGGCGCTCGACCCGTCCGTGGCGTTTGACCGTCTGCACGCGATCTGGCGCCCGCGCGTCCGGCATCCCGATCCAGTTCACGAGGGCCTGATGGAGGTCGGGCTGATTGGGCTTGATGAGCCCAATGTAACCCCCTTTTTTTCCACCGCGTTCTGGACGAAGGGCGGACGCAGCAGACCGGCATCGGCGCTGATGACCTTGCCCTCAAGCGGGAACGCTTCCAGGAGGGCCAGCGCCGCCGCCAATTCGTCGCCGTCCGGCACGGCGCGTTGCGCCCAGACCTGTCCCGCCGTCACCCCGGCGAGGGTCACCACCCGAAGGGCGTCGGTTGCGTCCCGCTTGCTCCCACGCAGCCATTTCCCATCAAGGGCCAGATCGCGTTCCGCCGACAGCAGGGGGGCCAGCGCCCGCTCCAGTTCCCCGGCGGGCGTCGTGCGCACCGCATACCAGAACGTCGCCAGGCTCGGAATCCGTCGCACGGCGCGCAAGCCGAGCGCCGGATGGGTGAGCAGGTCGTCCTGGCGCGCACGCGCCCACAGCCACATCCCGCGTAACGACCGTTCCCCGTGCATGGCCGCGAGCAGCACGATGGCGAGGAGGCCGAAGAGCGGATATTGGCGGCCGCGGCGACTGCGCGGGTCGGGGATCGTCTTGAGCGCCTGGATGACATTCATCGTCGTGTCCCTCCCTATCGTTGCTGCGAAGCGACGCTCATGATACCAAAAGATGAAAACCCTGAAAAGCCCTACGGCGTTGCGGCAAGTCCACGCTTCGCGCCGCCATGCTATAATTGTTCCAATGCACCGCAATCGAGAGTGCTGCAACTTCTGTGGAGGACAGGACGCTATGGCGCTGCGCCGCATTTTGCGTATTGATAACCCCGACGACAAGAAAATCCTGACGACGCGCTGCCATCCGGTGCGGTTGCCAAACCCGGCGCTGAAACAACTGGTGGCCGATATGGTCGAGACGATGCGCGCCGCTAACGGCGTTGGACTCGCAGCGCCCCAGATCGGCGTTTTGCAGCGCCTGGCGGTCATTTCAATCCCGCCGGTGGTCGAAGAGCGCCCCGACGGTTCAAAGATCGAAGTGGCGCCGGAGCAAAACTTTGTGCTAATCAATCCCGAAATTATTAAAGCCAGCGATCAGGAAGACGTGGGGCTGGAAGGGTGCCTCAGCCTGCCGGGCTGGTACGGTGAAGTACCACGCGCAGCGTGGGTTACCGTCGAGTACACCGATCTCAACGGGCGGCGGCAGCGCATCCGCCGGGCAACGGGATTGCTTGGGCGCGCCTTGCAGCACGAGATCGATCACCTGGACGGCATTCTGTTCACCGAGCGCATCCGCGATCTCTCAACACTGAAGGATTACAGCGAAGAGATGGCACCGACGGCAGCGGAGTGAGGCGGGAGTTGAAGGCGGGAAGGTTGAAGGTTGAAGGTTTGAGCGTTCGCCCTGGTGCGATGTGCCTGATGTGAATGTTCGCTACGGCGCGATGCGCCAGATAACCCATGACTGACAAAGATGAAAACCCTTGTGATGAGTTTTGTCTGGAATAGTCTAGGCCTGCCGTATCGCGCGAGGCGCCTGTTTCCGGCTGCAGGTCGGGGTACGGCAGGTCGGGGCACGGCATGCCGTGCCCTAACGGTGCCGCTTCGGCGTAGCATCGCCGTGCCCCAATCCAGCCTGCGCAGGCGGGCTTCGCCCTGGATAGCCGAGGGCTTCAGCCCGATGGCTGGCGCGGGATAGCGGATTTATTTCTCAATCTCCACTAGCCCGCAGTCTCCGCATGCGGGCGGGGACGCCCGCGCACCCAGGACGCATGTGGTTCAATCATGCTGCCCATCGCTCTCAGCGGTGAGCACGCCATAGCCCCGCAGGGGCTTCCACGCGCTCAGGGAGGGCTTCAGCCCGCATGCGCAACGTCGCGCCTGCGCAGACGGGCCTTGCCCCGTATAGCCGAGGGGTTCACCCCGACGGCGCGCGCCAGCCCGCGCAGGCGGGCTTTGCCCTGGATAGCCGAGGGGTTCACCCCGACGGCTTGCGCGGGATAGCGGATTTATTTCTCAATCGCCATCAGCCCCACGGCCAGTTCAACCTGGCAACAGAAGACAAAACAGGGGTAAACCCGTGTCTACCCCTGTTTCGTTTCACGTCTATGAAGTGGCGACGTTACTTTCCACACCCCATGGACATAGCAGCGTCCTTCTTCGTTTCCGTTGCGTGCTGCGACTTGCTCGCAGGTGCGGCAGCTGGCGCCTTTTCTGTACGATCAAACGTCACCTGTGCATCGCTGGCGGGGGCAGCGGGCGCCTGCTCAACGCGATCAAGCAAGGGCACTGTGTTTACGTCCGTCTGATTCAACTGCGCTGGAGACTGCGCTGGCTGCTGAATGACGAAGCCGTTCGGCGCCATTAACTGGTTCAGCAACGGTTGATCCTGCACCTTTGCCTGACTTGCGCAGGCTGCAATGCTCAGCACCAGACCCAAACCGGCGATCAGCGCCACTCCGCGGCGTTTGATGGTTCGCAGCATGTGACTTTACTCCCTTCTGATGTGACTATTGCGCTTGCGTTTCGATTCTGGATACCTTGTGTGTGGACTTGTCTCAACTATACCATGAAGATTTTGCAGAAGCAAGATGAAAATCGTGCAGATCATGTGCAAGATGCGGGGCGTTCTACGTCCCGACAGACCGATTTGTCGATCTCCGGCGGCAACGTGGTACAATACGGGTTAGACACGTGTGCAACGCGGGCGAGATCGCGAGGAGATCATGGGATTTTTCAAGCGGATGTTCGGTCGCGGGCAGGATGCGCCGCGCACTGAGGAAGAAGCACGACAGGAAGAGCAAAAGATCGATCAGGCAACCGCGAAAGCGCGCCGTGGCCTGTTTGGACAGATCGCCAGCCTGTTCGCCACCAATGACCCGATCACCGATGATCTGTGGGACGATCTCGAGGCGCTGTTGATCCAGGCGGATGTCGGCGTCGAAACAACGATGTATCTGGTCAACCGCACCAAGGACCGTTGCAACCGTTATGGCGTCAAGCGGGCGCGCGAGGCGCGCGATATGCTGAAGGCGGAGATGGTACGCGTCCTTCAGGAACAGGAACGTCATCCCCAGATCGATGCGCACCCGTACATCATATTGGTAGTTGGCGTCAATGGCTCTGGCAAGACGACCCTAATCGCTAAACTAGCGTACCGCCTGAAGAACCAGTTCGGCAAACGCGTTCTGCTGGCAGCTGGCGACACCTTCCGTGCTGCAGCGACCGAGCAACTGGAAACATGGGCGGAGCGTGTGGGTGTGCCGGTAATCTCACGAGGCCAGGGCGCCGATCCCGGCGCAGTGGTATACGATGCGATCGAGGCGGTGTCCAAAGATAATGTTGATGTCTTGATCATTGATACCGCCGGGCGCCTGCATTCCAAGACGAACCTGATGCTGGAATTGCAAAAGTTGCGCAATATCATCCGGCGACGCTTCCCGGATGCACCGCACGAGGTGCTGCTGGTGATCGATGCCACAACCGGTCAGAACGGCGTGTTGCAGGCAAAATCATTCCTGAAGGCAGTCGATGTGACCCACGTGGCGGTCACCAAACTTGATGGCACCGCCAAAGGAGGGATTGCCTTTGCCATTGCGCAGGATATCGAGCGCCCAATCCGCTACGTTGGCACCGGTGAGAAGATGACCGATCTGGCACTCTTCGATGCCGAAACGTTCGTGGAGTCGTTGTTTGCCCAGGATTGAGTCATCGCAATACAACAATGCCGCTTGAAGTGACGACGTGCCCAGTTTGCGGGCGAAAACTGGCACTGCAAGAGTATGTGACTCCAGGCACGCGCCTGGTGTGCACCGACTGTGAGAGTAATCTGTATGTCGAAGCGCGCCGTCCGGTGCGATTGAAACTCGTACCAGAAGAGGCAACGTACAATGCGGATGATCGCCCGGAGTCGTATGGATAAAGAGTGCAACCGTTCTTGTGCCGAAAACGACGATACCTGGCGCTGATCGGTGCGGCAACGATCCTGTTTCTCCAGGCATGTATGCTGGTGTCGGGAGAGCGGACGTCAATCGATGTACGTCCCGATGCGGGAAATGTGACCCACACATTTCTGGGCGCCGAAGGATCTGAAGTGTCTACCATCTCTCTTGGTGATGGCGAAGCGCTGCTCCGGGTGATTGCAATCCTCGAACTCCAGCAGGGGGAAATACGCCTGGAACTGTTGAATGCTGGGGGGAGCGTTGCATTCGCCGTCCAGGGTCGTCCTGGCGATCAGGTATCGCGATCTGGTATGGTGCGTCTCGACGAAAACGGCGTGCTGCGCTACCGTGTCACCGCACGTGGCGCACGTGACGGCAGTTATCAGATTTTGTATCAGAGAGTACAGAAGAACCAATGACAGTCTCTCCTGAAACTATTCTCAAGCAGGCTGCGGAACGCCAGGTTGAGTTCGTCAGCCTCCAGTATACTGATATTGTTGGCATGGTGAAGAACGTCACCATCCCGGTATCCGAGCTTCCCGATTGCCTCGACCACGGCGTCTGGTTCGACGGATCCTCGCTCGAAGGGTTTGCCCGCGTCGCCGAAAGTGACATGTATCTTGTGCCCGATCTCGATACATTTGCGATTGTTCCATGGGATGAGGCAGCAGGAATTGTGACAGCGCGCATGATCTGCGATGTCCATACGCCAGAGGGGAAGCCGTTCGCTGGCGACCCGCGCTATGCGCTGCGGCGTGCACTCGATGCAGTGCAGCGCATGGGGATGACCTTTCTCGTTGGTCCAGAGGTTGAGTTCTTTCTGTTTCGCTCTGGACCAGACGGTCGTCCGGCGTTGATCCCCAACGATGTTGCTGGATACTTCGATGCCACCACCGATGCCGCCACCCATATTCGCCGTCGCATGGTGCGCGCATTGCAAGCGTTCGGCATCGAAGTCGAAGCAACCCACCATGAAGGCGCGCTTGGTCAGCACGAAATCGATCTGCGCCATACGCACGGTCTGCGCGCCGCCGATAATCTGGTGACCACCCGCGCGACTCTCAAGGCAATAGCGCAACAACAGAACCTCTATGCCACGTTTATGCCCAAACCAATTGCCCATTTGAATGGGAACGGGCTGCATATGCATCTGAGTCTGGTCGACGCAGCCAGCGGTCACAATCTGTTCTTCGATGCACACGACCCGTACTGCATCTCGAAACTGGCGCGGCATTTCATCGCTGGGTTGCTAGCGCACGCGCGCGGTATGATCGCCGTCCTGGCGCCGCTGGTGAACTCGTATAAACGCCTGGTGCCCGGCTTTGAAGCGCCGGTCTACCTAATCTGGGGGCGTACCAACCGCGCGCAACTGGTGCGGGTACCACGTATCAGCACCGCTCGACCGCAGTCGGCACGGGTCGAACTGCGCTGCGCCGATCCGTCGTGCAATCCGTATCTGGCGCTGGCAGTCATTCTGGCAGCCGGTCTCGATGGTATCCGGCGCGAGCTGCCGTTGCCGCCGCCAGTTGAAGAGGATCTGTTCGAAGTCGATCTGCGCGCGCGTCAGTTTGAAGTGCTGCCATCGACCCTCGGCACGGCGCTCGAGGAGTTGCAGCGCGATGATGTGATCACCGAAGCGCTCGGTCCGCATATACTCGAACGTTTCATCGAAGCTCGCGCGCGTGAGTGGGAAGAGTATAGCCACGCGATCAGTCAGTGGGAACTCGACCGGTATCTGCCGGTCTACTAGCGTTTCGGATTCGACGCCCGCTCAGATACCACAAACTATGGCACATGCTGCCAGACCACAACCGGAACAAGTCTACTACCAGCGCGTCGCGTGGACGTGGTTGCTCGTGTTCTTCGCTCTGTTCTGCGTGCTGGTTGCCGTTGCCGGTTACAGCGGCTGGCAGTACTATGCGACGGCGATGAATCCTGTCGAAGGGGCAGTGCTGCGCAGCCATGTGAATGCCGGCGTCTCTATCCAGCCGCGTGGTCGGCTGGTTGCCGAAAGTATCGAACGCCTGCCGCCGGAACATGATCCGTGCCCCGGTGAACTCGATATTTGCGCAACGGTCGCAGAAGGAAGTGTGATCCGCACCAAAACCGAAGCAGGGTATGGTCCTGTCGCATCGCTGGTGCTGGCTGATCGGACGCAGATCGACTTCTGGGCGCATCCTGGGGGTGCAGAACTGGCGTTGATCAGTTATCGCGCGACTGCATGGCATAACGGGCGTCTTGAGGCAGTGATGCGCCAGAATGCTGGCTACCTGCGCTACGACATTGCTGCCGGGCAACCCTACGATCAGGTCGACTATGTGGTTGACGTGGGTAATCGAACGCGAGTCCGCCTTACGCCTGGCGGGAGTTATTCTATTAATGTGCTCACCGATGCGAGCAGATCAGCGCCTGTACTTGCTACCACCGGAGAGCCAATCCGGGTCGAGGTCGCTACCCGTGCCGGTTCTGCAATCATCGAACATCGGGACAACACGGTCGATGTGCAATCCGGTCAACTGGTGCAGATCGATGCTGCTGGCACTCTCGTTGGACCAGGCGAAGCTCGCTGGGAATTGATCCGCGATGGCGGGTTTGAACAGTATACGGACCAGAAACGGTATGATGGGACGTCCAAAACCTGGCGCAAATACGCACTTCCGAACGCACCGGGCATGGCGCCCGAAGAGCACAACGGACGGTTTACCGTCGTGCGCTCCTGCCGCCCTGAAACGCCCGACTTCTGCACGCCAGATGATCAGGTATTGATCGGGCAGTTCCGCCGCGATGGTTCGCAAACCCGCCCCTTCACTGTTGGCATCGAGCAAACCATTGATGCTGATGTTTCGGAGTTTCCCTCGCTGCGCCTGAGCATGTGGGTGCGAGTATTGACCCAAACGGTGCAACTCGCAGGAGTCGCCGGGTCTGAATGCCCGGTGATGGTGCGGATCACTTACAAACCTACCAGTCCGACCGATCAGGAAGCGAATCGTTATTTCTGCATCTACACCGGCAGCGGCGAGGTCTCCAACAGCGAGGACGCAGGAGAGATCCGGTATCGGCAGGTACCGCAGTTTCAGTGGTATCGTCTGAATGTTGAACTGCGCGACGATGCGCTCTTGCGCCAGGCGCGTTATATCCAGAGCATCCGCATTGAGGCGCGCGGACACGATTATCTCTCAGAAGTGACCGGCATCTCACTAATCGGCAGGCAGTGATTGCGTGATATACACTGGTATCGATATTGTGGAGATAGCGCGGATCAAACGCGCGGTCGAGCGTTGGGGCGACCGATTCGTACAGCGGATCTACTCTCCTGCTGAGATCGCGCTGTGCGCCGGGCGGATCGAGTCGCTGGCGGCGCGCTGGGCGGCAAAGGAAGCGGTCGCCAAACTGCTGGGCGTCGGGATGCACGGCCCCGGAAGCAGCGCACACAGCGTTGCGTTCCGCAACATCGAGACGCTCACTGATGACGACGGGCGTCCAGCTGTGACGCTCAGCGGAGCGGCGCTCGCGCGCGCTCGTGAACTGCGCATTGATAGCATCTGTATCAGTCTGTCGCACAATCATGGTCTGGCAATTGCGGTTGCCGTCGCGTCGGCTTCAGGCGCAGCCAGAAAGAGGATGCCATGGTAACCGTTCGTCGCTGGGGATGCATACCACTCTCCTGTCTCATCCCTGGCGTAACATTTATCGTCGTCGTCGGCTGTGTCGGAGTATAACCGCCTGGTCGCGACGGTGGATGGAACCAGTCAGCGGATCAATCTGCTGCGCGACCTGTAGCGTCTGAACAGTAAGGAGAACGCTGCAGTGAGGAAGGGAGGCGCCTGGTGCAATGCGGACACTGACGATCTACCACCTGGGTCTCATCGACTATCTCACTGCGTGGGATTTGCAGCGCCGAATTGCTCGCGCACGCTCCGCCGGTCAGGTCGGCGACACCCTGCTGCTGCTCGAACACCCGCCAACGATTACTCTGGGCAGTAAAGCCCGTGCCGAACATCTGCTCATCCCGGCGGAACACCTCAGCGCTGAAGGAGTGACCGTGATCCAGAGTGACCGCGGCGGCGGGGCGACCTACCACGCGCCTGGGCAAATCGTTGCCTACCCAATCTTCAAACTCTCGCAGCATGGACGTGATATTGGCAGATATTTACGCGGCCTGGAAGAGAGCGTCATTCGTGTCCTGCGCGATTACGGCCTGATCGGTGATCGCGTACCCGGCTTCACTGGCGTCTGGGTTCGTAATGGTGCTGCAAAAATCTGTGCTATCGGCATCAAGGTGAGTGCAGGTGGTGTGACCACTCACGGGCTGGCGCTAAATGTCAACATCGATATGCGCGGCTTTGATCTGATTGTCCCCTGCGGCGTGCAGGGGCGCGGCGTCACCTCAATGGCTGCCGAACTGGGTGAGGTCCTGGCAATGAGTTCGGTGGCTGAACGGCTGATCGGGCATCTCTGCGCCGTCTTCGACCTGGAACCAGCCGTGGTTGTCACTGCCGAGCAGTGGAAGGCGCATCTTCCGGTAGCCGAGATCAAGACAGGCACACATTCATAATGTGCGCTACAATACAGCATGACAGACAACCGACAACTGGATCACGTCGTTGGTTATGATTGACGACGGCTGGAATGTGAGATCATCGATGACAGAATTGATCCCATTGATTGCAACCAATTCATCACCCTCAAGTCGGGCGCGTCGGCCCGAATGGCTCAAAGTACGAGCGCCGGGCGGCCCAAACTATCACGACGTCTTCCGTCTCGTACGCGAGCAGAATCTTCATACGGTGTGCGAAGAAGCACACTGCCCGAACATTGGCGAGTGCTGGAATCACCGTACTGCTACCTTCCTGTTGCTTGGAAACATATGCACCCGTGGCTGTCGCTACTGTGCTATCGGCAAGGGGAAGCCCGAACCAATCGACGAGCATGAACCGGAGCGGGTTGCCGAGTCGGTTGCGTACTTGAAGTTGAAATTTGCCGTCCTGACATCGGTCAACCGCGACGATGTTCCCGATGGCGGCGCGTCTATCTTCGCCCGCACGATTGAACTGATTCGACAAAAAGTGCCCGATTGCAAGGTCGAGGTTCTGATCCCCGATTTCGACGGCAATTGGGCAGCGCTCGAAACAGTGCTAGCTGCTGAACCGGATGTTCTCAACCATAATATCGAGACCGTACCGCGTCTCTTTCGTCGCTTCCGTCCACGCGCCCGCTTTGAGCGGAGCATCGAACTGCTGGCGCGCGCGCGCGCTGCACGACCATATCTGGTAACCAAGAGCGGGATGATGGTCGGCGCCGGTGAGACGAACGAAGAAGTGTATCAGGTCATTGATCGCCTGCGTGATGTCGATGTGAATGTGCTAACCATCGGTCAATACCTCTCACCAGGCGCAAGTTACTGGCCAGTGCATCGTTACGTCACCCCCGCAGAGTTTGCCGAATTCCGCAGGTATGCGCTGGAACGTGGTTTTCGCCACGTCGAAAGCGGTCCGCTGGTGCGTTCGAGTTACAACGCACATCTCCACGTCAACGCCCGACAACATTAGCCCGAAGCGGCATTGGTCCTCACCATATCAGCAGGACGCCCAGACTCCCCCCTTCTCCCCTTGTGGGAGAAGGGGATTGCTCACGGAGGCAGGTTTTTTTGGAAACCCCTGCGTGCCATCTCCTGTTTCAGGCATCACGACACCCGGACTCCCCCTTCTCCCGTTGTGGGAGAAGGGGGTTGGGGGGATGAGGAGCAAAATCGCACGGGAATGCGAAAAACTGCTCATCTCTCCCAAAAACTTCACCTCTGAAAGGGCCACCCCACGAGGGCAGGACACCCTTGCTCCATAGTACGCAGCGCAGATCGTGAACAAACACTGGTGTGCTGCGCATCGTGTTCCGCCACATTTTGATATAAAGTATCATATAGTGCTTCTATATTGTGATACACCTGTCATCCATGCCAGACGAGTCATACCTTACACTGAGTACTGTCACCGTTACGACCGGATGGATCTCGCTCGATCCCTGGCGTGCGTGCATTCGACAACGTACCAGTTTCATATCAACGCGAACGGTGAAGGAGAAGACACACAATGATCTGGTCACGGCGTCGTTTTCTAGGTGCCAGTGCAACCATGGCAGGCGCAGGAATAGTTGATTTTCCCGGAAAACACACCAGCAGCATCACCTTTCAGACACATTCGCAGACAGATCTGGCGGCAACTCCCCCGATCGAACTAATTGCGCTCAATCGCATGGCATACGGACCTCGCCCCGGCGATGTCGCACGTGTCCGACAGATGGGATTTACCGCATATGTTGATGAACAACTCAACCCCAACGATGCAGACGATGCGCTGTGTGCATCGAAACTTACCAGCGCACGTCTGCGCATCCAGTACGATGCCGGTATGGGGTATCCGGCAGTCGATGAAATGCGCCTGCTGCGCACGATTATTGAAAACTGGGGACTGGCGCAACTCTGGCCCCTGACAAAGCATCCGGCATATCAGGAGCGCATCCGTCCTGTTGAGGAGGTGCGCGCCGCCACGCTGATCCGCGCCGTCTACAGCAAATGGCAGCTGCGTGAGGTGCTGGTTGAGTTCTGGCACAACCACTTCAACGTCGATGCCTACTCTGACACCCGTATCAGCGCAACCTGGCCCCTGTACGACCGTGATGTCATCCGACGGCACTGCCTGGGCAATTTTCGGAACATGGTGCGGGATGTCGCAAAGAGCATCGCTATGGGGTTCTATCTCGATAACGCCTTCAGCCGCGACGGTCCGGCAAATGAGAACTATGCCCGCGAACTGTTCGAGTTGCACACGCTGGGGCAGGAGAACTATCTCAATCACCTGTACAACCGCTGGCGCGATGTTCCCGGCGCGCTTGAAGGGAATCCAATCGGCTACATCGATCAGGACGTGTACGAGGCAGCGCGCGCATTTACTGGATGGACGATCGCACACGGGCAGACGATCAGCGGCAGTCTGCGTCTGCCAGATACAGGCGAATTTGCGTATGTTGATCTCTGGCACGACAATGCGCAGAAACGGGTGCTTGCCTTCGAGATCGATCCGAACCAGCCCCCATTATCAGATGGAGAAACGGTCATTCGTCTGGTAAGCGAGCATCCCGGCACAGCACGGCACATCTGCCGCAAACTCTGCCGCCGCCTGCTCGCCGACGATCCGCCTGACTCGCTGGTGAACAGGCTTGCTCGCATCTGGCTTGAGAATAAGGACGCATCCAATCAGATCGCCATAACAGTTCGCGCCCTCCTTCTATCGGACGAATTCGCTAGTACATTCGGCAGAAAGGTAAAACGACCGTTTGAAGTGGTGGTTTCATTCCTGCGCGCCACGAATGCAGAGGTCACGCCCAACCGCGATCTCTTCTGGCAGTTGCAGGAGATGGGGTATCGGATGTTCAACTGGGGACCGCCAACCGGACATCCGGAGGAGAGTGCGGCGTGGTTAAGCACGAATGGCATGCTCCGGCGCTGGAATATCATCAACTACCTGCAGAGTTCCTGGCTCAAAGCCGCAACGTTTGATCTGCCAGGGCAGACGCCGCCAGGGTTGACGGCTCGGCAGATCGTGGAGTTCTGGGTTGGGCGCCTGCTGGCTGTGCCACCTCCGACATCAACGATGAACCGATTGATCGACCTGATGCGTCAGAACGGTTCGGCGGACGCTCCGCCGACCGGAAGCGCCGACGAGATTGCTGACCGTATCAGGAGTGTTGTGACGTTGATTGCAATGACGCCTGAGTTTCAACTGCGATAGAGGAGACTATGACTGTTTCACGACGGACCTTCATTGTTGGGTGCAGCGCCGCGATTGCCGCCATGACCGGCAGCGCGGTGCGCGGGCTTGCGTTTGCTCAACCTGGCGACACCACTCGCCGCGATATTCTGGTTGTAGTGTTTCTGCGTGGCGGTTGCGACGGTCTGAGCCTCGTCGCACCGGTGAATGATCCGTTCTACAAGGGAGCGCGCGGTGAACTGCGGGTTGAAGAAAGCGGGCAGAACGCCGGACTATTGTTGAGCAACACTATTCCCGGCGCAGATTTCCGCCTGCATCCACGCGCTACGCTGCTTCAGTCACTGTACATTAATCGTTCGCTGGCAATCGTCCACGCATGTGGTCTGAGAAATGGCACACGCAGCCACTTCGAAGCGATGGACTACATGGAAGGCGGGATCCCAGAGAGTGGCGTGCCAGCGAATGGATGGCTTGCCCGCTATCTGAATAGTATTAACGCCAGTGGCTATCTCCCGGCAGTGGCAGCCGGAACACGTGTGCCGTTCTCGATGGTTGGCTTCAACGATGCTGCTGCGTTGACCGATCCGACTTCATTTAACCTGAGCTGGAATTCGTGGCGCTATCGCTCACAACTCAACCAGGCGCTTGATGCGTTCTACTCTGGTGATTCGCCTGTCCAGCAGGCGGGACGCACCACACTGACGGCGATTGCCAGGATCAATGAGCGTCTGCCACGTGACTCGCAGGGCAGGGTCATTCCCTACACACCGGAGACAGGCGTCAGATATCCAGGCGGACGCGGCGCCAGTCTCGGCAACGCTCTGCGCACAGTAGCAAGTCTGATCAAAATGGATATCGGTCTGCTTGCTGCAACGGTGGATTATGGCGGGTGGGATACGCACGAAGGGCAGAGATGGATTTTCCCTGAACTGGTTGCGGGGCTCGCAGAAGGGTTATACGCATTCTACAACGATCTCTGGCGGTACCATGATCGGTTGACGGTGGTGGTCATGAGCGAATTTGGGCGGCGACTCAAAGCCAACCGCAGTGGCGGCACCGATCACGGGCATGGCAACGTCATGCTTGTGCTTGGCGAGGGTATCCGCGGCGGGAAGATGTACGGTGTCTGGCCCGGACTAGCGACCGAGCAACTCGATAATGGCGTGGACCTGGCGATCACCACCGACTATCGTGCGGTGCTGGCAGAGATTCTGATCAAGCGTGGAGCGCTTCAGACAGTCGATCAGGTCTTTCCCGGCTTTCGCGGATCACTGCTCGGACTCGCCTACTCTCCCGGCGAAACGATCGAGCGTCCGCATCGGGTGAACCTGCCGCTCGTGACCCGCTGATCGGTCAAGGGGCGCAGCAATGTCAGGTGAGGGGAGAAGCGATGTTGCCAGCAACCATCGCTACTCCCCAATAATTTTGATCAGCACGCGCTTGCGCCGTTGACCGTCGAACTCGCCGTAGAACACCTCTTCCCATGGTCCAAGATCGAGCTTTCCGTCGGTAATCGCCAGCACCACCTCGCGCCCCATAATGGTGCGCTTCAGATGTGCATCGGCATTGTCCTCGCCGGTATCGTTATGGCGATACTGCGACACTGGCGCATGCGGCGCGAGTTTTTCCAGCCAGCGCTCGAAGTCGTGCCACAAACCCGATTCGTTGTCGTTCACGAAGACGCTAGCAGTGATGTGCATGGCGTTCACCAGACACAATCCTTCGCGCACTCCCGATTTGCGTACTGCGGCAGCAACCTGATCGGTGATGCGCACGAATGCAATCCGGGTTGGCGTGTTGAACCAGAGTTCCTCACGGTATGAGCGCATAGGCGCATGCCTCCGTCATTCTACCGTTTCCACTTAATACTGCAACCAACGCTCGGTTTCTGCACGGGGTTCACCGGCTGACCTGCCAGAATGGCATCAAGCGCTGCACGCACATCGGCTGCGGTTGCTTCCATGCCACTGTCCGGGCGGGTGTCATCCAGTTGACCACGGTAAACCAGGCGCAGGTCGCCGTCGAAGATAAAGGTGTCGGGGGTGCAGGCAGCGCCATATGCGCGCGCGACATCCTGGGTCTCGTCGAAGAGATAAGGGAAGGGGTATCCGACGCGCAACGCCTCCTCACGCATCTTATCGGGTGCATCTTCGGGGTACTGGACAGGATCGTTGGAACTGATGGCGATGAACGATACCCCCTTCGGCATATAGTCGTTCGCCAGGCGCACCAGCGCATGACTGACATGTTTGACGTACGGGCAGTGATTGCAGATGAACATAACAACCGTCGCTTTCGACGATTTCAGTTCATTCAGCGACATCTGCCTCCCCGAAACAGTATCGGTCAGGGTGAAATCGGGCGCTGTTGCACCTAGCGTCAGCACAGTCGATGTTTCGGATGTTGCTGGCATGGCACTCCTCCTGCAGATCTCAATTAGACTAACCACTCAATGCGCCACGAGGCACCCAGTAGTAGCACGAACCTTTGCAGTCATCGTTTCCGAATGGTATTGTACCAGATACTGCCGCGCACAGCGCACCGTCAGTATTTCGTGGTATGATTCACCCGTCGCATCCAGGACAGCTCAGGGCGCGTATGAAAAGTGCAGGGGACTCCGGTTTGCCCAGTCTCTACGTATTGCCTGTGTACAGAAGAATATAGAACGCCTATGCAACGCAAACGCGCAGTGGTTATCGGCGCCGGTTTTGGCGGTCTGGCGATGGGTATTCGCCTGCAAAGCCTTGGCTTCGACACCATCATTGTCGAGAAACTGGACGGACCCGGAGGACGCGCGTATGTGAAGCGCGTCGATGGTTTTACCTTCGATATGGGTCCGACAGTCATCACTGTTCCGCACTTCATTGAGGAACTGTTTGCGCTCGAACGCGACGCGGCGAACCTTGCCGCACCGGATTTTCCGCCAGACGTGCTTGCGCCGGGAGCGCGTGTTACACGCGGTGTCAGCAGCGGTCCTGCTACATCGAAATACGTGACGCTCATACCTGTTATTCCTTTCTACCGGATCTACTTTGATGATGGGACCTTCTTCGACTATGACGGGGATCCAGAACATACCCGTGAGCAGATTCGTCGGCTGGCGCCAGAAGACCTGGAAGGGTATGAACAGTTCCACGCCGCTGCTGAAGCAATCTTCAAGCGCGGTTTTCTCGAACTAGGGTACACCTACTTCGGCGACATCGGAACGATGCTGCGAGTTGTGCCCGATCTGGTACGTCTCGATGCGGTGCGTCCGCTCTTCTCGTTCGTTAAGCGCTACTTCCGCAATCCCAAGATGCAGCGGGTCTTCAGCTTTGAGCCGCTGCTGATCGGGGGCAATCCATTGCAGGTTCCAGCAATCTATGCCATGATTCACTTTGTCGAAAAGACGTGGGGCATCCACTTCGCGCGTGGCGGCACTGGTGCATTGGTGCGGGGCCTGGTGCGGAAGTTCGAGGAATTGGGCGGGACAATGCGGTACAATAGTGAGGTGCGACGCATTATTGTGACCGATGAGCACGGTCGTGAACCGCGTGGCCTGCGTGCGCGGCGCATTGCCCGCGGCGTCGAACTGGTTGATGGAACCCGTATTGAAGCGGATGTGGTTGTGTCGAACGGCGATTACGCGATGACTTACCTCCGCCTGATTGATCGCTCGCACCGGCGGATTAATAATGACCTGCGGGTACGCCTGGCGCGTCAGTCGATGTCGCTAGTCGTCATCTACTTTGGTTTCCGCGCTGATCCGCGCGATGCGCAGTTGCGGCATCATAATATCATCTTTGGTCCGCGCTACGAGGGGTTGCTGGAGGATATTTTCAATCGCAAGATACTGGCGGATGATTTTTCGCAGTACCTGCACATCCCGACACTTACTGATCCGAGTCTGGCGCCTCCCGGTCACCATGCGGCATATACGCTTGTGCCGGTTCCCCATAATGGTTCTGGCTTGAACTGGTCGCAAATTGCAGAACCATTTGTGGATCGGGTGCTGCGGTTTCTCGATGAGCGCGGCTATCTACCGGGTCTGATGGATCGTCTGGTGCACAAGAGTTACATCACGCCTGACTATTTCGAGCGCACGCTCAACAGCTGGCTGGGGAATGGCTTTGGCGTCGAACCGCTGCTGATCCAGTCGGCGTACTTCCGCCCACACAACCGGAGCGAAGATATCGAACGCCTCTACCTGGTCGGCGCAGGTGTCCAACCAGGCGGCGGCACGCCGTCGGTGATGATGTCGGCGAAGATGACGGCGCGGATTATCGCGCAGGACTACGGCATTCCTGAATCGATCGTGCACCGTGCGCCAGAGTCATTGCAGGCAATACGGTAGCGGCGGATCATCTGCATCACGACGAGGCTTCCATGAGTTCAGGCGAGAAGGTTATCCATGATCGCTACCGCACGATCTATACGATCGACGAGCGACCCGGTATGAAAACATATCGGTGTCGCGATGAACAGAGCGGCGAGTTGACGCTGGTTGCAGAGTTCACAGTCGATGATAAGGCGCGGAGCGATCTGGCAATTCTCGCAAAACAGATCGCGGCAGTGAGTCACGAAGCACTGTTGCCGCTGCGCGATCATTTTGCCGGGGACTCGCACTACTTTATGGTGTGCGTTGATCCGGGCGGTCAGGATCTGGAGCGGTCGATCCGGGCACGCGGCGGTCCGTTGACGGAAGCTGATGTTCTGGCGCAGGCAACCCGTTTACTCCTGCTTCTGGAACATCTGCACAGTCAGCGTCCGTCTCTGTTCCTCGGCGACCTGGCAGTTACCGATGTCTGGATCACCGATCAGGGCGTCTGGATGGTGACTCCGTTCACCCTGGCAGTACCAATCGGGCAGACGCCGTCGCCCTACCGCGCTCCTGAACTGGCACGCACCGATGCGGAACCGACGACGGTGAGCGATGTCTATACAATCGGCGCGCTAATATACCACGCATTGACGGGTTGGGCACCACCGACGCCGGAGCAGCAGAACGCAGGCATGCCGCTGCCGGGACCACGGTCGCTCAACCCGCAGATCTCCCCGCTGGTTGAGCAGGTATTGTTGCGCGCGCTCCAACTGAAACCGGTCAATCGGTTTCAGCAGGCGCGTGAAATGCGGATCGCGCTGGAAACAGCGCAGATGATGGGCGGACGTTCGCTCGGCCTCGGTCCCGATGTGATCACCCAGGTGACAGCTGCTGGAGGTCGGGCGGCGCAGACGCCGGTCACCGATCCGCCCGAAACGTTAGTTGCACCATCGAATGTTTCACCACCGGCAGCGTCACCGGTTGCACCCGCTCCCACACCTGCCGCTTCTCCACCGTACTCACAGCCGGGCGCATATCCCCCCGGTTATGTCCCGGTTCCGCAGCAGCAGGGATTGAGCACCGGGTGTCTGATCACCTCGGCAGTTCTGCTGACCGTTGCGGCGATCAGCGTGTGCTTGGCAATTGCGGTGTTCCTGCCAGGAAGCCCGTTGCGCCAGATGCTCGGCATCGCCGGGCCTGCCCCTGTCCCGACTGCGACGCCCGCAGCGACAGTAACGCCAACTGAGGAGAGCGGCGCAAGCGTTGAACCAACTGTTCCGCCTCCTACCCCGATCCCGGTCGACGGATCGACGACGCTCAGTCCGAACGCGATTTCACCCCGGAACATCGCTGCAATTACTGCAACCCGACAATTATCGATGTCGGTGCTTGGTCCGGTCGCCTATTCACCCGATGGTCGTTTGCTGGCGGTTGGGGTGAGTGAGGCCGTGAGCCTGCATGATGCGACGACCCTCGATGATCGCGGCACCTGGTTCGACCATACGGGGAAAATTACGTCGCTTGCCTGGTCTGCCGATAGCACGCTCCTTGCATCGGGCGCCAGCGATGATAACGATATCCGAATCTGGGATGTGGCAACCGGTAAGGTCATCCGACGCCTGAGCGGGCACACCGGCTGGATCCGCAGTCTTGCCTTTGCTCCCAATGGAACATTGCTGGCTTCGGGGAGTACTGATCAGACGGTGCGCATATGGGATGCCGCTACTGGTCAACTGCTGGCAACGCTTCGCGGTCATACTGGTTTTATTGGCGGCGTCGCGTTCTCGCCCGACGGTACGACGCTGGCATCCGCCTCGCGCGACGGAAGTGCTCGTTTGTGGGATGTGGCATCCGGGAAAGAAATCAGCAGCTTCAGTTTCCGCACTGCTCTCGACCCAGACACGAATCTGCGCCACTGGGCGACAGGCGTCACATTCTCGCCCGACGGCAAGATGCTGGCAGTCGGCTCGACCGAGGGGGTGGTGTACCTGGTCGATGCCAAGAGCGGTCAGATCATCCATCAGTTACGTGGTCATACGAACTGGATTGTTATTCGCGGACTGGCATTTTCGCCAGATGGGAAAACGCTCTATTCGGCAGGGCTGGATGCCACTGTGCGCGTCTGGGATGTAGCCCGTGGTGTGCAGACCGCAATGCTCGATGTGCATCGGCTTGATATCTTCAGTATTGCTATCAGCCCCGACGGTGAGCGCCTGGCTTCGGTCAGCGATCAGGAGGGGCGCGTTATCGTCTGGGATCTGATGAAGCAGCGTCCTGACTTGAACCTGCGAATCGGTCTTGGACTGATCACATCGCTTGTTTTTTCGCCGGATAGCGAGGTGCTCGGCTCGGTTGGCTATAACGGGATCATTCAGTTGCGACTGCTGGCGAATGACCAGGTGCGTCAGTTCGCTGGCTCGGCCACATCGGTTCAATCACTGGCTTTCCTGCCCAATGGCCGCCTGGTAACGATCACTGAGCAGGATACAGTGAGACTGATCGATTTCGTTCAGGAAGCGACCAGTGACCTGTCGGGGATGACAGGAACACCGCTCTGCATTGCAGCCGATCTCGGCGGATCTGTCGTGGCGGTTGGCACGAGCGATGGAACGGTGGTGCTGTGGGATGGTTCGACCGGTCGATTGTCGCGTTCGCTCAAGACTGATCTGCCAGCTGTGTTTCTGGTGGCGCTCAGTTCCGATGGTGAGTTTGTGGCAGCATCCGGGACGCCAAACGATCCACGGATTGAGATCTGGCGCGTTTCGGATGGTCAGCGGGTACAAACTTTGAGCGGCATGCAGAACGCGATTACCAGCATTGCGTTCCAGCCGGGCGGAACATTGTTTGCCGCCACGGGAACCGATGGGGTGTTGCGGATGTGGAACTATCAGACCGGCGTATCCGAACGCAATATTCGTGCCGCGCCAGAGGATGGCTGGTTTACCGCTCTGGCATTCTCGCCGGATGGCGCGCTTCTCGCAACCGGCACCCCTACCGGCGTCATACAATTCTGGAACCCGGCAAACGGTGCGGAGATGGGGCGCGTTGAGCAGCAGTTCGGCATTATGGCGCTGGCGTTCAGTCCCGATGGAGTGCAACTCGCAGTAGCCGGTCGTGACGCCGGTGTCACTATTTATCGCGCTGGACGTGCTGGGTCGTCGTGAGCGGATTAGTAAGTTACATGCACTGGTGTGCCAACCGGCGCCCACTCATAGAGCCAGGCTGCCGATTTCAACGGCAGGTTCACGCACCCGTGCGAAGGACGCACGCCGGTTCCGAAGAGGTTGTGCCAGTAGGTTCCGTGGAGCGCGACGCCGCCGGAGAAATACATAACGTGTGGCACATTCGGCACAACCCAGTATTTGCCATCGGTGATGCCATCCATCGTTTGCACCGGCAATTTGGCGTAAATCTGAAAGTTGCCGGTGGGCGTATTCATACCATCGCGCCCAGTAGCGACCGGCGCATCGAAGACGAGACGGTCATCCTCGTATGCGTAGAGCCACTGCTTGCTCAGGTTGACGACAATCCGTTTGGCTTTGCCCGAAGAACGCGGAGCGGGAGCGCTGGCTCGATTGGTAGGTGGGGATGGTGCAGGAGTGCGCAGTGAAGGCGAAGGACGTGCATGCGGCGGGGTGGGTGCGCCAGATGGTGCGTCGAGCAGAGCGACATCCGGTGTAACAGACGCAGGTGGTCCGAAGGTCTCGAATCCACGGTTGGGCACGGGGGCAGTGTTCAATCCGCGCAATTCCGCCAGTGCGCGACCGATATCACTGACCTGAATCTCATCGAGAGTACCTGTGAGCGTTGGAACGCGCTCCAGGCGGGCGCGCTCGAAGTACTGCACTTGACGCAATCCAGCGGAAGTCTGTTCCCACAGTGGTTCGCTGATCGGCATCCCAAAGAACTCGACACCACCCGCTGCCTGCCAGAAACTGATGAACGGCTCGCGTACGCTGTGACCGGTTTCCGCAAAGAGCAGTTCACCCTCCACCGGCTGACGATCAGGGCGCGGCGGGAAGGTGCGGTAGAGCGCAGCAACATACTCAGCAACCACAGCGCCGGTCCGAACAACTGGTGTTCCGTCGGCAGCAGCAACGCGCTCCAGACGTCCCTTCTCAAAGTATTGCGTCGGACCGATCCCTTCGACGATCAACGTCTCGGTCACGGGGAAACCGAGCAGACGCGGTCCATCGTGGCTGCGCCAGAAACTCAGGAAACCGTGATCATCGGTCAGGTGATGACCTGTGCGTGGAAAATAGAGTGCACCTGCCCGGGCAAACGCCGGCGTCGCTGCATATGTTGCCGCCAGAGCGACGATCAGCAGTACGATGATGGTCAAGCGAACAACGTGGCGCATCATGGATGTTCCCCGGCAGCTGCCGTCGCTGGCAAGGACGATTGAAAACGAAGAGGGAGGATCGTTGCGAAGACGCCTGAGCCGATTATAACGTCTACTCACGCGATGTCAAGCATGCAGGTTTATGATAGATGAATACCAGAATAACCCCGTGAGCGGGAAGCGCTGCGACACCAGCAATTCCGCCTGGCGACGTCATCGGCGGCTGTTGATCGGCGCACCACTGTTAATAGGCGTTGCAGCAGCTGAGTTCTGGGCGCTGCGTGCACCGCGGTCGCTCCACCTTCCCCCACAGCAGCAGGTTGTGACGCTCAACCCGAAGATCGGCATCCATACCCGTCTCACCGGCATTGGTGACGAGGGATACATCCGGCGGACGCTGGAACGGGTGCGTGAAATGGGGGCACGCTGGATCGTTGATCTGTTTCCCTGGGCATACGTCCAGCCGCGCTCCCGCTTCGGGTACGACTGGGCAGGCGCCGATATGGTCGTGCGCCATGCAGTGCGCCAGGGATTGCAGGTTATCGCCCGGCTCGACATCGTCCCGCAGTGGGCGCGTCCTCGCAATTCGAGCGACCGGTACCTCGATGAAGCGCACTATGCCGACTTCGCCAATTATGCAGCAGCGTTCCTCCAACGCTACCGCGCTGATGGAGTGCGGCATATCATTGTCTGGAACGAGCCAAATCTGGCATTCGAGTGGGGGCGGCGCCCCCCCGATCCTGCTGGATATGCTGCACTACTGAAGGCGGTGTACCCGCGGGTCAAGGCTGCCGTGCCCGATGCCGTGGTGATCGCCGGGGCACTTTCGCCGGGCGGCGACCTGGGTGACCAGGCTGAAGTGCGGATGGGGGATTTGCGCTACATCACCGAACTGTACGCTGCTGGCGCCGCTCCATGGTTCGATGCCTGGGCAGTGCACAACTACGGGGCACAACAACCGCACGACGCTCCGCCTGCCCCGGAAGAAGTCAACTTCCGACGTGTCGAACTGATCCGTGATCTACTGGTATACCTGGGTGATCGCCACAAACCAATCTTCATCACTGAAGGGGGATGGAACGATCACCCGCGCTGGTCGGCGGCGGTGCGTCCGGCACAGCGCGTGCGCTGGACGATTGGTGCGTACCAGATGGCGCTGGAGTGGACATGGCTGGAAGCAATGTGCCTGTGGCAATTCAGCACGCCCTGGCAGGCGCGCACCTATCAGGATAACTGGAATTTTGTGGCTGCGGATGGAACGCCGAAGGCGATCTACTGGGCTGTGCGCGACTATGCCGTACCACCGGATCTGCGGCAATAAACGCCCGCGCGAGATCGCGATAGACAGCGGCCCGTCGCACGTAGTCGCGCGCGGTCGGGTTGGCGGCGATATCCTCCGGAGCGACGATCCCCTGGTTGTGCCAGGCGGCGAGCGCCTGCCAGGTCACCGGCACGCCTTCGTGCCGCGCGCGATGGACGCCACGCTCCAGGTTGGCGGCAAGGTATTCGACCGCCAGCGCCGGCTGGATCAATTCACGGTTGATCGCGGCGTACAACTCCGTCTGCGTGCGGTAGCGTTCCGGATCAATCCGGCTCCCCTCGATGCGCAGCGGCATGAAGAGGTGTCCCGATACGCCTTTGACCGGAAGTTCGCCACGCAGCATTTCGAGCGCCACCGAAGGACGAATGTTGCTGGGCCAGACTGTCAGGTTTGCGCCGCAGGCGTTGATCACCATCTGCGCCGCCTGATACCACGGCGTCAACGGGCGCAACGGCGGCACCGCTTCCTCCAGCCATCCGAAATGCTCGTTGTAGAGCACCAGTGCAATCACTTCCGCAAATGCAGCATCATCCATCCCGGAAACGGTCGGATCGTTGTGACGCGCCGCCGCATTGATGATCACCGGACGCAATGCTTCCATCTGTCGCGCAAACGCCGGTCGCACGAAGGGTTGCGCGTGTGATGGGACGGTTATGGATGCTGTCAGAGCGCTGGCGAGCAACGTGGTCAGCATGATGAAAACCAGCAGTCTGAAACCGGAAAACGGAAATCGAGCAACGAAATGCCGCAGTTTCGCAGATCGCCTGGAGCGTTCAACGTTCAGCATACCCGTATTCGATATGCAGCGGCGTCCCCATCGCTGCAGCATGATATACCGCCAGTGTTCGCTCTGCGGTCGTGCGCCAGGAGAAGCAGCGCGCACGCGCCAACCCGCGTGCACGCAACTCAGTGCGCAGGTCGGCGTCGGAGAGGAGACACAGCATCGCCTGCGCCAGCGCGTCGGCATCATCAGGCGGAACGATCAACGCTGCCGCCTGATCCGGCGATCCCGGTGTTGCGCCGACGACTTCGGGGAGACTGCTGCTATTGCTGACAATGACCGGCGTACCGCACGCCATAGCTTCCAGCGGCGGCATGCCAAACCCTTCGTACAGCGAGGGAAAGACGAACATGGTGGCAGCGGCGTACCAGAGCGCCTGATCGTCCTGATCGATGTAACCAACAAAGCGGAGCCGATCTCCGAGATCAAGTTGCTCGGCGCGCTTCAGGATCGGCTCATACAGCCAGCCTTTTGCGCCGCCGATGATGAGCGGCGCATCGACATGACGCGCAATCCGGGCATACGCCTCGAGCAGCAGCGGCAGGTTCTTGCGCGGTTCAAGCGTGCCGAGAAACAGGATGAATCGATCAGGCAGGCCAGTGCGCCGACGAAAAGCTTCGAGCTGGACAGGATCGGGTGGCGCGAAGCGCGCATCAGCGGCGTTGGGCGTCACCACCACGCGATCCGGTGGAACATGGAGCCAGCGCACAATCTCGCGTCTGGTAAACTCTGATACGGCCAGCAGATACCGGGCGCGTCGCGCTGCAACCCGGATCGCCCATTGTGTGTACGCCCGATTGACCCGGCGGAACGTCTGCGGGAACAGAAATGCACTCAGATCGTGGATCGTCACCACCGATGGAATCGGGCATGCCAGTGGAACGACATTGAGCACGCCATGGTACACGTTTGCGCCTTCGAGACGCAGCAGCAACGGTGCCAGCAGTTGTTCCCATGGAATGCGCACACGCGGATTGATGGTTGGCAAACAACTGGATTTGACCCGAAAATTGGGCGGCAGCCCCAGCGCAGCGCTGTCGAGACCGCGAGTGGTGTAGACCGTATAACGATTCTCCCTGTCGATACCACCCAGATGGATCAGCAGCGCTTCGACGTAGTTCGAGACCCCTGCGCGCCGGAAGGTGCGCGTATGGGCAAGAAGATGCGCATTGATAGCAATATGCATGTGGGGTTCGTTTATAATAGATCAAGGCAATGCAGCATACGTCGGCGAAGGAATAACGCCCCAATGCTCACGCGGCCAGTACGAAATCCACGCCTGCCCGATGATCCGATCCAGCGGCAAACTGCTCCACTCGCGCGAGTCGCTGCTATTGGCACGGTTGTCCCCCATCACGAACACTGTGCCTGGCTCAACCACAACAGGACCGCGCGCACACGGGTCTTCCAGGCGGCAAGTAGTAGCAACTCCCTGAAGGTACGGCTCATCGAGCAGGATGCCATTGATATACACGCGCCCTTCCCGGATCTCAACCGTCTCTCCCGGCAGGGCAATCACGCGCTTAATATAATCTTTGCTCATATCACGCGGATACTCAAACACCACTACATCACCGCGACGCGGGGGGCGAAAAGGATAGACAACGCGCGGCGGCAGATCGGCATTGCCGGGCAACAGGCGCAGGGGTGCATGCAGGTCGAAGTGAAAAAAGATCAGTTTGTTGACCAGAATATACTGCCCGCTGTGCAGATTCGGCTCCATGCTTTGCCCTTCGATCTTGAAGTTCTGGATCGCGCCGCGCACAATCAGAAAGATCAGAAGAATGAAGACGGCAGTCTCCAGCATTTCCCGAACCACACTGCGAACTGCTGGTATTGGGTGCGAAACGACGGTTGAGACGTCGGTTGTTTCGACCGGATGCTCGGCAATTGATGGTCGGTCGAGACCGAGGCGGCGACGGAGTGGTGTTTCGTCCATATCTTCTGTACTAGACTAGATTGTGCTGACGCACGGGCAATGCGCCAGATTTTCGGGAATTGATGACGATCTGCAAGGCGTGCTGCACTATACGCACCATGCGTCAGGGATTATACCCGATCAGGAACAAGAATGCTAGCAGGTGAACCTATGCGCTACACCGGTCTCGTTGACGCGCTCGATGATGAGACGTTGCGTTGCAATGTCTGTCAGTGGCGGTGCGCGTTGAAACCACGCCAGGTAGGGCGCTGTAGAGTGCGTGTACGCGACAATAACGGTCTTGCGGTGCATAACGATGGGCTCATCAGCGTAGCGACGGTTGGACCGATTGATGAGCACCGGTTGTGGCATTTCTTTCCTGGCACACAGGTGTTGACGCTAGGAGGGTGGGGCTACGCTTTCCCTGAGGATGGCCATCGTGGTCAGTATGGCAACATACCATCCGATAATCGGCGTCGACGACGGCTTGCGCCGGAGCGCGCTGCCACATTCGCGCTGGAGCGCTTGTGCCGCGGTATTGTCTGGGGCCATAGCGACCCTTCGGTGGCGCATGAGTATATCTTCGATCTGCTACGCACTGCGCGCGCTGCCAGCCGATACACGGCGCTGATAACCAGCGGGTTTCTAACGATTGAAGCGCTCGATCAGATCGGACATTATCTCGACGGTATCTGCCTGGAATTGCGTGCATTCGATGATGCCGCCTACCGGCGTCTTGCTGGCGTTGAGCAATGGCGGGGCATTCTGGAGGTGGCGGAACATGCCTTTCATCGCTGGCACTGCCATATCGAAGTGGTGACTCGTCTGCACCCTGGCGTAAATGATGCCGCCGACCAGATCCACGAACTCGTCCGCTGGATCCGATCCGCGCTCAGCCCGTTCACCCCCTGGCACGTCCTGCCAGGCGACGCTGGTGCGGCAGCGGCAGCAGCAGTCGCACGCGCACGTCGCGCTGGCGCCGAAGCAGGACTGTTCTATGTGTACGGACCGGAACCGGGACAGGAGACGATATGCCCGTCGTGCGCATCGGTGGTGATCGAGCGCAGCGGTCGGATCGCACGTATGACGGGAGTTCAGGATGGACGCTGTACCTGTTGCGGCGCAGACCTGCACCTGCGCACATCGATTTTCAAGCGATGATCACGATACGTGCCTGCGATTCACCATTTGCTACAATCATACGGAGTAACCAAAACTTTCAGGAGCAACCATGGACAGCAGTTCAGATCAACAACCTTCGGAAACACACAGCAGTGCGTCCTTCGCTAGGCTTTCACCAGCTGCGCGTCTGATTGTCCATCGCGACGGCGTGATTGAACAGCGGATTGTGTTGGGAAAGGTTGCTGTAACAGCCGGACGTGCGCCGAGCAACGACCTGGTGTTGAGTTACGAGGGGGGTCTCGCGTCGTCACGCCGAGTTCCATCCCTGCCCGGAAGGGGTAATGGTTGTGGATATTGGCCACGCCAACGGCACCTTATGTTAATGGCCACTGCCTGACGCCCCACAAACCCCATTTGCTGACTGATGGCATGTTCTGCACGATTGGTCCGTACACCGTCTCATACCATGCGCCGGGGGCGCCGTCGTCGGTTAGCGCGCTGAAAACTGTTGTGCTGCCGGAGTGACGCTACTCGTTCGTCCAGTAGACCTCGGCTTCTTCGTCGAAATCGTCGCTCTCCCAGATTTCAACGCGCTCCGCTGGCGCTGCGCTATGAGTGTGCATTGCGGATGTGGCGCGCGTCCGGACGACGGCTGGTCTGTCGCGCTCGTCACGCCTGGGGCGACTGCGGAAGACAATCTTGATTGGCGTGCCGGTGAAGTCGTATCGCTCACGAATGCGGTTTTCCAGATAGCGCGCATACCCCCAGTGCACCTGTTCCGCCTGATTGGCAAAGAACAGAAAGACCGGCGGCGCGACCTGCGGCTGGGTTGCGTAGTAGATCCGCAGATGTGCACCCTTGTGAACGGCAGTTGGCGGATGCTCATATGTCGCGCGACGGAGCAGCATGTTGAGTTCAGAGGTCGGGATGCGGCGCTGGCGATTGCGGGCGATCTCCAGCGCCAGCGGTAAGACCTTATCGACGCGCTGTCCGGTCTTTGCCGAAATGAACAGCAGCGGCGCGTAGGAAATGAACTTGAACGCTTCACGCACATGACGGCTAAAGGCATCGAAGGTGGTGTTGTCCTTCACCACCAGATCCCATTTGTTGACCAGAATTGCCACCCCTTTGAGCGATTCGAGAATCATGCCGGCGATATGCGTATCCTGCGCAGTTACCCCTTCGGTCGCGTCGATGAGGAGCAGGGCGACATCGGAGCGTTCGATGGCGCGCAGGGCGCGCATCACACTATATCGTTCGAGGCCGCGTTCGATCTTGCCGCGACGACGGATTCCAGCAGTGTCGATCAACAACGCCTTGGTGCCATTGATCTCAATCGGTGTATCAATACTGTCGCGCGTCGTGCCAGGAACGTCGCTCACGACACTGCGCTCCTGACCGAGCAATCGGTTAAGCAGCGACGACTTGCCAACGTTTGGACGCCCAACAATCGCGATCTTGACCGCAGCATCCTCTTCCTCTACTTCGACAATCGGCAACACTTCGGTCACCCGGTCGAGCACATCGCCGACGCCGATCCCATGGTAGGCACTCATCGGGATGGGTTCACCCAGGTTTAGTGCGTAAAACTCAACCGCATCCAGCGCGCGTTCGCGGTTGTCGGCTTTGTTGGCGGCAAGCACGACCGGTTTGCCAGCATGACGCAACACTTCGGCAACGGCAGCATCGGCGGCAGTCAACCCTTCGCGGCTATCGACGATGAAGATGATCGCATCAGCTTCTTCGATTGCGATTTCCGCCTGTTCACGCACGCGCCGGGCAATTTCCAGTTGCGGCGTGCCTGGCGTCAGGTCGTCTTCGTCGAGGAGCAGACCGGCAGTATCGACAACGGTGAACACGCGACCGTTCCATTCGGTATCACCATACAACCGGTCGCGTGTGGTACCGGGAATATCTTCGACAATCGCGCGGCGCTCACCGATCAGTCGGTTGAACAATGTTGATTTCCCGACATTCGGGCGCCCTACCAAAGCAACGATTGGTTTCATAAGGTCATCTCTCCTGGCTCACAACAGCGCGCTCTCCCTGCGTCTTCACAAGCGGATGCCCCTTTGCGCGGGCGCGCGCCAGCGCCTCAACGCACGCGGCATCGAACTCAATCCCTTTTCGCTCACGGAGATAGGCAATCGCCTGTTCTGCGCTCCACGGTTCTTTGTATGGTCGAACGCTGGTCAGCGCATCAAACACATCGGCGACCGCGACGATGCGCGCAATCCACGAAATCTGGTCACCGGCGATGCGGTGCGGATAGCCATTGCCATCGAGTCGTTCGTGATGCTGAAGCAATGCTGGTAGTTCAACGCGCAGCAAACGCTTCAGTTCCTCCTGGCTCATGATGTCGTACCCCTTGACCGTATGGTTGCGCATTTCAATCAGTTCTTCCTGGGTCAAACACCCCGGTTTATCGAGGATTGCGTCCGGCACGCCGATCTTGCCGATATCGTGCAACAGACTGCCGATGCGCACGTGAAATATCTGCTCGTCCGAAAGCCCCAGTTCTTCTGCAATTGCGACCGAAAAATCCGAGACGCGGCGCGAGTGCTGCCGATTGTTGCGATCGCGTGCGTCCACTGCCTCGACGAGTGCCTTGATCATGCCCAGCAGCAGGTTCTGCGTATCAGCATAGAGGCGCGATAGTTGCAGCACCGTTGCCGAGAGGTTGGCGAACGACTCGAACAGGCTTACATCATCATCGGTGAAAGAACCATCGATTTTATTGAGCGCCTGCGCGCCACCAATAATGCGCGCCTCCACCCGGCCGCGCCCTGCGCCGAGTTCGATACTGGGCGCGCGAAGCGGCACGCACAGGATCGAGCGCGTCACGAAGCCGCTCTGCTGATCGACTACCTGGTAGTGGCGCGCATCCTCGCGCACATTGTCCACCCGAACAATCTGACCGGTCGCCACGACATGCCCGATGATCCCCTGACCAGGCGGCACTGTGATACCGGTGACCTTCTCGCCGCGCGAACCGGTGGCGACGTGGGATCGCAACACCGGATTGGTCTCATCACTATCGTCGATCTCCCACACCGACGTTGCTTCGCAGTTGAGCAGATCGCGGGCATAGTCCATGATCAGGGTCAACAACTGCTGGCGGTCGAGCGTAGTCGTCAGGCGCGCGGCGATGTCTGCCAGGGCGCGCTGACGCCGTTCGCGGCGATACGTCTCTTCAAGCAGGCGGGTCTTGTCGATGACGCTGACCATCGTATTGCCGAGGATGCGCAACAGTGCCAGTTCTTCTTCGGCATCAACTGCATCGCCGGGCAGGTTGAAGACCTGTACCACGCCAACTGGGCGCTCTTCGATCATCAGCGGAAGGCAGTACATGGTGCGCAGGCGGATGGATGCCAGTTCGCCGATACTGCGATCCCAGCGCGGATCGCTGGCGACATCGCTGACAAAGATCGGTTCACGGGTGCGTAGCGCTGATCCCGCCACGCCACGGTTCGCCGGGATGCGCATGCCGAGCAGACGTCGGCTCGTCTCATCGCCTTTGACCACGTGGAACACCAGTTCATCGCGCTCTGGATCGTACAGGTAGAGCGTGCCGGCTTCGGCGCGGGCTTCTTCGACGAACAGGTCGAGCGTCCGGTCGAGCAGCGCCGCCAGATTCGCCTGCGCGGCCGTCTGGGTGGCGCGCTGCACCACGTTCAGGACACGTTGAATACTCAGGGTGTGCATCGGCATGGTATTCCCTCCGCTCCATCCTGAAACTGTTGCTCAGGGCTCGACGCTCAACGCGCGCACGTAGCGCACAATGTCGTCCGGTTCGCCAGCGACAGCAACCACGGCGCCGCTTTCAGCGCCAATGCGCTCAACGGTGTACTCATCGATCGTGCGTGCGCCGGTATGATCGAACATGACCCGCGGCAACAGCACCCGGCGCGCCCCCGCCGCGCGAATAGCCGGTGCGACATCCTGACCCATCAGCAACCCGGAGACGGTCACCGTTTCGCCGAAGAACCGGTTGACGACCGGTAGCAACCGGGCGCGCAGGTTGACGATCCGGTTCAGACGGTCGATGACGCGCTGAAGGATGGGAGCGATCAACGTCCCGCAGACAATCGTCAGTTCAGTGGGTTGCGGCAGACGGGCAGGCAGACGACGTTGCGCTTTCGCCCATCCATCCAGGAAATCGCGCGTCATACCGACCCCATTCGAATACTGGGGCATGCCGTCATAGTCGGCAGCTGGCGGCAGGTCACGCCCACAGAGCAGGTAGAACTCGTCGGACGCATACACGAGACCGATGCCGTAGCGCCGACGAAAATCCGCCTGGTACGCCTCGATAAGATCGATGATGCGCGGCGCTTCGTCGGGGCGGTAGCAGCGCATCGGCACATCGGCGGCAACAATCTGACGTGCGCAATACCCCAGGTTCGCCACCCGTCGTTCGTGCAGATGGAGCGCATCGTCCCAGCGTGGTTGCCGTTCCCAGGTCGCATCGATCCATTCCGGCGTCTCATGGATCTGGATTGCCGTTTTGATCGTTTGCGGTCGCTTCCCCTCGAAGCGATACTTCGTCAACCCAACCGGCACAACCGCAATCGTCTGCACGATCGGATAGAGCGCCGCCAGATCGCGAATACTCTGATGGAGCGCTTCACCATCGTTGATCTGCGGCAGCGCAACGATCTGGGTATGCACCGTCACGCCGATCCGACCGAGGCGCCTGATCTGTTCGAGAACATCCGGCACATCGGGCTTCCCCAGCAACACCGCCCGCAACGCGCGGTCGGTTGCGTGGACGGAAATGTACTGCGGGCTGAGACGCTGCTGCTCGATCCGCTGCCAGTCCTCCTCCGTCAGGTTGGTAAGGGTCACGAAATTGCCGTACAGAAAACTGAGACGATAGTCATCGTCCTTCAGATAGAGCGAACGGCGCAACCCTTTCGGCATCTGGGTTAGAAAGCAGAACGGGCATTTGTTGTTGCAGGTGCGTAGACGATCAAAGAGCGGCTCGACGAACTCGATACCCAGGTCGTCATCAGGGTCTTTCTCGATCTCGTAGATGAACTCTTCATCGCCGCGACGCACCAGCAACTCGATAGTCTCTTCGGCAATGGCGAAACGGTAATCGATCACGTCACGCAGACGCAAATCACCCACTGCCAGCACCACATCGCCTGGTTGCAGTCCGATTTCAGCAGCGATGCTGCCAGGAGCGACGGATGCGATCTCGCCGCCTCCGCCGGTTATACGCTTCAGATCGGGTTGATATTCCATGCACACTCGCACACGAACACAACAAATTTGGTGCGGTTCGCGCCGCACCTGCCTATCAGTATACCACAGAGGCTGGGGGATAGGATACGCGCAGGTGGTCTCTGGGTGCAGTCTCATGATGGGTCAGCAACCACAGCGTCGCATCGGTCGCGCTGCGCTCTGCCACCCATCTCGACCAACCGGCAGCGTCTGCACGGACATACATGCCCGCATTGTACGAGAAGGTAGAAAAAGAGGAGATAGAAAATAGTATCGGTGCTCTTCAACGAGCTGAAATGTTGGTGTCAGAGCTACCCAATGGCTCGCGCTTGAGCAGCAGTCCGACAATCCCGTCCGCTCCAGACGCAGGTTAGGCAGCGCCTGCTAGAGTAACTTACGGAACTCTTCAATGCTGATGTCAACATCACGAAGAATAGCACGCAGCGTCCCCAGCGGTACGGTCTTCCCCTGGTGAACAGGTAAAGTCACGCGTTTCTTATCTGCCTCTCGCCACGTATGCAGGTGACTGCCCTTTTACCGTTTCTTCACGAAACCAGCGCGCTCCAGTGCCCGAATCAACTCCTGGCAATCTATGCGAGGAAGCTTCTCACTCATACGGCTACCGGCGCGGAGAGACGGGTAATGAACATCGGCTCGCGTTCCACTGGGACAGGTTCACCATCCTCAAGCATACTGTGCAGATGGAGTTCAAGCGCTTCCAGGATGTTCGTGCGAGCTTCATCTACGGTATCGGCAAACGTGTGGCAACCGGGCAGAGCAGGTACATAGGCGTGGAAGCCTTGCTCATCAGGTTCAATCACAACTGTAAAGCTATAGATCGTCATTTCGTACTACCCACTACAGATCGTGAATTTAGCACGCATCCAGTTAAGACACCATTGCCTGAACACTCTCCGACCTCCGCGCCCCGCAGATTGCCCGAAATATCGAAGCAACCACCCGACGTTGCGCTGGCGATAACTGAACAACTGAATCTGTCTTGTTCAGGCCCGCTCGGTCTATCTCAGGAAGCTCGCACTCTTCATCCCCGACCTTGCCAAAGAAGCGAGGGGCATTGCCCGCATCCGATGCTGGCTTGCCAACGATGCCATCAACACGCATGAACGCTACGACCCGCTCATTTGCGACCCGCTCCAGTCATGGCGCAATTGCGACACCACTATCATCCTTGATGGCTGTTTCATCCGCCACAAGACACTCCAGATGCTGCACCTCAGTCCTTTCGCACTGCTTGTGCGCCGTCCCTTGAGCGCGGGACGTCGTGTGCTTGCGCGTTGGCGCGTCGGCGCTCCAAATCCGCCGTCCCTTGAGCGTGGGACGTCGTGACGAGCAAATGCGATGTGGAAGTAACAGCGGGCGAACCGCTTCTCCGCTCCGCTGCCGGGTTGCCCAAACTGAAACTGTACGAGAAAAAAATAGTATCGATGCTCCGCAACGAGCCGAAACCGCACGAGAAGGTAGAAAAAGAGGAGATAGAAAATAGTATCGGCACTCTTCGACGAGCCAAAATTGCTGAAACTGAAGAAACTCGCTCCACCGTCTCGCCGTCTGGAAGGTTTCAGTGCTCTTCAACGAGCCGAAATTGCTGAAATAGGAACTATGGAACAGGTTTTATGCGAATTTGCAAAAGTTTCAGTGCTCTTCAACGAGCCGAAATTGCTGAAATTTGGCATGACATGCTCCAGCACGGTTGCGTTCCGGGGTTTCAGTGCTCTTCAACGAGCCGAAATTGCTGAAATTTGATGTACAAACCGCGATTAATTGGGCGGGTAGACTGTTTCAGTGCTCTTCAACGAGCCGAAATTGCTGAAATCTGTCGGCAGCGTGAGCCGGATGTGGAGCGGTGCGCCGTTTCAGTGCTCTTCAACGAGCCGAAATTGCTGAAATGCAGCAGGTTGAGCGCCGTCAGCAACAGCCCCAGCCATTTCAGTGCTCTTCAACGAGCCGAAATTGCTGAAATAAAAGAGAAGTAAGTGTTGTGACACTGCTGATAACCACATTTCAGTGCTCTTCAACGAGCCGAAATTGCTGAAATCGCCCCCGCCGGTCGCGCAGCCAGCGGACGGCTGAATTTCAGTGCTCTTCAACGAGCCGAAATTGCTGAAATCACGCCGCCAGCGCCAGCGCAATCACCCCGTCGTCGATTTCAGTGCTCTTCAACGAGCCGAAATTGCTGAAATCTGCGCCACGCGCTGCAGGCGGGCGTGCAGGTCGCGATTTCAGTGCTCTTCAACGAGCCGAAATTGCTTTTATCGAGCCGATCGGCAACCGCCGATTCAAACAATATTTCAGTGCTCTTCAACGAGCCGAAATTGCTGAAATCCTGCTCATTGCGCTGGTCAGCAAAGCGAGGGCGTTATTTCAGTGCTCTTCAACGAGCCGAAATTGCTGAAATTTGGCGATTGGCTGAATGAACCGCCACGTCGGCACGATTTCAGTGCTCTTCAACGAGCCGAAATTGCTGAAATTCCCATGCCAATAATCCTTTCTTCGAGCACACAGTATTTCAGTGCTCTTCAACGAGCCGAAATTGCTGAAATTAACGAACAGCGGAATACGGTCGAACCGCGCCGCGATTTCAGTGCTCTTCAACGAGCCGAAATTGCTGAAATCGAAACCGGCCCGCGACGCCGCTCGCGGCGGCGCGCATTTCAGTGCTCTTCAACGAGCCGAAATTGCTGAAATCTTGATGACGAACGCGGAGCCTACGGCGCGGCGCAGATTTCAGTGCTCTTCAACGAGCCGAAATTGCTGAAATCCAGTTGGGTAAGCGCGTTTACCGGCGACGGCGACGATTTCAGTGCTCTTCAACGAGCCGAAATTGCTGAAATCAGGAAATCAATCCACTGCCCGCCGCCGCGCCACAAACATTTCAGTGCTCTTCAACGAGCCGAAATTGCTGAAATCCCGTTTCAGGTTGCCTTTTGCGTTACACATTTGAGATTTCAGTGCTCTTCAACGAGCCGAAATTGCTGAAATTATCAGACGGCAGCAGTACGAGAAAGTCAAACGCGCGATTTCAGTGCTCTTCAACGAGCCGAAATTGCTGAAATGGTGCACGACCGACCAGAGCGCATCTTCCCGTCTCGTATTTCAGTGCTCTTCAACGAGCCGAAATTGCTGAAATCAGCCCGCTGCGCCGCCA
>JAGHYV010000085.1 GCA_017743475.1 Roseiflexus sp. | reverse complement strand
ATCAGGGGGACCCGGCGATCTTTGTGACCACGCCAGCGCAGATTGAGGTGTCGGAGTTACTGCCAGCGCGCGGGTGAGCAACACACCGCCAGCGCTCGTGACGGTGACCGGTTGGTCGTGCGCAGCGTCGAGCGGGTCATCCTGTGGTGCAGCAAGCGGCAGTGCACCCATCGATGATATGGTGACACTGGCGCCAGGCGGGACTGTGACCTACACAGTGACCGGGGTCGTCCTCCGGCGAAGGGTTCGACACAGGTGTTGTATGTGGTGAACCTGTCGGTCATCGTGGGGTAAGCGTACACGGTGTACCTGTTTCAGTCAAGGAGTTGGGGGAGCGGGTTCTCGCTCCCCCGACTGTGATGTGGGGAGCGATGGCGCTCAGTGCGCGTTTCAAGATTGATTACGCATCTGAGAACAAATTGCAAACATACTGCAATCGTAATCAATGGCGACGTATCGTACATTGGGCATTGAGAGGGTGTGCAAGATTGCAACCCCGGTGAAATTCCTGAAAGCAACGTTTTCAACCTATGTCTCGTCGTCGTTCACGTCACTCGCCCGATGCCGGGTCTGCCATCGGCGCTCTTCTCCTGATAGGACTGATCGGATTTCGTCCTTTCTGGCAAACCGTAACGAACCTCGCCCTCCCCTGGCAGATCGTCGCTGCGGTGCTAATCTTCTCAGTTGCATTCGTGATCCTGTGGTTTTTACGTCTTTTGATACGTCATGCGCGCCAGCGGAGTCTGTTACGTAAGGAACTGTACGCACTCACGCCAGCGGAATTTGAAGAGCGGGTACTGCCCTTGTTGAAAGACCTGGGCTGGAGTCATCTCAGATTACGCGGCGGCAGCGGTGATCGAGGTGTTGATCTGGAAGGCGAGTTTCAGGGTCTGCGTTACATCGTTCAGTGCAAACGGTACACCAAACCTGTGCAGCCCTCGATGGTGCGCGATCTCGTCGGAGCGTTGCACATTCAGAAAGCCGACCGCGCATTGCTGGTGACGACAAGTTCGTTTACGCCGCAGGGGTATGCCGAGGCGCGCGATCAGGCAGTGGAATTGTGGGATGGCACTATTCTGGAGCAGAAGATAAGCGAAGCTGCCAGATTACGTGAAGACCCGACACGCAGACAGGCGGTGCAACGGCGACGCCTTGCGACATTCATTACACTGGTGGTGATCAACGGGTTGAGCGTTCTGTCAGCATTTGCGATTGCAGGTCCGCCATCGTCTGTGCCACCAACTATTCGCACAGCGCCGACGCCCCCTCCTGAAAGTATTGCCGGATCACCTCTGGGAAGAACCGCATCTTCTCTTTCCTTGCCTACCCAGGCTCCTCCTTCGGAAGAACCTCAACCGACGGCGCAGCCAACACCGACGGCAGCGCCGACTGAGCGCGTGGTTCCGACCACAACCGTTGTCAACGGCGGGAATGTGCGCGCTGCACCGAATATGCGGGGCACAGTGCTCGATCAGGTGCACGCTGGCGAGATCGTCGAACTGCTCGGTCGTTCGGCGGATGGAAACTGGCTCTATATCCGCAATCCGCGCGGTCAGGTTGGTTGGACGCACCGCACCCTGCTGAACCTTGCAACAGGCATCGATAAGCGTCTGGAGGTGGTAGCGCCGTGAACGACGAAACCGGGAGATCTCGCCAGGTCGCCCCGGACAGTTGCGGGGGCAGGTTTTTTGAAAAGCCTCTGCGAGCCGCTTCCCGTTTCAGGCATCAGGACGGGCAAACTCTCCCTTTCTCCCCTTGTGGGAGAAAGGAGCAGGGGGAATGAGGGGCAACGGTGCCTGGTGCAAAGTACTGACTGCCGCTCTTGGTCGTAAACCGAAATTGATGAAGAAGAATATCAGCCGTATTCGCTCTCGTACCGCGGGGCTGATGAAGATTGAGCGTTTACAGCACTTCTCAGGTACATTGACCCTGTCTGGGTCTGCCGTGTCGCGTGAGACGCCCGCCTCTAGCGAGCGCAGACTGAAATCATGAAGATTGATATTTGCCCTTGCCGTCGGGCTTATGGAGATTGGCAACTTAATCCGGTATGCGCCTTTTGCTGTCGGGCTTAAGCCCTCGGCTATCCAGGGCAAAGCCCACCTGCGCAGGATGTAGCGGATTATTTATTCAAAGACTATAATAAGCCCTCAGCTCTCTGGGGCAAAGCCTGCCCCCGCGCGTCACGCGAACTCCAACGTGACCCTATCGATCATCGGCTATCGACTATCGCCTATCAGCTACTATAAGCCCTCGGCTCTCCGGGGCAAAGCTCACTTGTGCAGATTAGACTGAATACGTTGTGCCTGACCCCCTGTAAGCATCTTCCCCTACCCCTGCGCACGGAGCGCCTGTCCCACCCAATCGAGATGATGCAGGCGCATCAAGCCATAGTGGTACACGTCCATGCTAGCAACGCCACGTTCGCGCAGGAGAGCGACTTTTGCTGTCATCTCCGCAGCGTCGTAGCAATCCGGTGGCATTGGGCGCACGCCAACGGTAAGGTTGACACCGTCTGGCAGCAGGTTCGCATAGGCGTCGAGATCGGCACGCACACGGTTCACATCGCGGGCGTAAGCTAAAACGGCAATGCCGTGACATACCGATGCAACCGCTGGAAGGTCAAGACCATCCTCCCAGGCACGCAACGGCGCCGGAGCGCCGACAGGCATGCCAGTGGCGTATCCTAACGCTGCTCCTGACATGTCCATTGTAATGACCTGTGTTGAACCAACAGCGTTGACCGCTTCAGTGATCTCTGCGACAAGAGATGTCACAATTGCGCATCGCTGTTCGAGCATCGCGCCGAGTTCGCCATCTGCCAGCGCCGCTAGCGTGGAGCGCTCGACCGGCATGTGTTCGACTGCGCTGGTCTCGCCGTTGAAAATATGTTCCACCTCAGCCCGCACAAAGCGTTGCACGCGTTCCATATCGACTCCACGAGCCGTCAACTGTGCAGTGCAGTGGGGGCAGAAGCAGAGACCGAGCAGGAAACGGATAATGGGTGACAGCGGCACAAAACTCCGTTCGTGGTGATACCCGTGATCGAATGAGTGGTACCCAATCGACTCGAGCAGAATCGCCTGCACGCCGCGACGGGCAAGATCGGCGCTGAGCGCGCAGAGGTAGGCGCGAGCGTGCGGGTTCGCCGGGCAGAGACAGGTGATGTAGGGATCGCCGAATGCATTCTGTAGCGCGCAGTCGGGGTATTGCGAGCCAAGACCGGTGTTATGCAGGTTGGTCGTCCATGCGCGCACCGCCATACCCCGACGTTCGGCTTCCTCGATGCAGCGACTCAGCGGATCGTGGTCGTCGGTCAGGCGGCTAAGGATCGGCTGAATCTTGAGACCGGCGTAGCGCGCCGGGTCGGGGCGGAAGAAGCAGGCGCCGCCTTCCAGGAACCGTACCTTGTGTCGTGGATTGTGGGGGAATACATCGCGGGCATGGTGATAACTGCACGCCAGGTTGACCGCTGTGGCGCCAGCGCGGTTGCGAATCGTGTCGAGGACATGACCGTAGCCTTCATCCACCAGATCATACGCGAAAACAAAGACGGACGTCTGCATACTGCCTCTCCTGTCGTCCTATGCAAGGGAATGCGCCCCTCTCCGGAAAGGTTATGATGCTCCGTACAACCAGCGCATGAATCATTCATATTTTCGCCCATGGCGTTCATGGCAGACATCTTAATGAAGTATTGACAAACGCTATGGGGCATGATACAGTACCTTTGTCAGTTCACTGAACTAATGAAATCATTCGCAGCCATTGTAACGCATCTCAGGCGTTTTTGTCGATAGTGTACACGTTGGTGTCAGCAGCACTGCTGAAGACACCGGTTGTTTCCAGGGCATCCATGCGAAGTCTGCTGGCAAAAGCCACGCGGCAACATACCAGAAATCACAACAGCCGGCTGGTGCTACGTGTTATTTATGAAGACGAAGCGATCAGTCGCGCGGATATTGCGCGGAAGACTGGTTTGACCCGCACAACAGTCTCGGCAGTCGTGAACGAGCTGATCGAGCAGGGGTTGATCGAGGAGACCGGCGCTGGTCAATCGTCGGGAGGGCGATTGCCCATTCTGCTGCGCGTGGTGCACGAGTCGCACTGTGTGGCGGCGTTGAGTTTCGAGGATACGCAGATCGTCGGGGCGCTCGTTGATATGCGTGGCGGTATTCAGCGACGGGTCAGCGTCCCGTTGCAGGGGTATCGTCCTGAAGATCTGCCCGGCTATCTGACGCAGTTGCTCGACAATCTGGCGGCAGACCCGGCGCCACACATCCTGGGGATCGGTTTGAGCATGCCGGGGATTGTGGACCCGGTGCGCGGCATGGTGCGGCGCGCAGTCAATTTTGGTCTCGTCGATACTCCACTGCGTCAGTTGCTTCAGGATCAGTACCGTTTGCCAGTGTATCTTGACAATGCTGCACGTCTGACGGCACTAGCTGAGTACATGTTCGGCGATGGCGCTGATAGCGGCAACCTGGTGGTGATCAGCATCGGGGTTGGTGTGGGAGCAGGCATTGTACTGAATGGCACCCTGTTTTCGGGCGACGGGTTTGGCGCTGGTGAAATCGGTCACGTCGTCGTTGCCGACAATGGTATCCGCTGCAACTGCGGCAATATCGGCTGTCTGGAAACGGTTGCCAGCGTTCCAGCAATCGTTCGCGCTGCGCGCAGGCTTGCCAGCGATCCGTCGTCACGTCTGCGTTCACTGGCGCCAGCGGCTGCGGCGATTGACTTCAATACTGTCTGCCGGGCGCTGGAGGAGGGTGATAATGGTGTTGCCGGGCTCGTCGCGGACGTCGGGCACTATCTTGGAGTCGCAATGGCACATATCGTTGGATTGCTCAATGTTGAGCGTATCGTGATAACTGGTGCAATTGCTGCGCTCGGTCCGCCGCTGCTGGAAGCAGTTAAAACCTCGCTTGTCCGTCACGCACTCGCTCCGCTGGCAGCGATGACAAGGGTCGAGTTGGTTCCCGAACGACATGACGCGGTGCTGCTGGGTATCGCGGCAATGGTCCTCGATCACGAATTTGGATTGCTGCGCCTCGATAGTCAGGCGCACATACAGCACTAAGTTGCTGGCTTGGCGATGGTAGTAGCGCGCCCGCCCGCGCCTGCTACGTCATTGCGCTGATATTTCCCTGCATAATCGCCCGTAGCATCTTTCAGGGCGCATATGCTCATACAGCACACTGGTGAGCAATCAAGGCGGTTGAGCGTCTTGTTGCCGGTTCAGCGTTGGTCACAATTATTATAAGGAGGCATCGCATGAAGATTCCCGAACGATCAGACACGCAGGTGCATGGATCCCGTTCAACCCTTACCCGTCGGCAGATGTTGCGACTGCTGGCAACCGGCACAGTAACTGCTGCTGGTGGCGCACTGCTCGCCGCATGCGGCGGAACAGCGCCAACCACTCCGCCGGGGAGCGCGCCCGCACAAACGTCGACGCGACCACTGACGCCGACATTCTACCAGTGGATCGTCGATCTCCATCCGTCTATTCCCCAGGTCAACAGTTCGTTCGAAGGGTTGAACTTCCAGATCGCGCCGGTCCAGGGTTTTGGCATCGAACGCTTTGTTGCCGAGGCGAAGAACAAGGAAAGCACGTGGGATGTCTATGTCGGTATGACGCCGTTCGTCGAAATGAGCCAGCTGATCAAGGCGGATGTGATCGAGCCATGGGATGACTATATTCCAAAAGATGTGCTCGACGACATTCTCCCCCCGATCCGCGAAGAGTGTACTGTGAACGGCAAACTCTACAGCTGGCCCTTCCTGCTTGACGTGATCGGCATGGCGTGGAATAGTAATCTGACGGATAAGGCAGGCATTACGACCGTTCCGACAACCTGGGACGAGTACCTGGCGAATGCAAAGCAGGTGGTCGACTCCGGCGCGGCACCATATGGTGCGACATATGACGCGCGCGGGTGGCGGTCGCTGGCGCCGTTCACCCATAGTATGAGCACGAATGTCTACACACCCGAAGGTTTGTTCGACTTTACCAGCGAACCAGCCGTTGAAGCGCTGATCCTGATGAAGAAGATCAAAGACCTGGCGAACCCCGATATTCTCAATGAAGGCACGACCGATGGCGGCGTGAACAATACCCCCGACGAAGGAGCGTTCGCGGCGCAGCAGGTTGCCTACTATACGAAGTATTTCAACGCGCCGCTCCGTTTTGCGCAAACTGGCGGTTTCTCCGACAAGTTGCGAATGGCGGGTCTGCCGCGCTTTGCGAACAGTCAGGGCGGCACTGTCTTCTGGACGACCGGCGCATGTCTGTTCAAGTACGGCAAGAATAAGGAAAAGGCAGTCGAGTATATGCGTGCACTAACGTACAATCAGCAGATCTGGAAGGACTCAATTGCCGGATCGCCGACTGCGCATCCAGGGCAGTTGCCGCCGTACAAATCGATCTACGCTGAATGGGAAGCGAACAAGCCTGACTGGATGCAACCGTTTGTGGCACTGGTGCGGGAACAGTTCGAGCGTGCGCGCGCCATTACGAACCATCCCTTTGGACTGACGCAGTTCGTTATCGGGAAGCCGTTCTGGGAGGAGTATCTCACTGGCAAGGAATCGGATCCGCGAGCGGCATTGCAGAAGGCAAAGGACGCGGTGGCTGCGGAGATTGCCAAAGCCGGGTAGGTGAAGGTTGCGGGTTGCAGGTTGCAGGTGGGCATAACGCGCAGAGACGTTGCATTGTAGAGACGTCGCAATGCAACGTCTCTACGATTCAAGGACGAATAGAAGATTGTGGAAGAGGCGTGTATGGCGACGGTGACTTCCAGGGTGGCGAGTGCAGCGCGTACGTGGCGTTCGACCTACCGGATGGCTGATTACGCCAACCTGCTGTTTCTTGTGCCGGCAACCTTCTTCTTTGTCGGCTGGCAGATCTATCCGATCATCCGCGTCTTTGTTCTGAGTTTCACCGATTACAAGTATCTGGAACGCAACCCGCCGAACTTCGTTGGATTGCAGAACTATATCAACGCGCTCAATGATCCGCTCTTTCATGTTGGTCTCTTGCGCGCGTTTGCATTTACTGCGGCGTTCGTCCCACTCACCATCCTGATCCCGCTGGTGCTGGCCGTGCTGATCGACCGGGTGACCACACCGTGGCTTTCGTCATTCTACCGTATTGTATTGCTCATTCCTGCTGTTATTCCCGGTCCGCTGGTATTCGTGCTCTGGAAGTGGCTCTTTGATTTCCAGATCGGACCGGTTAATACCATCCTGGTCGACTGGCTCGGTATCTTCACCCGCCAGACAGCGCCGCAATGGTTGGGCGGCACACCCCTGTCTCTGCCAGCCGTGATCATCATGGAAGTCTGGTGGGGGCTTGGATACCACACTATGTTCTTCCTTGCAGGTCTTGCCGCCATACCCAAAGATCTTTCCGAACAGGCGCGCATCGACGGCGCGAGTGAATGGCAACTCTTCTGGCGCGTGATCGTTCCCCGTCTTTTACCGATCCTCTCGATCCTGGTCGTATTACGCTTTGGCACCGCAATGTCGGTGATCGACGAGTATCTGATCTTCGGTGGCTTTCAGCGCACCTCGCCAACGTATACCTGGACGGTCTATATGTACGATCTGGCGTTCCGTATCGGCGACTGGTTGCAGGGATATGCCGCAGCGATTGGCTGGCTGGGGGCGCTGATCATGATGGTCTTTGTGGTTGGAATGCTCTACGTATTCCGGTCGCGCGATTAGTGGGAGGTGATCTGTGGCTGCGGCAATTCAGCGCCGTCACCGGCGCCGTTTCCCAACCAGTCTCATCGCCCGACATGCAGTGATCAACGTTTTTCTGGTCATCATCGTGCTGCCGCTGATCTGGGTGTTGCTGATGTCGGTAAAGTCGCTGCCGGAGTCGTATTCGACGAACTTCTGGCCCCGTCAATTCGATTTCAGCCACTATGGGTTCGTGCTCACTCGCATTCAGACATTGCCGCAGAATATGTTCAACAGCGTTTTTGTGACACTGGCAACGGTTGCCATCACGACCTTCTGCGCTATTCTTGGCGGCTATGCGCTGGTGCATGTGAAGTTGCCCGGACGGATGCTGTTGATCTGGCTGTTGATCGCATCGCTCTTCTTCCCGACGCGCCTGCTCTCGCTGATCTCGATCTATGAGATTCAGCGCCAACTGGGGTTGCTCAACACGGTCGTCGGTTTGATCTTTCCCTATGTGACGCTGAACCTGGCGGTCAGCGTCCTGATCATGCGCGGGATTTTTGAGCAGTTGCCGCACGAACTGGTCGAAGCGAGTCGGATGGATGGGTGCGGACCGTGGCGCACCCTGTTTCTGGTACTCCTGCCGCTGCTCCTCAACGGCATCGTTGTGGTTGCAATGGTCAACTTCGTCGGTGTATGGGGCGAGTATCTGCTGGCAATTACCCTGACGAACGATCAGGCGACGCGCACCCTGCCGGTTGTGCTGGCTTCGGCGCACTCCGGCATGGGGCAGTGGGCGTATCCGCGCATTGCCGCAGTGTATGTGATCGCCATCACTCCTGGTATCATTATCTTTGCTCTTTTCCAGCGTCTCTATTTCAAAGGGTTGACCGAAGGAGCGATCAAGTTGTGAAAGGGATTACGTCATGAACCTTGTCAATCATCCTTCTGGCGGGTTCGCGTTTTTGTCCGGCAGTCCCCCCTTTTCTGCTGGTGTCGTTGCGCTGCCGGGGTTCGAGATTGTGCGGGCAACGTTGCAGCGTCCATTGCCGTATCGCGCCGGTTTTGCCCTAATCGATCGCTATCTCGCAACGGTCGGACGACCGGTGGCTGCGCTCTGCGCCATCGAACTCCGTTCTCCGAAGCCATTGAGCACGGAAGACTTCCGTGCATTCAATGCTGAGTATCGCATCGAGTTGCAAACGCGCGGCATTTTGCTTGATGAGATGAACCCAGTGGCGCGCACCAATGTCGCGCCTGCCTATCTCCCACCCGAAGAACCGTCGCTCTATGCCTTCTCTTACACTGTGCCAGCAGCTACGACTGGACGTACCTTCGTGATTGCCGGCGCCGGCGATCTTGATGAACGCGGGATTATTGCCGAAGGTCAGACATCACCGGAGGCAATGCGCACGAAAGCGTCGTTTGTGATGCGCGTGATGCTGCAACGCCTGGCTGCGCTGGGATGTGGTATCAATGATGTAACTGATATGACCGTCTATTCGGTTCACTCGCCGCTTGATTTTCTGACCGATATCTTGCTCTCGCCGCTCGGCGCCGCCGCAGTGCACTCCTTCCACTGGTACTACAGCCGCCCGCCGATTGCCGGTCTAGAGTTCGAGGTTGATATGCGCGGTGTGCGCCAGGAGTTGCGCATCTGGGAATAGGAGAGGCGACGATGCCTGATCTGCCATACCACGCTATCCCGCGTGTTCCAGCGCATTGGACAGCTGTCAACGATCCTTTCGAGTGGGAATGGATGGCGTTGCCAGCGGTAACGCCATTCATCCTGGCTGATGGAAGCGGACCTGCCATCCAGCAGACGGTTGTGCGTCTTGGGTACGATGCGGACGCGCTGTATGTTCGTTTCGACTGTGACGACTGCGACATCTGGGGGACGTATTGCGAGCGTGACGATCCGATCTACGATGAAGAAGTGGTCGAACTATTCATCAGCCCCGGCAAGGAAACGCCGGTAGACTATTTCGAGTTTGAGATCAGTCCGAATGGCATCTTCTTCGATGCACGGATCAGCAACCTGGACGAGCGACGCGCCACGTTGCGCGTCGATACGGCATGGAATGCTGATGCGCGCTGGTGGGCGCGCCGTGAGGACGCCGCCAGGCGCTGGACGGCGATTCTGGCGTTGCCCTGGCGCTGCCTGACATGTGAGCCGCTTCCGTCGCTCTGGCGCGCCAATTTTTTTCGGATCGAACGTCCACGCAATAGCGCGCTGGAGTTCAGTTGCTGGTCGCCAACGTTTACGTCGCCCGCCGATTTTCATAAGCCATCCTGCTTTGGCTATCTGTTGCTTGCTGAATGACGCTTGCCTGTGATATGAAAGGAGAGGATCGCACTATGCAGCGCTTGAAAGACAGAGTGGCGGTCATTACCGGGGCAGCGCGCGGGATCGGACGCGGTATCGCGCTCTGTATGGCAGCCGAAGGGGCGGATATTGTACTCAACGATCTGCCGCCTGACACTCCGGGGGTGGTCGATGCCCGCGCCACCGCTGCCGACATCGAGGCAATCGGGCGACGCGCGCTGGTGGTGTACGGCGATGTGACAGATCGGGATGCCGTCGATCAGGTGTTCGCCGCAGCCATCGAGCAGTTTGGACGGGTCGATATCGCGGTCGCCAATGCTGCGTTTTCAATCCGGGAACCTGTGGTTGAGGCGCAGTGGGAGCATGTGCTGCGCACCATCGAGGTAACGCAGTTCGGGGTCTTCCACACCTGCCAGGCAGCCGCGCGCCACATGGTGGCGCGCGGCGGTCCTGGCAAGATCATCATTATTGGTTCGATCCTGGCGCAGATACCGTTGCCGAACAGTGCAGCGTACAACATGGCAAAAGCGGCGGTCAACCACCTGGCATCGACGATGGCGGCGGAACTGGCGCCGTACCGCATCAATGTGAATGTCATCAATCCAGGGCATATCGATACCCCCGGCGAACGTAAATTCGCCACCGAGGAAGAGTTGCAGCGTGCAGCGCAGCAGATACCGTGGGGGCGCCTGGGAACGCCGCACGATATTGGTCGTGCGGCAGTGTTTCTCGCCAGCGACGACGCCGATTACATCACCGGCAGCGCCCTTCGCGTCGATGGCGGGTATTGGGTAGGGATGCGGTTGTACAGATGAGGTGACGGCGCTGCGAACATTTGCTGCAATTCAACCCTGATTGAGGATGCGCCGCTGATGCTCAGGCAAAATCGCCCAGATCGCCGGTGCGCGTTCCGCTCGCTGCGGCAGCAATTGCCCGTTAACCATCGTCATTGTGCAGACCAGGCGCCGGTTGCCAGCGCGCGGATTCATCTCGACATCGTAGAATGTTACGTCCGCTTCTTCAAGGCGAAAGAGCGCTACATCCGCCGGCGCCCCAGGCTGCAATGTTCCGAGCTCCGGTTTCCTGATCGCCAGCGCCGGTCGGCGAGTCGCCCGGTCGATGATATCGGGGAGCGACACGCCCAGATTGAGAAACTTTGAGAGCGTCGTTGGCAGGTCGAACATTGGTCCCTGCACACTGAGTTGATGAATGTCGCTGCTGATAATGTCGGGCAGCAGCCCTTCCGCCAGTGCTGCTTCAGCCACCCGATAACTGAACGACCCGGTCCCGTGCCCGATGTCGAGCAGCACGCCACGCTCCCGCAGCGTGCGTGCAACCGGAGAGAGGCGTCCGTCGTCGGTGAGCAGGCGATGCGTGCCGCCGGTGAAGCAATGGGTCAGAATATCACCGGGGCGCAGGAGCGCAACAATCTCGTCAAGCGCCGGTGGAGCATTGCCGATATGCACCATTAGCGGCAGCGCCACCCGGTCGGCAAGGGTGCGCGCCAGTTCCAGCGGGCGGATTCCGACGCCACGCGTGGTGTTGTGATCGATGCGCGCCTTGATCCCGACGAGCATATCGCGGTTCTCTTCGATCGTCCTGGCTGCCAGGTCGATATCGCAATAATCAAGATTGGCGAACTCCCAGGTTGGCGCAATCAGCCCGATTGCCGACAGGTTGAGAAACGCGAATATGCGCACCTGGCTGGCATCGCAGATGAAGTGGCGAAAGCCGGGGAAACTGTATGCGCCAGCACTGCCAGCATCCACCCAGGTGGTCACACCGCTGCGCGCCGCAACCGGGTCGGCTTCAATGCCCCAGTAGGTGACGCCCCAGTAGACATGGGTATGCAGATCGACCAGTCCTGGAGTGACGATCTGCCCTGATGCATCGATCACCTTGCGCGCCTGCGCCGGATCGATGAACTCCGCCACTGCCGCAATGCGTCCACCGCTGATCGCAACGTCGGCTGGAGCGTTGAGATTGCTTGCCGGGTCGATTACATGCCCGTCGCGAATGAGAAGGTCGTACATACGTTGCTCACTGCCATGCTGAAGGAAACCGTATAGCGCCATTATCTATGGAAAAGCGCAGGAATGCAACTATCGCCCGTCGTCACTATGACCTTCGTCACATCGCAGCATCCCCCTTCTCACACATCTTCACAATCTATCCTCCCGCACTTCACCAATCGCCAGTTTCACGCTACGCTGAGAGCGAACGAACAGGAGGTTGCCATGAGCAAACTGGCGATTGCCATACACGATGTGCGTGCGCACTATGGCAAAGGGCAACAGCGCGTCGAGGCGTTGAAGGGCGTTTCTCTGGACGTGCAGCGTGGCGAGATCTTTGGTCTGCTCGGACCCAATGGCGCAGGCAAGACGACGCTGCTCTCATGTATCGAGGGCTTGCATCACCCAGATACCGGCGCCATCGTCGTCGCTAGCATCGATGTGCTGCGCGATCCGCAACGCGCCCGGCGCAAACTGGGCATTCAACTCCAGAGCGCTGCGCTGATCGACGGATTGACTGCGACTGAACTCATCGAAGTCTACGCTGCGCTCTACGAGGTCTACCCATCGCGCAGCAGGATACTGGAACTGCTGGAACAGTTCGCCCTTGTTGATCAGGCACACCGGCGGGCGAAACAGATGTCGGGCGGGCAGCAGCAGCGCCTGGCGCTGGCAATCGCACTCTCCACCGACCCGGAAATTGTGTTGCTCGACGAGCCGACTGGATCGCTCGACCCGGCTGCGCGCCGCGAAGTCTGGCGCATGATCCGCACACTGAAGAATCAGGGGCGCACGATTGTGATTACAACGCACGGTATGGACGAAGCGGAGTCGCTGTGCGGGCGCGTAGCGATCTTAGATGAAGGGCGCATCGTGGCGTGCGACTCGCCGCACCGCTTGATCGCCGCAGCCGACGTGCGACCGGTGCTGAAAGCAACGGTTGAGCTGCCGCTGGACGCTCTTCCGCCATTGCCTGGCGCACTGGAGATGCGCTACGTCGGCGAACGACTCGAAATCGAGACGGCAAATCCTGAAGCCACGCTTCAGGCGCTCTATACGGTGGCGCAACAGTACGGTTTACACCGTTGCCTGGCGTCTGGACACTTTTCTGGTATCATACAACACAGCGCTGCCCAGACTGAGACGTAGAGGAGACCCTCATGCAAACAACCGAAACGCTTCCCGTTACCGAGCCATACGTGCTCGCCGACTATGATGCGCGTGGCGTGGTGCGACTGACGCTGAACCGCCCGCGACAGTTTAACGCGCTATCCGAAGAGATGCTCGCCGCGCTCCAGGCGGAACTGGACGCTGTGGCAGCCAACCCAAAGGTGCGAGTAGTCGTCATCGCGGGACAGGGGAAAGCCTTCTGCGCTGGTCACGACCTGAAACAGATGAGAGCCAATTTCAATCAGGCGTACTATGAAGACCTGTTTGCGCGTTGCTCGCACATGATGATGACGATCCAGCGCATGCCGCAACCGGTCATTGCGCGCGTGCACGGCATCGCCACGGCTGCCGGATGCCAGCTGGTTGCCATGTGTGACCTGGCTGTTGCTTCCGAAGATGCAACATTTGCCGTTTCCGGGATCAGTGTCGGGTTGTTCTGTTCGACTCCGGCAGTGGCGTTGTCACGCAACATCGGGCGAAAAGCCGCCTTCGAGATGCTGGTCACCGGCGATTTCATCGACGCCCGCACCGCACAGGCGCTTGGTCTGGTCAATCGGGTCGCGCCACCTGCCGGACTCGACGCTGAAGTGCAGCGGCTGGTCGATGCGATCATCGCCAGACCCGCCGAAGCGATTGCACTTGGCAAATCGCTGTTCTACCGCCAGATTGAAATGGGCATCGAAGATGCCTACCGGCTGGCGGGCGAAACGATGGCGTGCAATATGATGGAACCCTGCGCGCAGGAAGGTGTCGATGCGTTCATTGAGAAACGCGCGCCAGCCTGGTCAACCAGGAAGTAGCGGCTACCCTAGCGGAATGCCGTAGTGCAGTCGGTAGAACGCCATCTTGATCAGTTCAGCGGCAGCGTAACGCCAGACCCGCACACCGCGACTCAACGGGTTGGTGAAGGCGTCGAGGAACGGCGCAACACTTGCCGTCACCTGCACATCTGGAATGATCGCGCGAAAGGTCCGCACAGCGCGTCGCGTGTGGTATGAGTCGGTGACAATGATCAGCGAACGCCACCCGTGATGCGCTGCCAGGTCGCGCACCAGTATCGCTTCGTCGTAGGTGCTCTGCGCGGTATCCACCACCAGCGCGACCTCTGCTGGCAACCCGCGCGCCAGCGCATACCGCAGTGCAACCCGTGCCGATGAAAGTTCGGGCGGTTGACCAGGCAGCGCGCCTCCAGTGAACACTACCACCGGCGCGCGCCGCTGCTTGTAGAGGTTCAGCGCGTGGATGGTGCGGTTCGGCGGATATGCCTCGCCTCCCAGAACAACAATCGCATCCGCCGTTTCGCCAGCGTCATCGACAATCAGCCAGGGCGCGACAAGCAAAGGAAGGATCATGCCAGCAATCAGCACAAGAACGCCAAAGCCCATTCCTGGCCAGGAAACAGTACGGACTAATGAGCGACGATAGGATAGTGCAGACACAGCATCTCAGGAAGCGCTCTGCGCTTCAATAAAAATGGTATTGGGTATCCATTCCTTCAGCGCAGGCATTATACACCGAACATGCGCTCGTTGCCAACCATACCGTTTGCAGTCAGAGGGCGATCAGAAAACCGGATTTGTGGTATCATGATGGCGACCATGCCCTTCTAATGAGGAGCAATCTGGTATGCCACGACGTGCGCTGCGATCCTATCCAACCAATTATGCGACCGATCTGACCGATGAGGAATGGGCTGCTATCGCGCCTCTCGTCGTCACCCCGTCGCCAAACGGCGGCCGTCCGACTGACATCGATCGCCGCGCGATCGTCAACGCCCTGCTGTACAAACATCGCACGGGCTGCCAATGGCGCATGCTTCCGAAAGATTTTCCGCCGATGAGTTCGGTTCGGTACTATTTCGACAAATGGAATCGTGATGGAACCTTCATCAAAATCAATGATACGCTGCGCAAACTGGCGCGACAAGCGCTAAATCGCGATCCGGAGCCGTCCATCAGCGTCCTGGACTCCCAATCCGTCAAAACGACCGAAGCGGGCGGCGAGCGCGGTGATGATGGGGGAACAAAAGGTCAATGGGCGCAAACGGCAATGCTGGGTTGATACCAATGGGTTCTTGGTGCGTGTGCTTGTCCATCCGGCGGACATTTCAGATACCGCAGGCGCAGAATGGCTTTTGACCGCGCATTATCAATCGTTTCCTCGGATGCACGAGATTCGGGTGGATGAAGGATAGAAACAGGAGTGAGACGAATGGCTGCACCAGAACACGGCGATACGCCTGAATAGTATGAAAAACCGCCTGGACAAACGGGATGTGCCGTCATTCCAAAACGATGGGTGGTGGAACGCTCGATTGAGTGGGCGGGACGCCATCGTTTGGCAAGTAAAGAATACAACCGCAACCCAGAACCAAGCGAAGCCCTTCTTTATCTTGGTTCTATCGCAATGCTCCTGAATCGGCTTTATCCGAGATATTAGTTTTTGATCACGCTCTCAGGAGAGTGCAGGTGTGCAGGGTGACCGAAATGATGAAGATTGACTGAGAATTGAATTCGGTATGCGCCTCTCGCCGTCGGGCTAATTAAGTATACCTCTTGCTGTAGGTCTAATGGAGATTGAGCATTAAATCCGCTATACTGAACTAGCCGTCAGGTTAAAGTCCTCGGCTATCCTGGACGAAACCTGCCTGCGCGGGCTATATAAGCCCTCGGCCAGCCATGGCAAAGCCCACCTGTGCGACTATACTGGAATTAAAGACCATAATTTCGGTCTGCAAATATCCGCTATGTTCCAGCATTGGAAAGGCTCAGGTGGGCAGAATAACCGAAATGATACGCTTTAAGAAATACACCCAGTCTAGCCTGGACGGGAAGGCTTCGCACTAGAGAGTCGAGGGCTTATAAAGGATGACTCTTCAGTGCAGAAATGCACCGCTGAGACACCAGAAGCACAGAGAACTCTAAAAACGAAACCTGATTTTATACCTGGCGAAATACGCGATTTGATAAGGATCTTCCTCTGCGTTTTCCACACCTCAGCGGTGCACGCCTGCCGCAGAGCGCGGTGCGCATCACAACCGGAAAGACGAAAGGCAAATGCTAAACACTGGCGCGGGCGGGGCGACTCGAACGCCCGACCAACGGTTTAGAAGACCGCTGCTCTATCCACTGAGCTACGCCCGCGTCACTATCACTATAGCACACGTCCGATATGGCGACAAGCATGATGTGATGTAAGGAGGGGTACTGTTCACGCCTGGGAGGAACACACGCGCCTGGGAACGAGGGCGGGACACCCTCGTCGCGTCTACGAGGTCAAGATGCCCCTGCTACCAAGAGGAAAATGTGAACACTTTATAAGGAGGGAGAACTATGCGCTTTGCTATCGGCAATGCTGCACTGGAACTGATCCGCGGCAACATCGTCGAACAGGACGTTGATGCAATTGTCAATGCCGCAAATGAAACGCTGGCACCTGGCGGCGGTGTATCCGGAGCGATCCATCGCGCGGCTGGACCGGAACTGGCAGACGAATGCGCACGTATCGGCGGTTGTCCTACAGGAGAGGCGCGCATCACTGCAGGCTACCGTCTCAAGGCGCGCTACGTCATTCACACTGTGGGACCGCGCTACAGCGGCAATCCGCATGACGCAGCATTGCTTGCGTCAGCCTACCGCTCGGCGCTGATGCTGGCAGCCAGTCACGGTTTGCAGAGCATTGCCTTTCCGTCGATCAGCACCGGTATCTACGGCTACCCGCTCGATCAGGCAGCGCCAATTGCTCTGGCGACCTGCCGTGATGTGTTGCTGAGTCACCCCGGCATCACGCTAGTACGATTCGTGCTTTTCGACGAGGAAACGTACCGCGCCTACGATCAGGCAGCGCAGACGATCGGGTTGACCCCCGTCGAAGCATGATCCCCCATTTGCGTTCTGCCTTCACGTTCGCGCTCAACTTCACACCTGGGAGAACATACGCGCCTGGGAGCGAGGGTAGGACGCCCTCGCCGCGTCTATGAGGGCAAGATGTCATCGCTCCCCGGAGAAATTGGTAAAACAGCGCCTGTCGTGGTATCATCTGTAGGAATAGCGCTCCGTATAACTGTTCACACCCGGAGCAACACAATTGTGTTAGCGAAAGTGGGTGCTCTTATTGTGTCTATGAGGATAAAGACGCCCTTGCTTCCAGGAAAAAATTAACACTTATCGCTATCATTGAACAAGCTATCGCATTAGCGCAAATATGCTGATCGCGTGTTCACTAGCGTATCTATGTCTGAAAGCAACACCCGAATCTACCGCAACTATATCGGGGGTGCATGGTTAGCATCGCTGGCACGTCGCCACGCACCAAATATCAATCCAGCAAATGCTGAAGACTACATTGGTGACGTGCCGCTCTCGATTAGCGATGAAGCCATTGCCGCCGCCGAAGTTGCCGCACACGCCTTCCGTTCCTGGCGTCGCACTCCTGCACCAGCACGGGGTGCGCTGGTGCTTCGCGCCGCGCAGCTGCTGGCGGAACGTGCTGAACAGATCGCACGTGTGATCGTTCGTGAGCAGGGGAAGACGCTTGCCGAGGCGCGCGCCGAAGTACAGCACGCCATCGCCTATGCGGAGTTCTGCGGCGCTGCCGCTGCCATGCCCGAAGGCGCAACCGTGCCACTGTCCAGCGCCGGGCGCTTTGGCTACACACACCGTCGTCCGCTGGGAGTGGTTGCACTGCTGACACCAGACTGGTTGCCGCTGGCGTTGCCACTCGAACGCCTGGCGCAGGCGCTCATCACTGGCAATACTGTCGTCGTGAAACCAGCGCTAGCAACGCCGGAAACCGCAGAGTGGCTGGTTCGCTGCTTCGCCGATGCTGGCGCACCCTCCGGCGTGGTGAACCTGGTTCACGGCGCCAGCGACGAAACTGGCGCAACCCTGATCGATCATCCAGCAGTTCGCGCCGTATGGATCGGTGGTTTGCATGCCGATATTGCTAGTGCGCGTCGTCAGGCGGATATGCGCGACATTCGCTTCATGGGCGAACACCGTGATGTCAATCCGGTCATCGTCCTGGAGGATGCTGACCTCGACCTGGCGCTATCGGGTGTCATCACCGGCGCGTTTAGCAACGCCGGTCAGACGCACACTTCCACCAAACGGGTCGTGCTGGTGCATCCCGTCGCCGATGCGTTTCTAGAAGCGCTGGTTGCACGCGTCTGCGCGATGCGTCCGGGCAACGGCCTTAATGAGCAGGTTTCGCTGGGACCATGCACCGACGAGGCGCAGATCCAGCAGGCGCTCGACCTGATCGAGCAGGCGCGGGCAGAAGGTGCCGAGGTGCTGTGTGGCGGCGTGCGTGCCCGCAACGGAGAACTGGCGAACGGTTTCTTTATCCGCCCAACGATTGTTGATCGGGTGCGCCCGGATATGCGCATCGCTCAGGAAGCGGCGCCGGGACCAGTGCTGGCAGTCACTCGCGTCGAGAGTTTTGCAGAGGCGCTGACACTTTTCCATCAACCGCAACCACTCGTTGCTGCAAGCCTTTACACCCGCGATGGCGCACGTATGCTGCGGTTCACCGACTCCATTCGCGCCCGGTCGATCCATATCAATGCACCGACAACCAGCAATGAGTCACATCTGCCGGTTCACCACAACACACTGCTCGACTTCTTCACGGAAACAAGTGCGGTTTACATTGAGTACGGCACGGAGCACGACAGATTGCAGGACCAGGGAATATAGTCATTCCACTTCAGAACAGCCGCTAGTTAAGCGGTATCACTGCTTCTGCCAGCGTCCGCACCTGACGGCGGATGGTCTCCAGATCGCTTGCCTGCGGCACCACATGCGCATAATGTTCAAGATCCGCCAGCGCGCCTGACTAGTGTCCCAGGCGCGCGCGCAGTAACCCGTATTCTCGCAATTCGGCGGCATAGAACGAGAGCAGCAGCATCCGAATCAACCGCCGCCAGCGCGCGCTTGAACTGCTCGCGCTGAATATAGGCGCCTTTCAGGTTACGCAGTATACGTAGCAGGATTGAGCGTCACGAAGGTGGCGCCATGGTCTGTTGCACCAGCGCTGGATCGACCGTACCTGCAAATGAGGAAATCTGTCGCTCACATTCCGCCAGCGACCACAATCTTCCGCGATTGGATATAGAGGTCGCCGTTCTGTTGATCAACGTAACGCACCAGAAAATGCCCCGGCAGTGCCAGACCCACTACCGGCAGATGCAACCGCCAGCCGATCTCCAGATAGAGCACCGACAGCAGAATAGGCAGACCAACACGTCGTGTGATCATCTGATCGAGGAAACTGTTGACGGGATCGCTGTAGTCCCAGAAGTTGCCGTGAAAGTCAAGCTCGTCGAACAGATAGACATTTAGCGCCGCCACAATTGCGCACGAGCTGCACTTCCCGACGATACGCTCCTGCGCGGTCGCCGCCATCGCATCAATGCGCCGCAACGATGCAGACGGGTTGCCCTCACCCTGATCTTCCCAGGCAATACAGAGCGCTGCCTCTGCCAGATTGATCTGGTCATCGGGCAGCCGGGCAATGGCGCGAAAGCGACGGCATTCAGGCGAAGTCGTGAATCACTGCATCCGGTGCACAGGTGCGAACATTCGGTTCCTTCCCGATGATACCATATCATGCTGATCGAATTGCACAATGAGTATTGATTCTGTTGTATAATTCAGCGCACAATTGTTCCAATATCGGCGCGGGAACACGCGGACGCTCGCCGTCGGTCGCTGGGCGCGACGACGCTCCCGCTGAAAGGCGTCCTGTGCTGCGCAGACCGCACACCAGCGCTCGGAC
>JAGHYV010000084.1 GCA_017743475.1 Roseiflexus sp. | reverse complement strand
AAGACCTTGGTCACGCCGCCAGCGCCTTCGGGCGATGCCGGGCGCACGGTGCTGCTGCCGCCTGAAGGCGACGCTAGCAAGACTTTGGTCACGCCGCCAGCGCCGTCTCCGTCAAGCGCACCATCAAGCAGCGCAGGATTGCAAACAATTCTCGAAGATCCAGCTCGCAGGCAATCGCCACCTCTGGATACTTCACCAGCATCGTCGAGCAGCGGATTCGGATGGCCTCCCGCTGTTCCACCGACGACACCTTCCGCAGGCGGCGGATTCGGTCTGCCGCCATCAACGCCGCCGCCTGTCGGGGGCGGAGCCGGGAGGCTTCCCTCGGTCCCGCCATCGGCAGTTAAGGGCGCATCGGGCGCTCCTGCTGCCGCGACGACTGCAAAGAAGGGACCGAACTGGCTGCTGATCATTGGCATCATTCTTGGTGTCCTCGTGCTGGCATGCATCCTCATACTCGGTGGGTTGTACTGGATCGTTCAGCAGGCTGCTCAATCGCTTGGCACAGCTATTGCTGGAACCGTAGTCAGCATTGAAGAACTGCCAGTATCGACCGACTTTCCCAACGTGCTGCTGCGCGACTCACTTGCCGGCGAATCGATCAGTCAGTTTACCGCCGGACGAACGGAGAGCGGCGATTACCATTTTGAGAATGGTGCTTTTGTGATTGAATCGCTCGACACTGATTCAGATCGTCTGGCAGACCATCGACGAGGTGGTTGATGATGCGTCGTTCGAGATCCAAGCAACGGTCGATAAGTCACGCAGCGCAGCCATTGCGCTGCTCTTCCGCTATCAGGACAATCAGAATCTCTACACTCAACATTGATGGCCGCGGACGCTACTGCGTTGCGCACTGTGTGAACAATGAATTCTCGGTTCTGAGCGACTGGAAGACCTCTCCGGCGATCAATGCCGCCGGTTCGTAACCAGTTGCGGATCGATATGACTGGCGACGCGCTAACTTTCTTCTGCAATGAACAGCGTCTTATCAGTCTACACGATAGCATCTTCCGTAGCGGCAATCTTGCATTCGTCACGGAAACAGGAGTGGTTCGTTTCACCGACCTAGTGGTGCGTGGTCGGTAGCGCCAGTGATCAAGGAGTCTGCGTCGTATGAAAATCATCGTTGTCGGCACCGGGTTCGTGGGCCTGACTCATGCAGCAGTATGCTCGGAGTATGGTCACGAAGTGTACGCATATGATATTGATCGCCAGCGTATCGAGGCGTATCGGTCATGTCGTCCGGAGGCGATCGAGCAGTATGTGCACGAACCAGGGTTGACGAGCATTATTCTTGAAAATCACGGGCGGTATCTGTTCTTCGTCGATGATGTCGAGTCGGTTATTGAGGGCGCCGATGCACTCTTCTTATGCCTGCCAACGCCATCCAAACCGGATGGCTCGTCGGATCTGAGTTACTACTTCGCAGCAGTGCGTCATCTGGCGGAACTGCTGGCACGGCGGCGTGATCAGCGGCGTGTGGTGGTGATTAACAAGAGCACCGTACCAATTGGCACGGCGCGTCAACTCGAGCGCGTATTGCGCGAGTACAACGTTCCCAACGTAGGGGTTGCTTCAAACCCGGAGTTTCTTCCTGAAGGCGACGCAGTCGAGAAATCGCGCCGCCCGGATCGCGTTGTGGTTGGCGCCGACGATGAGGAGGATTTCCGTATTCTGCGCCGGATCTACTCGCAGTTTGTTAACCACGTGCGCATCCGGTATATCGAAACAACGCCGGAGACGGCAGAAGCGATCAAGTATGTTGCCAATACGCTCCTGCTGACCTACATCTCGTTCTGGAATGGGGTTGGGGCGCGTCTTGCCGAAACATTTCCTAACATCATCATGGAGGATTTGAAGCGCGGCGTGACCGCCGATGCGCGCATCAGCACGTGGGGGTCGTATGTCTCGAACGGCGCTGGCGGATCCTGTTTCGGCAAGGATATTCAGTCGCTCATCTACCAGCTGAAAACTGCTGGTCAGTCAGTCGATATCTTACAGTCGGTCTACGGCATCAACGAATACCAGAAGACCTATCTGATCGACCGGGCGATCCGTGAGGCGGGGGTCAGTTTCAACAACAAGACCGTAGCGCTCCTGGGGCTTGCGTTCAAGCAGCGTACCAATGACATGCGCGACTCATCGGCACTTAAGGTGGTTGAAGCGCTGCTGGGCAGGGGGGTTCGCGCCATTCGCGCCTATGATCCAATGGCGCTGCGCGAAGCGCGCAAGTTTTTCGACCCAGAAAAGAACCATCTGTTCGAGCGGATTTCGTATCATACCTCGGTGCGCGAGGCGCTTGCTGGTACCGACATGCTCTTTATCTCAACCGACTGGGAAGAGTTTCGCGGCCTGTCGCGCACCATCGAGGAGACAGTATCTCCTCCCTATCTGGTGATCGATGGGCGGCGGATGATCCCCGACTATGCGGAACTGGTGGCCGCTGGCTATGGGTATCTCGCCGTCGGATCGCCCTATATGCCGCCTGGCGATGCACCACCGATCCGCAGCAGGAGTCGTCTCTGATCATCAATCTGTCATCGTTCGGTCGTGTTCTGGTATGGTATTACGCTATCGAATACGATATAATTCAACAGAGGGAGTGTGTTTATAGCAGTTCTCAGATACGTTGACCTCTGTCTGGATATGCCGTGTCGCGCGAGGCGCCTGCTTCGAGCAGGGTGTGGACTGAAATTCGTTTCAGTCGCAGCGAGGGAGCGCGATGATGATTGCGGTTGTCCGAGGAGTGTTCAACCTTGTCCGATAGGTTTATGACAACTTCCATAAAACGAGGAAAAACCGGGGACCATCCTGCTTTGCCTGCCTAAGAGCAGTTCACAAATGGATGCTCAGGTTCCGACCAACCAGATGTACGACATTGTCGAATGGACTTCCAGCGATGATCCGCTGCTGGAGGGTCTGGCACGCATCGCACAATCTGTTGAGCGTGCCACGACCCTCGATCAGTTGTTGCATCTCTCACTAGTCGAATTGACCCGTCTCTGCTGCGCGGATCGCGCCATTGCGCTGCTGAAGGATGTTCAGGGACGTAAGATATGGGTATATGAACATCCTCAATCAGACAGTGACGCTGAACTGACGCCAGACGATATACCAGGCGCTGCGGAGGCGATGCGACTGCGGCGCCCGATAATTGTGCATCCCCAGGAACAGGCACTGCTGGCGCGCAACGTTCGGGTAATGCTGATTGCACCGCTAATCGCCCGTGACGAAACACTCGGCGCTCTGGTCATCTGTAGCGCTCATGCCACGCGGACATTCGATAGCAAGGACGTGGCGCTCATCAGAGCGCTGAGCGGACAGATCGCGCTGGCAATCGTGTCGCACCGCAGTTGCGAGTCGGTTGAGCGACGCACGCAAGAACTCAAAACCCTCAACGATATCGCATCTGTTGTCACATCGACGCTCGATACGCGCGAAGTATACCGCCTAGTCGTCCAGCAACTTAGCGATTATTTTCACGTCGAGGCTGGCTCATTACTGCTCGTTGATGAAGCGACCGGCGACCTCGAATTTGTAATGACTATCGAAGGCGGCGAAGAGAAGCTTGCTGGTTTTCGCGTTCCAGCTGGACAGGGTGTTGTCGGACATGTGGTGCGCACCGGTCAGTGGGAGATCGTACACGATGTCACCAGCGATCCGCGCTTTTACCGCCAGATCAGCGAAGCAACCAGCTTTCCGACGCGTTCGATCCTCTGTGTGCCAATGATTGCCAAGGGGCGGGTGATCGGCGCAATCGAACTGCTAAACAAGATCGGCGGAGATTTCGATGAAGAGGACGCGCTGCGATTGATGCGTATGGCGGCGTTCATCGCGGTTGCCATTGAGAACGCACGCCTTTTCCAACAGGTGACCGCCGGGCGGGATCGCATGGCATCCGTGCTCCGCTCAACCGCCGATGGCATTCTAATGGCTGATATGCGCGGCGAGATACAGATTGCCAATCCACTGGCGGCTGAGATCTGCGGATGTCCAGAAGAGTCGCTAATCGGTCGGCGCATCGACAATGTGGTAGCGGAATTGCTTGCGCGCGCCCACGACACAACGACTCCGTCATGGAGCCAGGAGGTTGCAGTGCCAGCGCAGATCAGCGATCTGGCGTTTGCAAGCGGAGCGCACCGGTATGTGCGCCTGATCCGTCTCCCCGTCTACGATGCGCAGAACGAGCCGCGCGGCGAGTTGCTGATCCTCCGCGATGTTACGCAGGAACGCGACCTGGAGCAGTTGCGCGAGGATTACACCAGCATGCTGGTGCACGACCTGCGCGCGCCACTCACGTCGATCATGAACGGTGTGATGATGCTTCAGCGCGGCATCGTCGGACCGGTGACCGAACAGCAGCAGGAGTTGCTGAAGATCGCCTATCAGGGCAGTCAGACGATGCTGCACCTGATCAATACGTTGCTTGATATTTCGAAGATGGAACAGGGCCGGATGGACCTGGATCTCAAGCCATTGCCGATCTTCAGCGTTATCGATCAGGCAATCGAGCGTTTGCAGCATCTCGCCAACAGTCGCGGTGTGACAATCGAACAACGCCTGGCGCCGTATCTTCCGCCAGTCGAAATCGATGGCGAAAAGATCGTGCGCGTGTTGCAGAACCTGCTCGATAATGCGATCAAGTTCTCTCCGACGCAGGGTGTGGTGACGATCGGCGCATTCCTGGCAGGGGGAACGCATACACCACCAGATGATGCGCCGGTACATAGGACATTCGACGATACGCGAGAATACCTGGTCGTATGGGTGCAGGACCGCGGTCCAGGCATTCCACCCGCCTATTTTCAGCGCATCTTCGAAAAGTTCGGTCAGGTGCGCGGGCGGAAGGTGCGTGGGACCGGACTGGGGTTGACTTTCTGCCGCCTGGCAGTGGAAGCGCATGGTGGGCGCATCTGGGTTGAGAGCGAAGAAGGTGCCGGAAGTGTGTTTGCATTTGCGTTGCCTGTCGAAAGATAGAGTGACAATCTGTTCATCGAATATTTTTCAGTCTTTTAACCTTTTTGCGATATAGTGCTTGATATATCATTTTTCAAAGGCTATAATGCGATTGTCAAGCCAGGTCCTTATAAACGATTGTACTGAATGCGGAAAGCAAGTTGGGCATGCGCGGGCTTGTATCGATCTTCCGTTCACAAATCCGATACAAAATTATTTTCCCCTACCTGACGCTGACCCTGGTGGTGATGATAGCGGGGGCAGCGATTGCTGTTGGTCTGGTGGCAGTCTCGTGGGAAGAGCGATTGCAGAACCAGCTCGCGCAGGTGGCGCGTAACACCACCGATGCTTTGGTGCGCCGCGAGCGCAACAATCTGGAGTTCTTACGGCAGGTTGTGTTCGCACCAGCCAACCAGGATATTCCGGCAGTCGCCGATGCGTTTGCCAGCGGTGACGATAATCAGGTTATTCGCGCGCTCGAACCGTACTATCGCTTTGGCGTCGGGAGCGTTAACCTCGATTTTGACCGCATGATCGCCTTTGATCGCAATGGCAAGACTCTCGTCGACTGGTTGCGCGTTTCGGAAGACCCCGATGCCCTGCCTGTCCGAATCATGACGACCGATCTGTCGGGGCTGGATTTTGTGCGCGCCATTATCTCAGGAACAACAATTGACGGAAACGACAAGTTTGCGAACCTGATCTACTTTGCGCCTGATGTGCAGCCCTATTTCTACACCGTTGCGCCGGTACGCCGAGGCAATGAGGTTGTCGGCGGGGTTCTGATTGCGATCAAGTGTGATCGTTTGCTCGCTTCACTCGAACGGAGCAGTCAGGCAGCGGTGACCACCTTTTACGACCTGTCGGGGCAGGCGATCAGCACTACCCTGTTGCCGCGCGCGGAGTTGAGCACTCTCAATATGCCGCCGCAGGTGCTGCAAGCATTGCTCAGCGGGCAGGCACAGTCGATCTTTACCGTTGAACTTCGCCAGCGCGGGTATCAACTGGCATACAGCCCGCTGGTGATAGCAAATGTCCAGGTCGGTTACTTCTCGGTCGGTCTCTCGCGTGATTTTCAGGTGCAGCAGTTGTCGCTCAGTCGCAATATCATAACGGTCGTTACTATCGTGCTGGCGACTGGCTCGGTGGTTCTAGGGTATCAGATCGCGCGGCAGATCACGCGCCCGCTGGCAAATCTGGTGAAAACTGCCGAAGCAGTGACCAGCGGCGATCTCGAAGCACGCACTACGGTCATGTCGCCGGATGAACTTGGTCGTCTGGCACTGGCGTTCAATCAGATGACCGAGCATCTGGCGCGATTGTACCGCACGAGTCGCGACCTCAATCAGGCTATTGAGGTGACGCCAGTATTGAAAGTGGCAGAACGCGCTGTGCGTTCCCTGTTGCCCGATGCGGACGTGCTGGCATTGATCGCTGAGGAAGGCGCGCTGCGCTACCATATCGATGAAGGACTGCCCGCCATCGTGCGCAGCCTACGCCATGTGCGGGTGCCATTGAACGATCCGCTGGTGCGCGAGATCAGCGAAACGCAACAGGCAGTGCTGCTATCATCGCAGGACGAGCCACGCCTGACGTCGTTCGGCCTCATACAGGTTGCCGGGTATCAGAGCCTGATCCTCTCTCCGCTGGTCATTCAGGGTGAACCGGCTGGTGTGTTGATCGTTGCGCACCGTGAACCTGCCGCGTTTACCGGCAGTGTGCTGCCATCGGTCATTGCGATAGCCAACATGACTACCAGCGTGTTGTACAACGCCGTGCTGTTTGACCGAGTCCAGCGAGAAGCGCTGCGGCGACACGCCATTCTGGAGTCGATTGCAGATGGCGTCGTGGTGCTGGATCACCAGCGTCGGATCGTGATCGTCAACCGCGCTGCTGAACAGATGCTGGGCATGAGCGACTGGCGTCTGGTACGGCGTTCATTTAGCGATATACCGCTGACGCGCGTTGAGGTTCGCCATGAGATGTTCAGCGAGAATGGCGCTGCCTACCGCGATCTATTCCGACTGGGTGATCGCGTCCTGCGGCTGAGCCACGCACCTGTGACAACCGACGAGGGGACTCAGATTGGTGAAGTGGTAGTGCTGCACGATATTTCGGCAGAGGTCGCTATTGATCAGGCGAAAACCGATTTTATTGCCACCATTTCGCACGAACTGCGCTCGCCGCTAACGGTGATCTACGGCTATACCGATCTGCTGCTGCGCGGTATGGTCGGTGAGTTGAGCAGTGAGCAGCGCGATCTGCTCGAAGCGGTGCGCCAACGCGTTGAGTTGATGAACAATATCGTCAGGAACATGATCCTGGTCGCCAGCATCGAAGCCAACACGTTGCAGACCGATTTCGCAGCCCAGGACGTGCGCCAGATTATCAATGAAGTAGTCGCGCCGATGCGGAAGTTGTTCGAGAAGAAGGGACTGGCGTTGACGGTGATAGCGCCCGACGAGCTGCCGCCAGCGCGTGCTGATCGTGAGCAGTTGTTGATCATTCTGGGACAGGTGATCGATAATGCACGGCGCTATACCGAGCAGGGCGGAGTGACAATTACAGCGCATCAGCGTGATGACGGCATGGTGCAGATCGATGTTTCCGATACAGGACCGGGTATTCCTGCTAGTGCGATGAACCGATTGTTCACGCGATTCTTCCGCGTTGAAGGGAACAATTCCCCCGAACGCGGCAGCGGTCTGGGGCTGGTCATCACCCGGCAACTGGTCGAGCGCCACGGTGGAAAGGTCTGGGCGCACAGCGAAGTTGGGCGCGGCAGCACGTTCAGCATAGCACTCCCTATCGCCCATGAGTACACAAACGCCATCGCCAGCCCAGGCGGAACGGGCGCGACAGCATGAGCCGCTGTGCTGGATCATCGCTTCAGCCTTGTTGCTGGCGCTCCTTTCGATCTGTTGTGTCGCAGAGATCGTAACGCGCGCCCTGATCCCACGTGATTGGGCAACCGCGCTGAATCTGCTCTCGAAAGATCGCGCCGACTACCGTCCCTGGCTCGTACCGCCCGGCCTCGCTGCAATCCCGCCAGAACTCGCAGCCGCTGAAGCTGCCGAGCGCGCAACAGCCACCAGTGCGGCGCTCCGCGGCACTCCGACTCTGCCAGTCGTCGGGAGCGTTCCAACAGTCCAGGTACCAGTAGTGCCGCCAGCGTTTGATGCACCAACACCAACACCCGGCGATGTGCTGATTGTCGAGCCTCCGACAGTGACCCCGCGACCGGTTGGCAGTCTGCCAACGAACACTCCGGTTATTGCAACCCTTGAGCCGATTACGAATACGCCAACCCAACTGCCGCTTGCTCAACCAACCGCCACCAACACGACGTTGCCAGAGCCACAACCAACGAATACTGCACGACCGCCGACCCCCATTCCTCAACCGACCGATACGCTCTTGCCAGCATCGCCAACGGTCAGGCTCTCACCTGTGCCAACACGCACGCCTGCACCGGTCCCAACCGACACGCCAATACCAACACCAACGGAAGAGCCGACACCGGTCCCGACAGAGACGCCCACGCCGGTTCCAACAGCAACATTCACTCCGGCACCGCCAGACCCGGTACCACCCACCCCGGTACCGCCAACGCCGACATTCACGCCACTCCCAACGCCAACGCCGACATTCACGCCACTCCCAACGCCAACGCCGACGTTCACGCCACTCCCGACGCCAACGCCGACTCTGTCGCCGACGCCGACCCCGACGCTGACGGGGACGCCGACATCGACGGGGACGCCGACCCCGACGGGGACGCCGACCCCGACGCCTGTACCCGACGTGCGGGTGACAAAGAGCGCCGCTCCCAATCCCGTTCAGGTCGGACAGACGATTACGTGGACGATTGAGATACTCAATACTGGCACAACGGATGTCACCGTAACGCGGATTTATGATACGTTTGAATATGGAGGTCCAATAGCCTTCATTATCAGTTCATGCAGCAGTCCGCAGGGCGGCGATTGTACAGCACCATTTGGTACAGAAGCGACGTGGAACGGTTCCGTCACGCTGGCGCCAGGGCAAAGTATGCAACTGTTGATCAGCGGCATCTTCTTCCCTCCTCTACCGCCGCCTGGTGATGCGCGATGCAATATCCGCTGGGAGGTAGACGTGACGGGGATCGGGACGATCTCTTCTGGCTCACCAGCGTTGTGCGTGGATGTTCTGCCGTAGGAGCATAGATTATGGAGGGGCGCAGGGATGCAACTCCCCTTTCCAAGAGGCTCTCAAGGGTCGAGTTCTTGGGAGAGATGATCAGTTTTTTACATTCCTTTGTGCTTTTGTCCGTGTCCCTCATTACCCCTAACCCCCTTCTCCCACGGGGGGAGAAGGGGGTTTTTGGTCTTCAGGAAGCCCAAAACGAAAGAAGGAACGTAGGGGACTTCAAAAAACCTATCCCTGTGGCACCTGATGAAGAGGTTTTTCATAGCAGTTCGTAACTGCGTGCCCGCCTGTGAGGAGGGAGACTGGCCGACGGGTGAAGAGGTCGCGCAGCGTGGCAAAACGTCGCCCCCCTGTTTGCGACACGTGGAGAGCATCGCCTGCAAGCGGGCATCCACTGCCGCCCCCTGGTCAGTGCGGAAACAGCCGCGCACTTTCTATTTGACTTTGGCCGGTCGCAGGTCTCTTTCAGCCTGGTTATTGATGAAGGCGATACCCTTCGAAGACCATAAGCCCTCGGCTATGTAGGGGCAGGGCAAAGCCCGCCTGTGCGGGCTAGAGCGGAAATACTCAAAAACCGTAATTTCGGTCTACGCTCCGCTGGAAACGGGAGTTTCGTGCAACACGGCAGACCTGGACAAGGGTCAACCTCCCACCACAGATTCGGCGGTGTTTCGGGAATCCGGTACCTCATCAGGAAGAGATAGAGCATCGTGTGCTGACGAGACCAATGGGTGATGGCGTCGTCCGGCGCAGGGGTGTATCGTTCTGGTAGTACGCTATGCGCAGGAGACGCTACGATGCTGTTTAGATGGATCGATTACGTTCTCAGCCTGCTTCTGCCGGATCGCTGTGTCGGATGCGGTCAATTGGGCGCACTGCTATGCGATGCATGCCGTCGTCGTCTGGCCGTATATGACGGCGATCTGCCGCGTGTTGCCGATCAGCTGACCGGGGTGCGGGTAGCATATGTGTTTGATGGTCCACTTCGTCAGGCCGTGCATCAGCTCAAATACCGTAGCCAGCAACGAATGGCGCGTCCACTCGGCGCACTACTGGCAGACCATCTGCGCGCGCATCCGCTCCCCTGTGATGCGCTCATCCCTGTGCCGCTCCACTCGCACCGTCTGACAGAGCGCGGCTTCAACCAGGCGGAACTGCTGGCGCGTGAAGTCGCCAGCGCGACAGGTCTGCCGCTGATTGTGGGACCACTGGTGCGGATCAGGGCAACCAGGCAACAGGCGCTGCTTGACACCCCCAGTCGTATCGAGAATGTCGCCAATGCATTCGTGTGGCGAGGCCCGCCGCCGCCAGCATGCGTTGCACTGGTTGATGATGTGCTCACTACTGGGGCGACGGTCAATGCCTGTGCACTGGCGCTGCGTGCAGGCGGCGCACGCGACGTGTATGCGCTGGCGCTAGCGCGGAGCCGCCGTACATAGCGCTGTCGTTACCATGGACGCTTCTGACCAGGAACGGTGGCGCCAAAGATCGAAGGCGGCAGTTTGAAACCATGCGCTTCGAGTCGCGGTGTAAAGCGCGGGCGTGTACCGGTGGGACGCAGTTCACTGATGATCTTGCCTTCAGGCGTTTTGCCGAGAATATGGAGGACGAAAATGTCCTGCAACACCACCACGTCACCTTCCATACCCTGCACTTCGGTGATATAGGCGATTTTGCGACTTCCATCTTCCAGGCGAGTCTGCTGCACGATCAGGTCGATCGCGGAAGCAATCTGCTCACGGATAACCCGAAGCGGGATGTCCATCCCCGCCATCATCGCCATTGTCTCCATACGGGCGATCGCATCGCGCGGTGAGTTGGCGTGCAGGGTCGAGAGCGAACCGTCGTGGCCAGTGTTCATTGCCTGAAGCATCGCCATAGTTTCGCCGCCGCGACACTCGCCGATGACGATCCGTTCCGGGCGCATACGCAACGAGTTGATCACCAAGTCGTTGATCGTTACGCGCCCAGTGCCGTCGATCTCCGGCGGTTTTGACTCGAGTCGCACAACATGTTCCTGCGCCAGTTTCAATTCCGCGCTGTCTTCAATCGTAACGATACGCTCGTCTGGTGGGATGAAGTTCGACAGAACGTTAAGCAGTGTCGTTTTACCAGATCCGGTGCCTCCAGCGACGATGATGTTCAGGCGACTGACGACGCACGCGCGCAGGAACTCCGCCATTTCGGGCGTCATCGAGCCGAAGCGGATCAGATCCTCGACCGTCAGTTTCTTCTTGGAAAACTTGCGGATAGTGATTGATGGACCATCGATGGCACATGGCGGAATGATTGCATTGACGCGTGAACCATCAGGCAAACGCGCGTCCACCATTGGCCATTTGCGGTCGATGCGTCGCCCCAACGGGCGAATAATGCGGTCGATGACTTTCAACACATGCTCATCGTTGGCGAATCGCACCGATGTCAGGGTAAGTTTGCCCCTCTGTTCAACATACACTGCGCGCGGTCCATTCACCATCACCTCGGTAATACTGTCGTCGCGAAGCAGCGGCTCGATAGGTCCGAACCCGAACAACTCGTCCATCACCATATCGTAGAGTTGCCTGGTTTGCTCATCGGTCAGATTCACGCCGCTCTGTCGATACGCTAGGGTGAATTTTTCCTGGAGTTGCCGCTCCATTTCGGGGGAGCGCTTGAGTTCCTGCTGATTGCCGAGCGAACTCAGAATGCGATCAACAATCCAGAGCGACAGTTCCAGCATCCGCTGCTGCGACACGTCACTGCCGGTTGAGGTTACCATCATGCGTGACGTCGCCGCGTTGTCCGGCGCGCCTGTCGGCGCGCCTGCCAGCGTGCTTACAACGGCGGATGGCTCGGTTGATTGCGGTTGCGAACCGCCGATTCGTTTCAGTAACGACATGGTTGATGCTCCGACGTTATGAGAGTTTCACAAAGTACGCATCATAAGCGCGATCGAGCAGTTCGCGCGACATTGACGGCGGGATGCCGCGGTATTTCGCTTCGTCCAGGATCTGGTCGCACAGGTCACGCGGGTGGCATGATCGCAGGTCGCGCCCGTCGCGCTTGTAGCGTTCCAGGATGAGATAGCGCAACCCTTCGTCACTGTAGGGAATATTCTTCGCTTTTGCCACACGCTGAAAAATGGCGCGAAACTCTTCCGGTGACGGATTTGGCACTTCGATCTTATGGCGGATGCGACGCAGGAAAGCGTCATCGACCAGGTCCTGCGGCGAAAGGTTGGTCGAAAAGACGATCAGCACATCGAACGGCACCTGGATTTTCTTGCCAGTCTGAAGGGCAAGAAAATCGACTTTCTTTTCCAGCGGCACGATCCAGCGGTTGAGCAGATCTTGCGGGCGACATTTCTGGCGACCAAAGTCGTCGATCAGGAACAACCCTCCGTTGGCTTTCATCTGGTATGGCGCTTCATATACTTTTGCAATAGGATCGAAGATCAGTTCGAGCTGTTCCAGGATCAGTTCGCCGCCGACCATCACCCGCGGTCGTTTACAGACCAGCCAGCGCCGATCAGGGAGGGGCGAATCTACCACCGGGCGCCCCTCAAAGTTGACAACTGGTTCACGGGTAGCGGCAACTGCTGGTTGCTCAATAGGTTGATGGTTGAGCGGATCAAACACCTTGATAATCTGCCCATCTACCTCGACCGCATACGGGATCAGGACATGACCGCCAAGCATGTTGGCGATCCCTTCAGCTATCGTCGTTTTTCCGTTGCCGGGAGGACCGTAGAGGAACAACGAACGGGCTGAGTTTGCTGCTGGACCGATGCGGTCAAGCATGCGGTCGCTGACGACGAGATGGGCAAACGCCTGGCGCACGGTTTTGGCGTCCACCACCATATCGCCGACCGACTGGCGATGCACCATGGCGATGTACTGATTGAGCGGCACGGGCGCAGGTCCAGCGTACTGGGATCGATCCAGTACTTCGTGGATTTTCAGGCGCCCTTTGGTAGCGATGACATACTGGAATGAGCGTTCGTTGAACCCTCCCTGTGCACCGACGATATCGACATACTCTTCGAGTTTGAGGAATTCCAGCACCTTGTCGAGCACGCCGAAGAACGGCAATTTGGTCACCTCAGCAATCTGCTGCCCGGTGATATTCCCGTGGAAGTAGATCACCTTCAGCACCAGGTCATTCAGAAACCCCATGCTGAGACCGGTTTCCTCGATCGACGCGGGTTCAGGCGGGATAAAGACGCCGCCGGATGCACTGGAAGATGAGGCAGTCTGCTGCTTGCCGGCGAATTGCTGCGCAAAGAAACTCATCCTTCTCCCTCCGTCGAGCGAATAGGCAGCCACGGAACATTGCTGACGCCGGTGACGGCATCGATCGGCGCGACAATGTCGATCGCGTGGCGACCGATGAGCAAGAAACTGGCATGGTACAGTAGCATATTATTGCTGACGCGGAAAACGCGCGCATCGGTCATTGGCAGATAGCGCGCCTGATCATCGTTCAACTCGTCTTTCAGGCGCCAGTCTGGACGGACGTACAGATACCCCAGCACTGCCAGGTCGCCGCCGCGCACCGCGCAGAGCACGGCGTCCTTTGGGGTACGCACAGTGAAGTATTTCCCGCGCTCGTTGATGTGGACGCCGAGATTATCGTCTTCGCGGATCAGGGGCGTGGGTTCGGCGGACGGTGCATTCCACGGAACATCGCGGATGGTTGCCAGAGCGTCGAGTTCACTGATCAGCAGAATCTCGCGGTACGCTGCCAAGATAAATGATGACTGAAACTGAAAACGTTCATCCTCGGCGTCGTACACGCGCACATCGGTGATGGGGAGGAAGGACGATGGATCGTTGTTCAGTTCATCGGTGAGACGGTTGCCAGGACGCACATAGACCGAGCCGACGATAATTTTGTTGGCGGTGCGCACGAAAGCGGTAATGGCGTCCTTTGTGATACGCGGAGTAAAGAATTTGCCTTTTTCGTCGATTCGCGCTTCCATAACGCTTCCTCTCCATCAGGCGACAGGCGAGAGGCATGGCAACAAAGAAAGAACTGGATGGCGTAACGCACATCCAGTTCCAGTATAGATGAGGAGAGACGCGGAAGCAATAGTACGGCAGCGCTACATAGGCATAGGCATTATGGTTCATTCTTCTATCAGATCGTCCTCATCGCCGATATCCGGCTCGATCTCTTCCAGACCAAGATCCTCCTCTTCGCTGCCAAAGACTTCTTCTTCCATATCTTCGCGCACCTCGATGCCCTCTTCTTCCTCAAGCAACTCCTCACCAAATTCGTCGAACTGTGCACTGCCGATGAACCCACCACGAAGGAAGCTTTCGCTCAGTTTGCCAGGGAAGGAGATCCGACCGCGCTGTGATGGCGACTGATAGATCTCGCGGATGATAATCCGTACCTGCCGCCCGTTGACGTAAGCAACAGCAGCGATGTAGCGGTTACCGCCAGCCATCAATTCATTCAGGCGCTGCGCCAGTTTTGGCTCGACGCGTCCAATCAGCGCGCCCGACATATCGTAGACTGCCACACCTCGTCCTTTGGGGCGCAGTTCGACTTTCTCGCCGGGAACGACCGCCGCGAGCGCTGATCGCTGAACGTCGATCAGCGATGTAAGCGCGGTTTTGCCAACTTCGGTAATGAACAACCGCAGATTAACGAGTTGTCGCCCGGTTTTCAACCCGCCTGAAAGGGACGCAGACCGTGCCAGCAGTTCTTCGATACGCTCGAGATTTTTGCGCGCAATGCGGTTGTTCGGAGTGAGCCGCAGCGCGTTGCGGTAGGCGTCGCGCGCTTCTGCCAGACGCCCCAACTCGAAGTATGCCTTGCCGAGCCGGTTGTACGTTTCGGTCGTTTCAGCAAGGCTGATCAGTTTCTGGTTGACCTGTACCGCTTCTTCCCAGCGGCTATTGACTGCCAGTTCAACTGCCTGATTCTGCAAGCGGCGTTGCAAGCGAATTTTTTCGTCCTGCTTTGGCTTTGTCAATGTCATCTCCTTGTCACACCTGCGGGCACACGCCCGGATTGTTAATGCATGTCAGTAATACCGCGAATGCGATACTATTATTCACTGCGTGCGCTACGATACTGGGGAGCAAGCTGCCGCTACGATCAAATCCCCAGGCGAATATCAGACCGATCAGGAACGACGGAACCAGCAGCCCGATCACCCCCTCGCTGGCAGCCAGCGAGTGCGCCAGGGCGAATACCAGCGCGCTGACGCCATAGGCAATGACGATACCTGCACGCGAGTCACCCGCGAGTCGGCGGAGAGAGCCGAAGAGATAACCGCGGAACAGCACTTCTTCCCCAATCGGCGCCAGAATTGCTGCTCCGACAAAGAAGAACGCCTGCCCCAGATAATCGCCGGGAAACAACGGATAGAGCGCCGCCTGGTTCTGACGAATGCCAGCACCGACGAAGATCATGCCGACGATGCCATTCACGAAGAGCGCCAGCACTCCCAACCCAACACCGAACAGCGCCAGACGCAGCGGTTGAGGCGCGCTGAACCCCAGCGCCGAGAGTGGCTCGCGTCGCAGCACCCGCACTCGTATGACCGCAATACCGATGAAGACGAGATTTTGCAGCAGGAGCAGCGTCAGCATCCCATCAACGCCGATCAGTCGCGCGATCTCCCGCGGGTTCAGTTGACCAAGAGCATTGACATCGAGACCAGTCTGCGCGGCGCGCAATCCAATCATCACGCCGACCACTGCGACACTGAGGATCAGTGCCGTGCCAATTGCGATCAACAGGTCTGCAACCAGCGCGCCAATAGCGGCACGTGGTGCGACAGGAAGCGGAAGACGCGGCGCTAGCGGATGCAGGGTTTCCATCAGACTGCCGCTCCATTCGCTGCAGAAACAGCATGCAGTGCGCCGTTGACGCGCGTAGACGTCTCATTTGATCGCGCCAGAACACCCTGGAGCGACCAGGGACTGGTACGGGTGATGACTACCTGCACCAGGCGTCCTGTCCAGTCGTCCGGGTCGCTGAAGAACACCAGTTTGTTCCCTGGTGTGCGCCCGCGCCACTTGCCCTTGTGTTCGCCTTCAACCAGCACCTCGACGGTCTGATGCAGGAAGCGCGCATTGCGTTCAGCAGCGATCTGTTCCTGTAGGCGTTCGAGTTCGATGCGCCGCAGTTGTTTCTCACCTTCGGGAACCGCCAGCGTCGGGTCAAGCTCCATTTCGGCAGCGCGTGTACCGGGGCGTGGCGAGAATGCCGCAATATGCACCTTGTCGAACCGAATGTCTTCCAGCAGGCGCTTCGTCCCCTCGAAGCGTTCGCGTGTCTCGCCGGGATGCCCAACAATTACATCGGTGGTCAGCGACACATCGGGGATGGCATCGCGGATCTTTGTGATTAGGTCGCGGTAGCGTTGCACCGTGTACCCGCGACGCATAATCTTGAGCAGCGCATCATCACCCGCCTGCACTGGCAGGTTGATGTCCGGCATGCAGCGTGGCAGTTCCGCCACTGCTGCGATCAGACGGTCGGTCATCCATGCCGGGTGCGAGGTCAGGAAGCGCAGTCGCAGCAAACCAGGAATGTCGTGAACGGCGCGCAACAGATCCGCCAGATCGGGGCGCCCTGGAAGATCATGCCCCCAAGAGTCGACGATCTGCCCCAGCAGCGTGATCTCTTTTGCGCCACGCGCTACAATCCGACGGCACTCCTCGACAATCTCGTCGAGCGGACGACTGCGTTCACGCCCACGACGCAGCGGGATAACGCAGAATGAGCACGACATGTTGCAGCCGTACTGGATCGGCACATGCACCGATACTGGCGGATGATCCCAGCGCGCCACCGGTAGTGCTGGCTCTTCAAGCTGGTAGATCGGGTTCGGCGCCAGCGCCAGCACTTCATCGACAGCCGATGGCGACACAAAATGGTCTACCATGGGCAGGCGGTTCTGGAAGATCGATTGGTTGCCAGGACCAACCATGCATCCCCAGAGTACCACTTTTGTGTCCGGGTGCTTGCGCTTGATGCGTTGCACCTCGCTCAGCTTGCCCAGGATGCGCTCTTCTGCTGAGGCGCGCACGCTGCACGAGTTGAGCACGATGAAACTTGCGTCTTCAGGACGTTCGGCAGGCGCGTAGCCAACACCCTGCAGCGCGGCTTCGAGCCGTTCCGAGTCCGAAACGTTCATCTGGCAACCGACCGTCCAGACATAATAGCGGCGTTCACGCGGCGTTGCGTCACGTGATTGCGTCGCGCGCACTTCTTCTGGCATGTGCAGGTGAACGACTTCCGTCATCAGCGCCTCTGATTCTGTGTGCTGTCTGTCTCGTCGTATCTGGTGCATTTCAATGGTTTCTCCAGTACAGGGTGTCATTATAACGAAGATTCGGATCAGGGGCAAGGAACGTTTGACAGACGCCCCGTTGACAAAACGAATCTGTGTGCTTTAGGATAATGGGCGCGCATCATGTGGACGCAAATCTGTGCGTCCAGACAGGACGGTTCGGCAGGCGGTCCGCCTCCCTGACCGGCAATCATTGGTCGCGCCGTCCCTGATGATGCCGGAATGGCGTTTCGTGCACTGGTTATGGCGATACTATCTTCGACTTATCCGTCGCTACGTCTTGAGGGCGGGTTGTTCAGCCCTGACCTGATCGAGGCACTGACCGCTGCCGATCTGCCGGGACAGAAACCGTCGGATTTTCGTCTTCCGCCCGGTCGCAGCCTGACCGGTGAAATCGCTGCGGCGTTCAACGATGCCTGCGCGCTCTGGCGAGTGTTTCAGAATCGTCTGGAGCGCCTTCCTGCTGATGATCCGGCGACCTCTACGACCCGTGAGTTCTGGGTAATCCCGTTTCTGCGGCTGCTCGGCTATGATCTGCGCTTCAATCCGCGCGCGCTGGAGGTGGACGGCGCGCTGTTCCCCATTTCTCATACGCTTGGCGCCGATCAGTCACAGGATCATGCTGGCGCAGAAGCACCTGTTCCGGTTCACATCGTTGGCTATCGCCAGGAGTTGGGGCGCGTCGCTCCTGCCGCGCGCCCGCGCCTGTCGCCGCACGCCCTGGTTCAAGAGTACCTCAATCGCTCTGAGGCGCTGTGGGGAGTCGTTACGAATGGGCGCACGCTGCGCCTGCTGCGCAATTCGACGTTTGTGCGCCGCCAGGCGTATGTGGAGTTCGATCTGGCGGCGATCTTCGCCGATGAGGGGCGGTTTGCCGATTTTGTGCTGCTCTACCGCCTGCTGCACCGCACCCGCCTGCCGTCTGACGGGCGCGCTCCCGCCGATTGCCTGCTGGAGACCTACTATCAGCAGGCAGTCGAGCAGGGCGGGCGGGTGCGCGAGCGCCTGCGCGATGGGGTGGAACAGGCGATTGTGATCATGGCGAATGGCTTTTTGCGCCATCCTGCTTCGGCTGCGCTGCGCGCGACGCTTCAGTCGCAGCGTGGGGAAGAGTCGGCGTTTTCCTCTCCCCCGTCGGAAGCGGTTCACGCTGAGCGCAGTCAGCGCGAGGGCGAGGGTGCGGATGCGCTCTACCGCCAGTTGTTGCGCCTGGTCTATCGCCTGCTCTTCCTGCTGACGGCGGAAGAGCGCGGATTGATGGGCGGCGACCCGCTCTACCGCGATCACTACGGCGTGGGTCGCCTGCGCCGCCTGTGTACGCGCCGCACTGCCTACACCGATCACGACGACCTGTGGCTGTCGCTGCGCGCGCTGTGGCTGGTGCTGACCGATGAGCGCATGGCGCGCCTGCTGGACGCGCCGCCGCTCAACGGCGAACTGTTCGCCCATCAGGAATTGGACGACGCCAGTATCGCCAACCGCGACCTGCTGCGCGCCTTCTGGCATCTGGCGTTCTACCGCGAGGGGGATGCGCCGCCGCGCCGCGTCAACTATGCCGCGCTGGATACTGAGGAACTCGGTTCGGTGTACGAGAGCCTGCTCGATTACCACCCCGCCATCACCTTCGATACGCGCGGTCGCCCGACCTTTGTGTTGACCTTCGGCTCGGAACGGAAAGCGACCGGCTCGTACTACACGCCGCCGTCACTGGTGAACGAACTGGTGCAGAGCGCGCTGGCGCCGGTGTTGGAGGAACGTGTGCGCCCGTGTCGGACGGCGCGGGAAAAGGAAGCAGCGCTGCTCGCGCTCAACGTGCTCGATCCGGCGTGCGGCAGCGGCCATTTTTTGCTGGCGGCCGCCCGTCGCCTGGGGAAAGAACTGGCGCGCATCCGCACCGGCGAGGACGAACCCGCCCCGGAGCGGGTGCGCGAGGCGATCCGCGACGTGGTTGCGCACTGCATCTACGGCGTAGACCGGAACCCGCTGGCGGTCGAACTGGCGCGGGTGGCGCTCTGGCTCGAATCACACGCCGAAGGGAAGCCGCTCACCTTTCTCGACCATCGGATCAAATGCGGCGACTCGCTGGTGGGGGTTCTCGACCTGGAAGCGTTGCGCGAGGGGCTGCCCGATGACGCCTTTGCGCCGGTCGTCGGCGATGACCGCAAACTGGCAGCAAACCTCAAGCGCCGGAACCGCACCGAGCGGGAAGGGCAACTCACCCTCTTCGACGCGCCGATCGACCACGATCTGTCGCCGCTGGCAGAGACGGTGCGGCGCATCGAGACCATCCGCGACGACACGCCTGATCAGGTGCACCGCAAACGCGCAACCTATGAAGCATGGCGCACCGACCCGCACCTGCGCCGGTTGAGCAACGCCTGCGATCTGTGGACGGCAGCGTTTTTTCAGGTGCTCGCGCCTCACCCCCGCCCGACTGCGCCGGACGCACCCGCGTCGCCCGCGCAGAACCCGGCGAAGATCATCACCACCGACGCCATTCGCCGCGCGTTCGCCGGTCAACCCATCGCAGCGCACCTGCTTGGGGAAGCACAGGCGCTCGCCGCCGAACATCGCTTCTTCCACTGGCCGCTGGAGTTTCCGGAGGTGTTTGCTTTTCACCCCCAGCCCCATCAAGGAGGAACGGCGAGCGGAGGCTTCGACGTTGTTCTGGGCAACCCGCCCTGGGAGCGCATCAAATTGCAGGAAGAAGAGTTCTTCGCCGTCCGCGACCCGCAGATTGCCCGCGCCGCCA